>NZ_JBANFL010000005.1:0-251723 GCF_037154135.1 Sphingobium aquiterrae
CAAAATACGGTCCCGCACCAGGCTCACCAACTGTTCGGACAGGGTTCGGATTATCAGGCTCATACGGTCTTCATTTCGATGACGTCCTTCGCTCCGCAGCATAAAATCCACTGCCCGGCCGCCACCTTCCCTGGATGGCTGTTTCCGGGGCCTTTTTCCTTACCAACGACCCAAGGAGGAATGACCAGATCCGTCGCCCTTCATCTCGACCGACCCATATTTCATATATCGTATATGTTTGAATTGGAAAACAATTTAGCACCGAAGATGGATGCAACCCCGATCGTCATCACGCATGACGGCTATCGCCCGACGCGGTGGTCGGGGCCGTGAAACGTTCGGTCGCGACCCGGCCTTGCCGTCCTGCCCAGGCCCGCTTTAACCCCCTTCATGGCTGCGCCTCCCCCTCGCTCTCCGTCACTGGCGCCGCCGCCGGTTTCAGCTTCTGCGCCGCGATCCACTTGTCCATCCGCTCGTCCAGCACCGCCAGCGGCAGCGGACCGTCGCCGATCAGCGCATCATGGAAGGCGCGGATATCGAAGCGCGGGCCCAATGCCTGCTCCGCGCGCCGCCTGATCTCGGAAATCTTGAGTTCGCCCATCTTGTAGGCCAGCGCCTGCCCCGGCCAGCCGATATAGCGATCGACCTCATTGTCGATGCTCCGCTGCGACAGTGAGGTATTGTCCTTCAGGCACGCCACCCCCTGGTCGCGGGTCCAGCCCTTGGCATGCATGCCGGTGTCGATCACCAGGCGACAGGCGCGCCAGATCTCGAAAGCAAGGCGGCCGAACCGTTCATAGGGGTTGCGATAAATCCCCATCTCGCCGCCAAGCCGCTCGGAATAGAGCGCCCAGCCCTCGACGAAGGGGGTGATGCTGTCGGCGCGGCGGAAGGCGGGCAGATCGGTTCGCTCCTGCCCCAGCGCGATCTGCAGATGGTGGCCGGGCACACCCTCATGCAGCAGCCAGGCCGGCAGGTTGTAGAGGGGATAGCCGGTCAGGTTCCGCCCCGTCATCACCGTGCCGGCAATGCCCAGCTGCGGATCGCCGCGATAATATGCGCCGGAAGAGTTGGCCTGATCGGGCGCCTTGATCTGGATGCCATAGGTGAGGCGCGGCAGCTTGCCGAACCAGCGCGGCAGCTCATGATCGATCCGCTTCAGGATCTCGCCCGCCTTTTCCATATAATCTTCGTTGCTCTTGGCGAGATATTGCTGCTGGGTCGGCAGGAAGGCGAGGAATTGCTGCAGGTTGCCCTTGAACCCCATCTCGGCCATGGCGGCGTTCATTTCGCCGCGGATGCGCTTCACCTCGGCAAGGCCGATCTGATGCACCTGCTCCGGCGTGAGATCGGTGGTGGTGAACTTGCGGACGAGGAAGGCATAATAGGCGTCGCCGCCCTTCATCCCGCTGGCACCGATGCTGTCGCGGGCGCGCGGCAGATAATCCTTCTCGAAAAAGGCGACCAGCTCGCGTTGCGCCGGCTTGACCTTCGTGCGCAACACGTCGAGCGCGCGCCCGCGCAGCGCCTGCGCCTCGCCCGCGTCGATCGCGGGCGGCAGTTTCTGCAGCGGGATCATCAGCGGATCGGTCTCGGCGGGCGTGTCGGCGATGATCCGGGCGGTCGAGATCGCGATGCGCGTCACCAGCTTGGGCTGCATGAAATCGGTGGCGATGCCGCGCCGCATGTTGGCGATCGCCTGCGCATAATAAGCGGGCAAGGCCTCCAGCCGCGCGATCCAGCGCTCCGCTTCCGCCTTGTCATGGATGATGACGTTGCGCGCGGCGCCGTTCGGCCGGGTGTAGAAGCCTTCGCCGCCGGTGAAGGGAATGCGCTCATCGTCAAAACCGATGCCCTCCAGCGCCACGTCGATATTGCGGGTGAGCAGCGTGCGGGTGAGGTCTTCCTGATCCGACAGGCCCGCCACAGGCAGCGTGCGCAACCGTTCCTTGAGGCTGAGCAGCGCGGCCTTGCGCCGGGCAACCCCCGCCGGGCTGGCGTCGGGCCATGCCGGCATGCCCGGCCGGCTCGCAGTCTGCGCGGCCGGCCCGGTCTCGAAATCGTGCAGCACGCTGGACAGATCGTCCGCCCGCGCCGGGGTGGCAAAGGCGAGACCCAGCGCCACCGTAGCCATCAGAAATCCTGTCTTCGCTGTCTTCGCGCGCATCTCTTTCTCCCATCATCTGCAGGGCGGCCGCCGGGCAACGGCGACCGCCGCGCGCTCCAATCATGTGTCGTCGCATCGTTCGATGTGCCGCATGTCCCGAGCCGTCAGGGGATTGGCCGCGCCGAACGGCGTTTCCACCCGACCGGAAAATGCTCTAGAATTTGATCCGCGCCGAAATCGTATAGGTGCGGCCCAGCACGTCGTAGATCACCGGGATGTTGACCCCCACGCCCGCGGCCTGCGGCGGATCGCGGTCGAGCAGATTGTCGACAAGCAGCCCGACCTCGAAATTGGGGTTCACATGCACGGTGGTCGACAGGTCGAAATAATCGAATGCCTTGATCTGCCGGTACGGCTCGAAAATGCCGTTTGTCGGGACATTGGTATAGGTGACGCCATTGTAGATCACCGTGCCGAAGCTGGTGGCGGTCGGGTTGGGGCCGCCCGTCTGCGGCGTGCTGAGCGGGGTGATCGCGGTCGCCTGGAAGGGCTCGATCCGCACCCGGCTGATATGCGTCCAGAGCAGCGACAGGTCCGCCGGGCCGAGCGTGTAGCTCGCGCGCATGTTCCACTTCAAGCGGGCGCGAGGGTTGCCGCAGTCGTTGCTGTAATAGCCGGTGCAATCCCGGTTGATCGAAACGGGCGAAGCCTGGAAGCGGTAATAATCCAGATAGGTGCCGTTGAAGCTCAGCCGCAGGGACCCCGGATCGCCTTTCAGGCCAAAGTCCGACAGGTCGAAGCGATAGGAGACGCCAAGGTCCAGGCCCGCCGTCTCGATCACGCCCTGATTGGACGTGAGCAGCCGCGCGCCGCTTGTCTCGCCCGTGCCGTTGAGGCCGCCGGTCAGCGGATTGCGGCCGATCAGCGCGCAGAACTGGTTGAAGCTCAGCTGCGGGTTCAGCGCGGTCGAATAGCAGCCATCCAGGATGTTGCCGACCGTGGGCGAGGAGATCGCGTCGCGGATCTTGATATGGAAATAGTCCAGCGTCACCGAGAGACGCGGAACCTGGGGCGGGGTCAGCACCAGGCCCAGTGTATAGGTGCGGGCGCGCTCCACATCGAGGTTCGCATTGCCCGCGGTGGTGGTGTTCACCTGCCCCGCCGACGGCGTCGGGATCGAGCCGATCGTGCTCGCAGACGCGCCGGTCGCCACGCACAGCGCGGCCAGGGCAGGATTGGCCACGGGGAGCGATCCCTGGCAGGGATCGGTCGCCCGGTTCGCAAGGCCCTGCACCGGCGAGGCATAAAGCTCGCTGATGTTCGGCGAGCGCACCGCGACCTGATACATGCCGCGGAACTTGAAGCCCTGGAACGGCTCGTAGCTGCCGCCGGCCTTCCACGTCAGGCTGCCGCCCGTTGTATTATAGTCGGAATAGCGGACGCCTGCCTCAAGCTGCAGGTTATAGAAGAAGGGCTTTTTCACCACGAGCGGCGCAATCAGCTCGCCAAATGCCTCCTTCACGGTGATCTCGCCACGGTCGGGCGTGACCGGCGAGCCGGTGCCCAGCACCTCGTTCTGGATCTGCAGATTGGCATCGGGCTGCGCGATCGCGACCAGCTTGCGATATTCGGCGCCCACCGAGAAGGCGAGCGGCTTTTCCGCGAAGGGGCTGGTAAGGCCGAACAGGTCGCCGCCGATATTGCCGCTGACCACCGTCAGCTGCACCTTGCGCCGCACCTGCGCATCGAGATCGATGAAGCGCGCCATTTCCGGCGTGATCGTGCCTGCGGGGCCGAACAGGTTGATCGGCACGCAGCTGAAGGACGGATCGTTGCATGTCGGCGTGCCGGCCGGGTTGCGATAGGAGCGGATCGCCTGCTGGAGACGGGTGTTCGAACCCCAGCCGTCATAGAGGTTGAACTGGCTGGTCTCGCCATATTGCGCGGACACGTCATAATGCAGGTTCGACAGGACGTCGCCCCGGGCACCGATCTGAAGCTGGAACTGGTTGGCGTCGATCGCATTCACCCGCGGCCCGAACTCCACGAAGCGGCGCTGCCCGAGAATTGCGATTTCGCGATAATTGGCGCTGCCGGGCGCGGCCGTGGCGGCGGCGGCGCACTGGGCGGCGCTGAGCGGCTGGATGCCGGCGACGCCGGGATTGGTGTCGATGGCGTTGCAAAGCTGGTTGCGCACGCCCGTCGGCAGATAGGCATTGCTCAGGGGAAGCTGGTAGATGTTCTGGAAGGTGCCGCTCGGCGCGATCGACGTGACCGCTTCGTTCCGGCTGAACATGGCGCTCGAATAGAGGTCGACGCCGTCCGCCACCTCGTAATGCGCGGCGGCATAGGCGCTGAAGCGTTGCAGCGGCGTCTGATAATAGCTCAGATCGTTGGAATTATAGGTATCGCCCTGGTTGGCGATGCGGAGCGAGCCCGTGGCGGGATCGAGCACGCTGCCCAGGCTGCCTGCCCCCAGGCCGAGCGCGGTCGGCGATGGGCTGGTGAACAGGATCGGCGCGGTATTTTGCGAACCGTTGAACAGCCCGTTGGCGGAACTGCGCGGGATCTCGCCGATCGACCGGTCGAAAGCGAAAAGCGGCTGGCGCTTCAGATAGCCAAGCCCCAGGACCGCATTGCCTTTCCCGCCGTCGAAATTGGCGCCGAACAGGGCGTTGACGCGGAATTGAGGCGTATCGCCCCGTTCCGTGATGCGATAGCTGCTGTCGAGATTGACCCCGCTGAAATTGCGGCGGGTAATGAAGTTGACCACGCCGGCCACCGCATCCGCGCCATAGACCGACGATGCGCCGCCCGTCACCACGTCCACCCGCTCGATCAATCCGGGGGGAATGGTGTTGAGGTCCGTGACGCCGTTGAGGCTGTAGGGGACGATCCGCCGCCCATCGAGCAACACCAGCGTGCGGTTGTCGCCGATGCCACGCAGATCCACCGTAGACGATCCATTGGCGCCATTGTTGGCACCCGGCCCGGTCGCCGGCCGTACCGACGGCAGGTCACGAAGCAGGTCTTCCGCCGTGCCGGGTTGCCGGAGCGCAATCTCCTCCTGGCCGATCACGGCCACCGGGCTGGCGACGGTCAGGTCAGGTCGTTGGATACGGGAGCCGGTGACGACGATGGAGTCACTGTCAGACGCCGTCGCGCCGACGCTTTCGGGCGGCGGGGTCGTTTGCGAGCGTGCGGGTGTGGCGGCGATAAGGCCCGTTACGATCATCGTCGTACAGAGCAGGGCTTGCCTCGTCAGCTTCTCGGTCATGATTTTCCCCCGTTGATGTTGATCCGTCCTGAACCCTTCAATTGTCTCCGGAATTGTCTCCGGCACCTTACTCGTTAGAATATCGTATACGGTGCATATTATCTGGAGTCGCACAAGACAAAAATAGCTTCTCTTTCGATTTCGCGCGAAAGCATCTTCCTCAGATGAAGATCAGGATTCCCGGAGGGGGCATCGCGCACAGACCTCCTCTTTTCTCTATGCCTGCGAAGACCAAATTGCGCCTTGCGAAGGCAAACGCCATCAGCGCCCCGGAAGCGCGGGAGCGGCTATAAACTCTGTCATCATCATCTATATTCTGCGGTCAGATTTCCGGATGCTTTTCCGGAGAGATTCTGACCATCACGCAACCCATGATTATTTCAAGGCAATCGCCGCAATATTCCAGAAGCGGCGAAACCGGCTGTCAGAAGGCCGGCGGCGCCACCGGCTTTTCATTCCAGTTGGGCGTTTCCTGACCGGCAAGGTTATGCAGGAAGAAATCGAACTGCTTGCGCTGGCCATAGTCGATCGGGCCGGTCGAGCGCCCCGCCGCATGCCCCTCGCCCGGCACGACCAGCAGGTCGAACACCTTGCCCGCCTTGATGAGCGCATCGGCCACCTGGAAGGTGGAGGACGGGTCCACGTTGGAATCGAGTTCGCCGACGATCATCAGCAACTTGCCCTGCAGCCGCCAGGCATTGTCGACGCCGGACGAGGCCGAATAGCTTGCGTCGACGGGCCAGCCCATCCACTGTTCGTTCCAGCTTATCTTGTCCATGCGATTGTCGTAGCAGCCGGCGAACGCCACCCCGACCTTGTAGAATTCGGGATGGAAGAGAAGGCCGAGCAGCGTGTCCTGCCCACCCGCCGAACCGCCATAGATGCCGACCTTGCCGATATCATACCATGGATATTTGGCGGCCGCCGCCTTGTGCCACAGGATGCGATCGGGAAAGCCCGCGTCGGCGATGTTCTTCCAGGCGACATCGTGGAACGCCTTTGACCGGTTGAGCGTCCCCATGCCGTCGATCTGCACGACGATGAAGCCCAGATCGGCCAGGCTCTGCATGCCGATCACCTTATCGCCACCGCCATGATAGCCAAATGGCCACCATGTCTTCGGCACGAAGCTGGAATGCGGGCCGGCGTAGATATTCTCGATCACCGGATATGTCTTCACCGGATCGAAGTCACGGGGCCGCACGATCAGCCCGTAGATATCGGTCTTGCCGTCACGCCCCTTGGCGATGAACGGCTCGGGCGCCTTGAAGCCCGCGGCCAGCAAGCGCGAGATATCGCCCTTTTCGATCGTCGCGATCAGCGCGCCGTCGCTGCTGCGGTGCAGTTCCGAAACCGGCGGAAGGTCGACACGCGAATAGGTGTCCACATAGGTCGCCATGTCGGGCGACAGCGCCACGTCGTGATAGGCGTCGACCGTGGTCAGCGCAGTCAGGTGGCTGCCATCGAAATCCACCCGATAGAAATGCTGGAAATAGGGGTCTTCCCCCGCCCGCATGCCGCTGGCGGTGAAATAGATCTGGCGCTTGCCCTCATCCACCTTGAGCACGTCGCGCACCACCCAGGGGCCGCGCGTGATCTGGCGCGTCACCTTGCCGCTGCGGCCGTCGAACAGATATAGATGGTTCCACCCGTCGCGTTCGGACATCCAGATGATCCCGCGGCCATTGTCGAGATCATGGCGGAAGCGGCGGCCTTCGTTGACGAAGGTCCTGGCGGCCTCCGTCACCGCCGCATGGGGAACACCCGTCTGCGCATCCACCTGCACGATCCGCGCCAGCTGGTGCCCGCGCTGCTCGTAGACGAAGGAGAGGGTCGCGCTGTCCTTGCTCCATGCCAGCGCGGACATGTCGTAGGGATTGTCGAACAGGCCGGCGGCGATCGGCAGTGCTCTGGCCTCGGCGACATGGAACAGCACGGGCGTGTCGATGTCCACCGCGTCGCCCGGCTTGGGATAGAGCTGGGTCGTCAGTTCGGGCTGGACCTGGTCGGCGGGGGAGGAACGGACCTTGTAGACGATCCGATGGAAGCCCGGCCGCACGCGATAGGCGGCGAGCTTCTGCGAATCCGGCGACCAGGCGATCGATTCAGGATCGTAGAAATTGCCGTCGGACCCATCGCTGCTGATGCGTTTCCACATGCCGCCGATCGGGCGGACGGCGATGTTGAAATTCTCGACATGCGCCTCCCATTTGCCATCAGGGGACCGGCGCGGATGATTGTCGGCGGGGATGTCCAGATCGCGCACCACGCCAAAGCCCCTCGCCTGGCGTCGGCGCGGCGCCTTGCCGCACATATAGTCGGTGAGCGTGCAGCGCCATTGCACCTCATCCATCTGGAACTGGATCGCCTTGCCGCCATCGGCGAAGTCGAAACGCTGGAACGGCAGGCGAAGCGGCGCGATCTTCTCGTTCGTCGCCTTGCCGAGCGCGGCGGCGACACGGGCCTGGTCGATCGCCGGCGCCCTGGCGCCGGTGGCGGGATCGTAGACGACGAAGGCGAAGCCGCCCTCCACCGTCTTGCGGTAGAGCAGCTTGCCCTCGCTGGTGAAGGTGGCGGGATCGGCGACATCGCGGGTGAGATATTGCCAATCCTCACGAAGATGCACCGATCGCTCGATCTGCACCGCCGTCACGTCCGCCATCGCCGGTGCCGCGATCAGGCCCAGCAGAACCGCAACTGTCATCCGCATCGAAACGCCCCTCATATCAGATGCCGTTCGCGCAGGGCCGCGCCCGCGCCGGCAAGGTTGGTCAGCCGCATCTCGGCATATTTGCGCGAGAGAATGACACCGGCCGCGCCCGCATCGAGCGCGGCGCCGGTCGCCGCCTTCACATCCTGCGGCCGCGTCCGCTTCTGATCGCGGCCGGTCGGAATATCGATGTCGATGCCCGGATAGATGGGGACCGCGCCGCCCACATCGGCGATGGCGCGCCGCGTCTCCACGGCCACCGAATTGGCCGAAAGGCCGGCCGTCGGCAATTTGTCGAGCGACGCCTCGCCGGTGAGCCCCATCATGCGATAGGTCATGTCGAGCACCTGCTCGGGCGTCATGTCGCGGAAGAGCGTGGCCTGGGTGTTGCGCACATATTCGGCGAGCCGCGGGCCGGCGCAATTATTATAGGGACAGGGCTTGAGGAAATCGGCGAATGGCAGCAGCCGCGCATAATCCACATCCGCCTGGTAGAAGGGGCTCATCGTGACGAGGTGCATGATGTGCCAGCCGACCTGGATGGTCGGTCTGATGCGCTTGGCGGTGCCGTAGATCAGCCCATATGCCTCCTCCTGGCTCGCGCCCCAGAAGCGGTGCCAGGCGAGGATTTCGGGATAATCGAGCAGGATGCGCCAGAACGGCACGAACGCGCCGTCCGCGCCGCGCGGCGCCGCCAATACCCGCTTCACCCAGCCGTCGAGCGCCAGATAGCCCTCCCGCGCGCGACGGGCGTCGATCCCCAGTTCGCGCGCCTTGCTCGTGCAATGTTCGCAGAAGCAAGCGATGTTGGACCGGCGGAGCGCGGCATCGCCGAAATGGATGCCGAGCGCGCTGTTGAACGGGCCCTGCCGCTCCGATTCCCACATCAGCCCGTCGATATCGTTGCTGCTCACCCAATCCGCCACCATCGAGGCGATGAAGCTGCGGAAATTCGGGTTGTTGAAACAGCTGCTGCGGCCGACGCGGCCGAACAGGTCGACCTCCGCGATCTTCTCGAAATTCGGGATCAGGCGCGGATTGTAATTCTCCTCGAACAGCGCATAGGTCTTCATGCCGCGCGCCTTGGCGGCGGGGATCACGTCGCCGAGGATGTCGAAGCTGCCCAGTTCGGGCGCGCGGATGTCGCGTATCACCGAACCTTCGTAGAATTCGGGATGGATCGCGGCGTAGCTGCCGCCATGGACCTGGTCATATTCCTGCACGCCATGGTCGGGCAGCGGCTGGCTCCTGCCCTGGCGCCCGGCCAGACCGCCGCCATAGGTGAACACCGCCGCCATGATCGTGTTGATGCCCGCTGTCGCCTGCAGCGTGTCGAGACAGCGCTCCACGCCTTCGTCGACAAAGGAACGCCCGCCGATCTGGATCGCCACCAGCGGTTTCCCCTCGCCCCTGGGCAGGGGTGCCGGGCGATGGGGCGCCGGGTGATCGGGCACCTGCGCAGACGCCTGCCCCGACATGCCGGCCATGGCAAATGCCCCGGCCGCGGCAAGCAGATCGCGGCGCGTTGGCCTTGGCAGATCGCTGTCGTCGCTCATGCGGTTTTACCCCCCTTGACCCCGACTCATCATCGTATACAGTCTACAAGATTAGTCCAGACGTTCGGTTCTCAAAAAACAGGAACTCTCATGACCCCCATCACGGACGAGATAATCAGCGGCTGCGGGCAGTTCCTGCGCCCCGCCACGCCCCCCATCGCCGGTGCCCGCCCGTGGCCATGCATCCAGGCTATGCGCGCGCATGACTGAGCCGCTCACGCGCCGCGAAGGGCTGAAGGCGCTCGCGCTCGGAAGCGCCCTGCTGGCGGCAAAGGGCCCGGCCCGGGCGCTGGCGCTGGACAGCGGCCCGGTCGAGTTGCGGCTGGCGGCGATCGCGCCCGGGCTGATCCGCATCAGCCTGCTGCCGATCGTGGACGGCATCGCCCAGGAGCCCGTCCCCACCGGATCGCTGGCCGAACGCGCCTGGCCCGCCCCGCAGGCAAAGCTGCGCGCGATCGAGCCCGACCAGCAGATCGCCTGCGCGGGCCTGTCGCTGACGTTGCAGCCCACGCCGCTGTCGATCCGCATCGCGGATGCGGCCGGCACGACCGTTCAGGAGTTGCGCTGGGAAGAAGGCGCGCTCGACTTCCGGCTCGGCCATGCGCCGCTGCTCGGCATGGGGCAAGGCGGTCCGGGTTTCGACCGGCGCGGCAATGTCGACGTGATGCGGAGCGGCCAGGGCGGCTACAAGCTGCGCACCCACGGCGCCCGCGTGCCGATCCAGTGGCTGGTCGGCACGGAGGGTTGGGCGATGTTCGTCCACCAGCCCGTCGGCGCGTTCGACCTGTCGGGCAGCGAGGGGCGCTTCCTGCCGACACGGCCGGAGGAGCCCATCGACCTGTTCCTGGCGGTGGACCGCGACCCCGCCGGGCTCCTGCGCGCCTATGCCGAGATCACCGGCTATCCCCAGATGCCGCCGCTCTGGTCGCTCGGCTATCAGCAGTCGCACCGCACGCTCGGCACGCCGGAGGAAATATTGGCCGAAGCGCGCGAATTCCGCGAACGCAAGCTGCCGTGCGATGCGATGATCTACCTCGGCACCGGCTTCTGCCCCAGCGGGTGGAACACCGACAATGGCGAGTTCGGCTGGAACGCCAAGGCGTTCCCCGATCCGCCCAAGGCGATCAAGGCGCTGCACGACGAGGGCTTCAAGGTCGTCCTGCATGTCGTGATCGAGGGCAAGCGGATGACGGGCGGCGTCACCGATCCATGCACAGCGCCGCCGCTGCCCAGCGGCCGCCTGCCCGATGGCAGCTGGCCGCCGGACCGGCAGGTGAGCTGCTACTGGCCCCATCACAAGCCGCTCGCCGACCTCGGCATCGACGGCTGGTGGCCCGATCAGGGCGACGGGCTCGATCCGCCCTCGCGGCTTGCGCGCAACCGCATGTATTTCGAGGGCCAGCAGCTCTGGCGGCCGGGCAGGCGCGTCTATGCGCTTCACCGCAACGGCTTTGCGGGCATGCAGCGCTTTGCGTCCTTCCTGTGGTCGGGGGATGTCGAGAGCCGATGGGAGACGCTGGCCAACCATGTGCCCATCGCCGTCAACACCGGGCTGAGCGGAATCCCCTATTGGGGCACCGACATCGGCGGCTTCGTGCCGACCGAGGAATATTCCGGGGAGCTGTTCGCCCGCTGGTTCCAGTTCGCCGCCTTCAACCCGCTGTTCCGCAGCCATGGCCGCGACTGGCGGATGCACATGCCATGGGGCTTCACCAAGGGCGAGCGCGGCTATGCCGAAACGCCCAAATGGCAGCCCGATCCCGCCAGCCTGAAGGACGACCGGATCGAGCCGATCTGCCGCCGTTATCTGGAGCTGCGCTACCGGCTGCTGCCCTATCTCTACACCGCCACGCATGAGAGCGTGACGACCGGCATGCCGATCATCCGCGCGATGTGGCTGCACTTCCCCGACGATCCGCAGGCGGTGGCGCGCGGCGACCAGTATCTGTTCGGCGCCGACCTTCTGGTGGCGCCGGTGGTGGAGAAGGGCGCAACCGCGCGGACGCTCTACCTGCCGCGCGGCCGCTGGTACGATCACTGGACCGGCGAGGCGCTGGAGGGCGGGCGCGAGGTGACGCGCCCTGTCGATCTGGCCACCATGCCCGTCTATGTCCGGGCCGGCGCTGTCCTGCCGCTCGATCCCGTCCGCCAGCACAGCGGCGAGCGCACGAGCCAGCCGACGACGCTGGTGGTGCATCCGGGCGCGGACGGCACCGCCACCATCTATGAGGATGACGGCGACAGCTTCGCCTATGCCAAGGGGGCCTTCAGCCGGATCGAGCTGCACTGGTCGGACGCCGCACGGACGCTTCGCGTGACGCGTGGCCATGGCACGCCGGCGCGACGGACGTTCGCGGTGCGGATGGCGGGGCAGGAAGGCACCCGCCCGCTGTCATTCGACGGCAGATCGGCCACCATCACGCTTTGAGGGAAAGCGCGTTGGTGGAAAAGCGCGGGATGCCGATCCCCGCCCTGCCCGCAACCCATGGCGCCCGGCGCCATGGACGATGTTCTGACAGAAGCCGACGGATGAGGAGACAGGAGATGGGCAGGGATTTCGGCATGGCCACCGGTGCGGCACCGCTCATCATGCTCGCCATGCTCGCCATGCTCGGCGGCGCATCCCCGGCGGCGCTGGCGCAGAACCGCGAGGCCGATGCCTATACCCGTTATGAGCTGCTGGCGCCCGGCACCCACAGCTTCCGCATCGTCTATGAGATCACCGCCATCACGCCGGGCGCGACAGCCTATTACAACCCGATCCGGCCGGGCAGCACCGCCACCGAAGAAAGCGTCATCGACCGCGCGACCGGCAAGCCGCTGAAATTCGGCGTGGTCGACGGCCCCGCCGCCAGGGCCGGCGGCGTGCGCGGGGCGGCGCCCGACAGCCAATATATCGAGGTCAGGCTTGCCCGCCCCGTCCCCGCCGACGGCGGCGAGGGCCGGGTGCTGATCGACAAGACCTACGAAGACGCAAAGAGCTATTATAGCGATGGCGACATGATCGTCTTCGATCGGCTGCTGGGCAACAAGCGCAACGCGGTGGTGCTGCCCAAGGGATATGAGCTGGTCTCCGTCAACACGCCTTCGCAAGTGCTGCAGGAGCCCGACGGCCGCATCAGGATCGCCTTCTGGAACGACAGCGCCGCCCCCTCCCCGCTGATCGTCAAGGCGCGCCCCGTCCCCGGCTTCGGCGCGGGTGGCCCATCCGCAATGGTGAAGGAATTCGACGAGCGCGCGCATCAGGACCGCAAGATCGTCTATGATCTGAACGCGCCGGAAACACACAGCTTCAGCCTGACGCATGATTATACGGAAACGCGCCCGGGCGTGTCGACCTATGTCAACCTGGTCCGCGCCGGCAGCACCGTTTCCGATCCATCGGCCCGCAACATCGACACGGGCGCGGCGTTACCGGGCGAACTGCTCAGGGGAGAGGCCATCCGGAAGGCCGCGCCGCGCATGAGCGGCATCATGCCCGATAGCATGGCGGTGCTGTTCCACTTCCCGCCGGTGAAGCCGGGGGAAAGCATGCGCCTGCGGATCGCGGAGACCTACACCGATCCCGCGCGCTATCTGCTCCAGAACGGCGAACTGCTGTGGCACCGCGCTTTCGGCCGACCCGCCAATGCCGTGGTGCTGCCGGCCGGATGGGTCCTCACCAACAGCTCGGTGCCCGCGACGGTGAAGATGACCGCCGACGGACGCGTGCGCCTGGACTTCATCAACCCGCGCACCGATGAGATCGACACGATCATCACCGCCCGCCGCCGCCCGAATCCCTGAATGCACGGGCGGCGGGACGCGGATTAAGCAGATGCCTCACATCGAAAGCATGGAGCGGCCGGTCCGATGCCATCGGACCGACCGCTCCAGCAGGGATCAGGCCGCCGTCCCCTTGACCTGCACGGTCACGGCATAGCGCCCGTCCGCGGCACCTGCCAGCGGCAGGGTTTCGCCCACGGGCCGGACCGCCCGGCCGTTGATCCGCGCGGCGGCGATCCGCAGCCCCTTGGGCAGGCGCAGCCGCAACGTCGCCTGCGGTGGCGGCTTGCCGTGAAGCGCGACCTGCCCGGTCACGACCCCACGCGCGCGGTCGAGCTGGACCGAAACGTCCGCACGCCCCCAGCGGGTCGGCGCGCTGGTGATGCCGACAGGCTTGCCCGATCCGATCCAGTCGCGCGGCACGGCGCGCAGCAGGTGCAGGCCGCCATCGTCCTCGAACGCCAGCATCCAGCGGACCAGCTTGGGAATGGTGAGCTGCGCGGGGATGCAGAAGATCGGCATGCTGCCGGTGATGCCGGCAACCTCACCCGCCACCCAGCCGCCGGGCGTATGGTCATGATAGCGATGCGCATAGAGGAACAGCAGATATTCCTCGATCCGGTCGAGCCGCAGCAGCGCGCGGGCATAGCCATAGGAAATGAAGCCCAGGATCGAACGGTTGCGGGGCGATGGCCGGCCGATATTCGCCACCACCCCCAGGGTCGTGCCACCATGGCCGCGCAGGCAGTCCACCACCAGGCCGGCAAGGTCGTCCGGCAGCACATCGGCATGGAGCAGTTCGGCATAGACCCGATGCGGCCATCCCTGCTCGCTCCGCCCGCCCTTGGAGAGCGCCTGGCGGAATGTCTCGCGCACGCCCGGCAGCGGGCCGAGATAGGGGGGCGAGAGATCGCGGCGGATATTGGCCCGCACCGCCTCCACCAGCCGGGCATTCAGGCGATCGGCGCGTGCGCGCCAGTCGCGCACGTCCCCCTCGCTGCCGCCCAGCGCCGGCCAGACCTCCGCAAGATCGCGCCAGCCGCGCACCGCGAAGGCGGAGTTGTTCCAATAGGGCTTCCACCACAGCGTCGGATCGGGATGGAGGCAGGCGTCGCTCTCGCTCCAGCCGTGCAACAGGCCATGGCCCGGCGAGGATGGCGCAAGTGCCAGCCCGGCATCATGAAGATCGGCGAGCAGGCGCGCGCTCTCGCGGATCTTGTCGCGGTGGCGGATGAGCGTCGCGAGATCGCCGGTGACATAGGCATAGCGGGCGATCAGGCTGAGCGTCAGGCCATATTGCGGCACTTCGGGGCCGCGCATGTCGACCAGGCCGTCGGGCGTCACGAATTCGGTGAAGAACTGGTCGAGCACCGCGCGCGCCTGGGCGAAGCGGCCCCATTCGAGATTGGCCAGCAGCGACGAGGTGAACGTGTCCTGGAAGCCGTCATATTCCGAGCCATAATAGTCCCGGTCCACCACGCCATATTTGGGATAGTCGCCGCCGGGGCGCACGACCAGTTCCTTGGCGAAGGCATGCGCGACCATGTCCGTCCAGCTCGGGTCGGGCAGCGTCGCGCGCGCCATTCCCGCCAGTTCGCCCGACCAGCTGCGGGCGAAGCGCAGCAAGGCGCGATAGAAATCCTCCGGGCCCGGATTGGCGCGACGGGAGGGGAAACGCGCATGCGAATTACCGAATGTCTCGCGCATGACGCGGCCACCCTCGATCAGGCGCGTCCTGTGCCATGTATGGACATAGAAACGGCCATAATAGTCCGTGTCGGCAAAGGTGAGCAGGTCATATTCGCCGCCCTGCGGCCGGGGCATCCGCTTATGCACGGCGGGCAACCAGCCGCCGATCAACCCTTCGCTCCGGCCGGGGCTGAGCACGTCGTCGGTCAGTTCGGGGAAGTCGTGTTCCGGCCGGTAGGTCCGGGTGCGCCCATTGGGAAAGACCGGCATCGTGTCGCCGGCCTGCCGCGTGCCGACAAAGGCGGTCCAAGGCAGCCGCGTGCCCCAGCCGTCGCTCTTCAGCATGGACGCCGGCGGCGGCGCCGCGACGCGGACCCGCTCCGGATCGGGATCGCCGCCATGCGCCAGCAGCCGATCGGCAAGCAGATCGGCGTCAGCCAATGCGACCTGCTCCAATGTCAGGCCGAGATAGGCGGGTTCGGGGCCGGCGAACACCGGCTCCAGCCGCTTGGCCAGCGTCACCACCGCGCCGTCGTCGGCAACGAAGCGGATCGGCCCCAGGCCGGCGCGATCCTCATGCACGGTCCAGCGGCACCCCTCGTCGGTGAAGCTGCACAGCGGCTCGCCGGCGGCCTCTTCCGCGCCTCCGAAGCGGGCCAGCAGCGCACTGTCGTCGGCCGCCGCTGCCGCAGGTGCGGCAAGCACGGACGCCGCCGCCACGCCACCGCCGCTGACCGCCAGGAAGCGGCGGCGATCCATGCCGGGCCTCTTCATGGCTTCACGTCGAACAGCGGGTGCTCGGGCAGGCTGGCAAGATCGACCACCCTGCCCTGCGCGACAACGACGTTCACCTTTTCGATGTTGTGGATATCCGCCAGCGGATCGGCGTCGAGCAGCACCATGTCGGCAATCTTCCCTTCTTCAACTGTTCCCAGGTCTTTGGATCGGAAGGCGGAGGCCGCGCCGTTCCTTGTCGCGGCGACGATCGCCTGCATCGGCGTCATCCCCAGTTCTACGAAGCCTTCGATGGCGCGGATCGTGCCCATGCCCGGCTCTGCCTCATCCGTCTTGGGCACGCGGCGGAATTCCGGCGCATCGCCCAGGAAACTGTCCGTCGCGGGCGTGACGCGGCAGCCCGCGGCGATCAGCCGCCTGGCGTTGCGCCATTGGATGTCCTCGGTCTCCCCCAGCGCCTCCAGCCGGCGCCAGCGTTCGGCGGCGGTGGTCGGCGGAGGAAGCGCCGCCTGCTGCGCCTCGACGGCGGCGCGCTGCGCCAGGTGACGCTGCCGCGCCGCGCCGGTGATGAGGTTGGCGCGCATGCCGCACAGCGCATTGCGGGAAATGATCAGCGCGACAAGTTCTTCGGGTAGGTCGCGGCTGTGCAGTTCGGGATGCTGGATGACGTCGACCCCCGCCTCCAGCGACAGGCGAAGCCCCTCCGGGCTGGTGGCGTGGACCTGCACCGGCTTGCCCCGGCGGTGCGCCTCCTCGACGATCACCTGCTGCTGCCGGGGAGAAAAGCCGATCAGCGACGGCCGCATGAAATGCGCGGTGCCGCCATATTTGATGACGTCGACGCCCTTGTCGAGATAGGTCCGCATGGCCTGTCGAAGCTCGTCCGGCGTCATGTCCGTGATCTCTTCGCCGATGTCCTGCGTCAGGCGGTCGTTCCATTTCTCCTGGAACAGGGAGAGATCGCTGTCCTTCGTCAGCGAGAAGCTCAGCGAGAAGGGCCCGCCCCAGCCGACGATGTTGCCGGCCAGCAGCAGCCGCGCGCCGACCGCCTCGCCACGGTCGATCCGGTCGCGGATCACGATCGAGGGCGCCAGCACGCCATAGCTGTCGATCAGGGTCGTCACCCCCGCCTTCAGCGCGCGTTGCGCCACCTCCAGCGCCAGTTCCTCGTTGCGGTCGCCATATTTGGCGGAGGTGTCGCGCCGGGATGGCTGGCCATAGACCGTAAGGTGGGCGTTGCTGTCGATGAAGCCCGGCACCAGGTAGCGGCCCCGCCCGTCGATGACCCTGCCGCGCCCCTGCCGGGGCTGTCGCCCTTGCCGGGGCTGCGCGCCGCCGATGGCGGCGATCCGGCCCTTTTCGATCCGCACGGTCATGCCGGGCCGCGGGGGCGCGCCCGTGCCGTCGATCAGCGTGACGTTGACGATGGAGAGCGACTCGGCCCGGACCGCCGCTCCCTCACCTGCCATGCCGCCAGCGATCAGCAGCACGGCGGCGATCATTCGACTCACATGTCTCACCCGCAGATTCCCTCTTTTGCATGTCGGTTTTGTGGCATTGACTCCAAGATTAGTGAGTATATCATATTTCGTATACCGAGCGCCTTGACAAGGGTTTTAGGCGGGCTGCGCGGATCTGGGGGGTCGCATGCCGGCGGTTGCGCTGACGCAGCCGGGCGATCTTCCGATGAGAATAATCACGATCACCAACGGCCAAAGAGCCGACGAAGAACAGGGAGTTCAGATCATGACATTCGGTGCAAATCTCCATCCCCCAGCCACATTGCGTCGGGCCTTGCTGGCGACCACGCTGCTCTGCATGCCCATGATGTTCGCGCCGGCACAGGCGCAGACGCTGGCGCAAGAGACCCAGCCGACCAACGTCACCGGCGGCGACGAGGTCATCGTCACCGGCTCCCGCCTGATGCGGCCCGATCTGAGCGCGCCAAGCCCCGTGACCGTGATCGGCGAACAGAATGTCAAGCTTTCGGGCAACGTCACCATCGAGCGCACGATCAACCAGTTCCCGCAACTGGCGCAGGGCAATACCACCGCGGTCAACAATGGCGGCGGAAGCGGCGTGCTCACCGCCAACCTGCGGGGCCTGGGCGCCACCCGCACGCTGACGCTGGTCAACGGCCGCCGGTTCATCCCGACCGGATCGGCGGGCAATGTCGACCTTGCCAGCATCCCCGACGCGCTCGTCCAGCGGGTCGACATCATCAGCGGCGGCGCGTCGGCGGTCTATGGTTCGGACGCCATCGCCGGCGCCGTGAACTTCATCCTCAAGGATAATTTCAAGGGCGTGGAAGCGAGCGTCAACTACGGCATCACCGACCGGGGGGATGCGCCGCAGCAGAAATACGACCTGACCATCGGCGTGAACGCGCCGGACAATCGCGGCAATGTCGCCCTTGCCCTGTCCTACACCAAGCAGGGCAGCTTCACCCAGGCCGATCGCGATTTCTCGGCGCTCCCGCTTGCCGACAATCCGACACGCACCGGCTTCATCTATTCGGGCTCGGGCAATATTCCGGGCACGCGTATCCCGCTGTCCAGCAGCCAGCTTGCCGGCCTGGTCGGGCTCACGCGGTCGCCCAATCCGACATGCTCCAGCGTTTCCAGCATCCGTTTCCTGGCGGGCGGCATCCCCACCCAATATTGCCAGCCGGAGGACACGTACAACTACGCGCCCTATAACCTGCTGCAGCGCCCGTTGAGCCGCTATAATGTATCGGCGCTCGGCCATTACGACCTGACCGACCATATCACCGCCTTTGCCGAGGCGTTCTACGCCGACACCAAGAATAATTACGAGCTTGCGCCGGAATCGTTCGTGCCGCTGACGCCGGGCGCGCCCGGCTCCCAGACGCTGCTCGTGCCCAATTATGCGAACAACCCGGTCCTGCCGGCGGTCCTGCGCCAGTTCTTCGCCGACAATGCCCGCTATTTCGATACCGGCCTGCTCCCCGGTTATTCGGCGATCGGCGGATCGACGGGCGTGCGCTCCGGCACCGCGGCCGTGGTCGGCGCCGGGCGCCGGGCCGACGAATTCGGCACCCGCCAATATTATTACGAGCGCCAGGCATTCGACATCACGGGTGGCCTGCGCGGCGACTTCAAGGCCATCGGACAGGACTTCCGCTGGGAGGCGTTCGGCCAGTTCATGCGCACCCGCGAGGATTCGCGGAACGTGTCGATCTTCAACCAGGCCCGCCTGAGCCAGGCCATGGACGCCGTAGTCGACCCTTCGGGCAATATCGTGTGCCGCAACAACACCAGCGGCTGCGTGCCCGTCAACATCTTCGGCGTCGGCTCCATCAGCACGGGCGCGGCCGCGTTCCTGACGCCGGAACGCGACTCCAGCAACGACTTCAAGCGCACGGTGCTCGGCGCCTCGCTGTCGGGCGCGCTGTTCAACCTGCCGGCCGGGCCGGTCGCGGTCGCCATCGGCGGGGAATATCGCCGCGACCGCTATCGCAACAATCCCAGCCCGTTCGACCTTGCGGGCGACTATGGCACCGGATCGGACAAGTCGCTCGTCGGCGGCTATACCGTGAAGGAGGTGTTCGGCGAGCTTCGCGTGCCGATCCTGGCCGACATGCCTTTCGTAGACAACCTCTCGGCCGAAGGCGCGGTCCGCTATTCCAGCTACAGCACGATCGGCAGCGTCCTCGCCTGGAAGGCCGGCGGCGAATATGCGCCGGTCCACTGGGCGCGGGTCCGCGGCGCCTTCAACCGCGCCGTGCGCGCGCCCAATGTCGGCGAGCTTTACTCCTCGATCAGCCAGGGCTTCACCGGCGGCACCGATCCATGCGCCCGCGCCAGCCTGTCGGCGCCGGACACGCGCAGCGAAGCCGTGCGGGCGATGTGCGTTGCCCAGGGCATCAACCCGGCGGATATCGCGACCTTCCAGCAATCCTCGCTGGGTCTTACCCAGCGCAGCGGCGGCAACCCCGACCTGCAGGAGGAAAAGTCCAACACCTACACGATCGGCATGGTCATCTCCCCGCCCTTCCTGCGGCGGCTCAACATCACGGTCGACTATTTCAACGTCGAGGTGAACGGCGCGATCACCACCGTGAACGTCCAGCAGACGCTGAACGACTGCTTCACCAATCTCGATATCAACAGCGCCACCTGCCAGGCGGTGCATCGCCTGCCCGGCAGCGGGCAGATCGAATATGTCAGCACGCAGAACGCCAATATCGGCGCGCTCAAGACATCGGGCATCGATGCCCAGCTCGACTACCGCCTGCCGCTGCCCTTCACGCTGGACGGCGAGAGCGCGCAGCTCAGCCTGCAGGCGGTGGCGAGCTGGATGTTCAAGAAGTCGCTCAAGACGCTGAGCAACGCGCCGGCGCAGGACTGCGCGGGCTATTATGGCGCGGGCTGTTCCTCGGGCAGCGGCGGCCTCATCCTGCCGGACTTCAAGCTGAACCTGAACGCCACCTTCAGCGGCGGCCCGTTCTCGTGGCGGGTCGTCGGGCGGATGATCGGCGATCTCCGCCTCTACCCGACCGCGCAGGCCTATGTGACCAAGGTGCCGGCGGTCTGGTATGTGGATTCGACCCTGAGCTTCAACATCGACAAGCGTTTCCAGATGTTCGTCGGCGTGAACAATATCGGCGACCGCCAGCCGCCGATCCTCGGCAGCACCCTGGTCGGCGACGCCAATGTCGACGTGTCGCTCTACGACGTGGCCGGCCGTCGCTACTTCGCCGGCGCGACGATCAAGTTCTGATCACGGAGCGGCAAGTTCTGATCACGGGGCGGGAGGCGCGCCCGGCGCCTCCCGCAACAGGCGGGGAGAATTTCGGCATGAAGCGGCGCAATCGACTGTCCATCTGTGTCACAGCTCTGATCCTGGCCATCGGGACCGCCGCCGGCAGTCTTCCGGCGGTTCCCGCGCAGGCATCCTCCATTCCGCGGAGAACCGAAGGCATCGGCCCCTTCGCCCGGACCGTGCTACGCAATGTGACGATCGTCGACGGCACCGGCGCGCCCGCGCAGGGGCCCGTCGATATCGTGCTGGTCAACGATCGCATCGCCGAAATCCGCGCCATCGGGGCGCCCGGAGCGATCAATCCGAAGGCGCGCGCCGCCGGGGGGGATCATGAGCTCGATCTGACCGGCTATTATGTCATGCCCGGCTTCATCGACGCGCACGCGCATCTCCACGACGATGACGACGAGCAGCATGTCCCGGCCGACTATGTCCTGAAACTGTGGATCGCGAACGGCATCACGTCCGTGCGCGAGTTGGGCAGCCGACGACCGATCGAGTGGCTGGCGGACATCAAGGCGCGCAGCGCACGCAACGAGATCGTCGCGCCACGCATCGACATCTACCCCTTCTTCTCGGCGATCGCCAAGCAGCAGCCGAACACGCCCGAGGAAGCGCGGGCGGCGATCCGCGACGCCAGGCGGCGCGGCGCCGACGGCGTCAAGTTCATCAACTTCGTGCCCGAGGATGTGCTGTGGGCCGCGCTCGATGAAGCGGGCAAGCTGGGCCTGCACACGACGATGCACCATTCGCAGCAGAGCGTCGCATGGGCCAATGTGCTCACCACCTCCGCCCATGGCATGCAGTCGATGGAGCATTGGTACGGCCTGCCCGAGGCGATGTTCACCGATCGGCGCAGCCAGCGCTGGCCGGGCGACTTCATCAACAATGACGAGCAGATGCGCTTCGGCCAGTCCGGGCGGCTATGGGCGCAGACCGCCGCTCCCGGATCGCGGAAATGGGAGGAGGTGATGCAGACCCTGCTCGACCGCAACTTCGCGATCGACCCCACCTTCACCGCCTATCTCACCAGCCGGGACTTCATGCGGATGAGCCGCGCCCTCTGGCATGCGGATTATACCATGCCCGGCCTCTGGGACTATTACCGGCCCAGCCGCGTCAACCACGGCTCCTACTGGTATGACTGGACGACCGAGGACGAGGTCGCCTGGAAGGAGAATTACCGGCTCTGGATGCAGTTCGTGAACGAATATAAGAACCGCGGCGGCATCGTCTCCGTGGGGTCGGATTCGGGCTATATCTACAATCTGTACGGCTTTGGTTATATCCAGGAGCTGGAACTGCTGCGCGAGGCGGGCTTCTCCCCCCTGGAAGTGATCCATGCCGCCACCCAGCAGGGCGCGCGGGTGCTGGGCCATGAGGACCAGATCGGCACGATCCGCGTCGGCCGCAAGGCGGACCTTGTGGTGATCAAGGGCAATCCGCTCGCCAACCTGAAGCTGTTGTTCGGCACCGGCACCCTCCACCTGGATGACGCGACCGGCAAGGTGGAGCGGATCGGCGGCGTCGCCTGGACCATCAAGGACGGCATCCTCTACGACGCGCGCCAGCTCCGCAAGGAACTGCGCGACATCAAGGCCGATCGCGGGCTGCCCCCTGGGCCGATGCCGATCGAGGCGAGCGACAGCACCCACTGACAAGATAAAGCCAGGAGCAGTTAGATGAAGATTATTCGGATCATGCCCATGCTGACGGCTGCGCTTGCGCTGACCGCAAGTCAGGCATCGGCACAGCAGGCCGCCCCCGCGCCGCAGGCGGCGGGCCCTGCCGACGCCCGGCTCAAGGCGCTCTATGAGCGCGAATGGACGTGGCGGCAGGCCGAAGGGCTGCGCGGCGGGCGCGGCGGGGACGAGGCCGGGCTGGATCATCTTCCCAAAGTGGATGCCGCCACCCAGGCACGCCACCTTGCCTATTGGCGGCAGGCCCTGGCCGAGCTGGACACGATCCCCCTCGACCAGCTTTCACCCGAGGAGAAGGTCAACGCAGCAGTGTTCCGCCGCGCGATCCAGACGCTTGCCGACGACGCGCGCTTCAAGACCTATGAGGCACCGTTCAACGCCGACACCTTCTTCTGGTCGAGCCTCAGTCCGCGTTCCGGCGGCTTCCGCAGCGTCAAGGCCTATCAGAACTACATCGCCCGCATGCGGGACGTGCCCCGCTATTTCGATGAGCAGATCGCCAATATGCGCGCCGGGCTGAAGCGCGGCTTCAGCGTGCCGCGCGTGGTGGTGACGGGGCGCGACAAGACCATCGAGCCCTATGTCGCCACCGGTCAGGACAATCCCTTCTATACGCCCTTCCAAGCCATGCCCGCGACCATCCCGGCGGACCAGCAGGCGGCATTGAAGGCCGAGGGCGATCGGGCGATCCAGCAGGCGGTGATCCCCGCCTATGCCAAGCTGCTCGCCTTCATCCAGAACGAATATATGAAGCAGGCGCGCACCACCCTCGCCGCCGAGACGGAGCCGGACGGCAAGGCCTATTACCAGGCCGAGATCGAAGCCTTCACCACCCTCTCCCTGACCGCCGAACAGATCCACCAGATCGGCCTCAAGGAAGTGGCGCGCATCTCCGCCGAGATGGAGGCGACAAAGGCGCAGACGGGCTTCCAGGGCGACATGCCCGCCTTCCTGAAATTCCTGCGCACCGATCCGCAATTCTATCCCAAGACGCCGCGGGAACTGCTCGGCTTCTCCTCCTATGTCGCCAAGCGGGCGGACGGGAAGCTCGCCGACACGATCGGCTTCCTGCCGCGCCGGCGCTTCTCGATCATCCCCGTGCCGGCCAGCCTCGCGCCGATCTACACTGGCGGGCGCGGCGGGCTCGAATCCTGCATGATGAACACCTATGACCTGCCCTCGCGGCCGCTCTACACGCTGACCGCGCTGACCCTGCACGAATGCAACCCCGGCCACGCCTTCCAGGCGGCGGTGGCGCAGGAAGCGATCCGCCGGCCGGCCTTCCGTCGCGCGACCGGCTTCTCCGGCTATGGCGAGGGCTGGGCGCTGTACATGGAATGGCTCGGCACCAAGATGGGCATGTACGACACGCCCTATGAGAATTTCGGCCGCCTTTCCTATGAGATCTGGCGGGCATGCCGGCTGGTGATCGACACCGGCATCCACCATTATGGCTGGACGCGCGAGCAGGCGCAGCAATATCTGCGCGACCATACGGCCCTGAGCGAGCATGAGATCGAGACCGAGGTCGACCGCTATATCGCCTGGCCGGGCCAGTCCCTGGCCTATAAGCTCGGCGAGATGGTGATCCGCCAGAAGCGTGTGGAGGCGGAAACGAAGCTGGGCGCGAAGTTCGACCAGCGCAACTTCCACGACGCGATCCTCGCCCTCGGCTCGGTGCCGCTGACGGTGCTGGAAGCGCGGCTCGATCAGTTCATCGCGGATGGCGGCGTCAACCCGCCCGGCTGGAACCCGGCGCTGCCGGAATTCGAGAAGCAGCCGGACTGAAGATCCGACCATGTCGCGGGCCGGGGAAGCGATCGCCCCCCCGGCCCGCGTCGCCTCTCCCATCCCGACAGGCGCGTTCACATGGAGGGGGAAAGGCCCGCACGCGCGCTGCCCAACGAGAGTGCCCGGCCATGGCATAGGACGACAGTTCGGCGCGGGTGAAGGGCCCCGTCGCGCATGTCCCTGGGCTTGCTATATCGTATACCGTATAATAGACTTTGCCAAACAGGAGCTGAGCGTGGCGGATGTGAAGCAGCGGATGAAGCGGCGGACGTTTCTGGCGGGGGCTGCCTCGGTCGTGATGGTGCCGTCCGCGCTCCGCGCCATCCCGATGGCGGCAACCCGCCTGCCCGCGCATCCCACCCCCCTTCCGCTCGCCGCCATACGGCTGCTGCCGTCCCCCTGGGCCGACGCGGTGGAGGGCAATCGCCGCTATCTGCACGCGCTCGAACCGGATCGGCTGCTGCACAACTTCCGGACCAGCGCCGGCCTGCCGCCCAGGGGCACGGTCTATGGCGGATGGGAAAGCGATACCATCGCCGGCCATACGCTGGGCCATTATCTGACGGCCCTGTCGCTGATGTACGCGCAAACCGGCGATGCCGAATGCAAGCGCCGGGTCGACCATATCGTGGATGAGCTGGCGCTGTGCCAGGCGGCGCATGGCGACGGCTATGTCGCCGGCTTCACGCGCAAGCGCGGCGATATCGTGGAGGACGGAAAGCCGATCTTCGCGGAACTGGAACGGGGCGACATCCGGTCGATGGGCTTCGATCTCAACGGCTGCTGGGTGCCCTTCTACAACTGGCACAAGTTGTTCGCCGGCCTGTTCGATGCGCAATCCCATTGCGGCAATGAAAAGGCGCTCGCCATCGCCATCGCGCTCGGCAGCTATATCGACGGGGTTTTCGCGGCGCTGGACGACGGGCAGGTCCAGACCGTGCTGGATTGCGAGCATGGCGGCATCAACGAAAGCTTCGCGGAACTTTATGCCCATGGCGGCGACGATCGCTGGCTCCGCCTTGCCGAACGGCTCCGGCACCGCAAGATCCTCGACCCGCTCAGCGGCAGGCAGGACGTCCTGCCCTGGATACATGCCAATACCCAGATCCCGAAGGTCATCGGCCTGGCGCGGCTGCACGAACTGACCGGCAAGGCCGACCAGGCGATCGCCGTGCATTTCTTCTGGGAAACAGTCACCCGCGACTACAGCTATGTCATCGGCGGCAATGCGGACCGGGAATATTTCCCCAGCGCCCACAGCATTTCCAAGCATATCACCGAGCAGACCTGCGAAAGCTGCAACAGCTACAACATGCTGAAGCTGACGCGGCATCTCTACGGCTGGCAGCCCGAGGCGCGCCTGTTCGACTATTATGAGCGTGCGCACATCAACCATATCCTGGCGCAGCAAGACCCCGGGACCGGCATGTTCGCCTATATGGTGCCGTTGATGTCGGGCGCGGCGCGGCGCTTCTCCAGGCCCTTTGACGATTTCTGGTGCTGTGTCGGCACCGGGATGGAAAGCCACGCCAAGCATGGCGATTCCGTCTGGTGGCAGAGCGGCGACACGCTGATCGCCAATCTCTACATCCCGTCCATCGCGACGTGGAAGGAACAGGAGGCCACGCTCCGCATGGAGACGGGCTATCCCTTTGACGAGCATGTCGCGATCACGGTCGAGGCACTCGGGCGGCCGCGCAGCTTCGCCGTGGCGCTGCGCATCCCCGGCTGGTGTCAGGGCGCGACGCTGACGGTCAACGGCGACGCCGTGCCGGTCGACGCGCCGGACGGTTACGCCATCGTCCGCCGCGTCTGGCACAAGGGCGACCGCATCGCCCTGACGCTGCCGATGCAGCTGCGCAGCGAGCCGACGGTCGACGATCCCGCCACCATCGCCCTGCTGCACGGGCCGGTGGTGCTGGCGGCCGACCTGGGGCCGTCCGACCGGCCCTATGACGGCCCCGCCCCGGCCCTGGTCGCCAGCGACATCCTGGCCGGATTCGTGCCCGTCGACGCGGCGAACGGCCGTTTCCAGACAGCGACCGCCCAACCCGCCGCGCTGAGCTTTGCGCCGTTCTTCCAGCAGCGCGACCGGCGCACGGCGGTCTATTTCAAGAGCTTCGACAAGGCCGGATGGCAAGGCGAGCAGGCCCGCTACGCCGCCGAGCAGGCGCAGCTGCGGGATCTGGCGGCGCGCTCGGTCGATATCATGAACCTGGGCGAGATGCAGCCGGAGCGCGACCATGGCCTGGTCGCCAAGAACAGCTATGCCGTCACCTATCGCGGCCGGCACGGGCGCGACGCGCGCACCTTCGGTTTCTTCAAATATCGGGCGAAGGTGAAGCCCGGCCCGCTGATCCTGCAGGCGACCTATTGGGGCGACGAGCGCGACAAGCTGTTCGACATCCTGATCGACGGCCACAAGATCGCGACGCAGGCGCTTTCGGGCAGCCATCCCGGCGACTTTTTCGAAATCGACTATCCGATCCCGGCCGAACTGACCCGGCGCAAGGATGCCGTGACGGTCCGTTTCCAGCCGGCCAACGACCATAGCCGATGCGGCCCGGTGTTCGGCATCCGCATCTTCACACCGTCATCGTCGCCAAAATCGGCCTGATATCACTGGATAAGGGGGGAAATATGAGAAAGATCACCGGTCTCGCGCTGCTGCTGGGCAGCATGGCCCTTGCCGTTCCCGCCACCGCGCAGCCGGTCGCCGGCTCCGCCGATGCGCGGCTGAAGGCGCTCTACGACGCTGAATGGGCGTGGCGCACGCAGGAACTGGGCAGCGATGCGGAAGGCGGACGCGGCGCCGGCCCCCATCTGCAGCATGTCGATGCCGCCAGCCAGCAGCGGCGCTATGCCTATTGGTCGAACGCCTTGAAGCAGCTCGACACGATTCCGGTCGATCAGCTTTCCCCCGAAGAGAAGATCAACGCCGCCGTGTTCCGCACCGCGCTCGAAGGCTTCGTCATGGAGCTGCACTTCAAGGCATATGAGGACCCGTTCGGCTTCTGGACATGGATCGCCCCACGCCAGGGGTTCGGCACGGTCGAGGCCTATCGCAACTATCTCAGCCGCATGTCGGAGATGCCGCGCTTCATCGACGAGCAGATCGCCAACATGAAGGCGGGCGCGGCGCGCGGCTTCACCCGGCCGAAGATATCGCTGGGCGAGCGCTGGCGGCCGATCGAGCCGCTCTCCTCCCCCGACATCGCCACCAACCCGCTCTATACGCCCTTCGCCATGATGCCGGCGAGCATCGCCGCCCCCGAGCAGGATGCGCTGGCGGCGCAGGGCAAGGCGGCAGTGGTGGCGGCGGCCCCGGCCTTCGCCAGGCTGCTCGCCTATGTCCGCGACGTCTATATCCCCAACACCCGCACCGCCACCGCGGCCGAGGCGCTGCCCGACGGCAAGGCCTATTACGCCGCCCGGGTCCGGCAATATACGACCACCGACCTGACCCCCGAGCAAATCCACGCGATCGGCCTGAAGGAAGTGGCGCGGATCGACGCCGACATGAAGGCGACGATGAAGCAGGCCGGCTGGACGGGCGACTTCCAGGGTTTCCTGAACTTCCTGAAGACCGATCCGCAATTCTACGCCAAGACGCCCTATGAACTGGTCGCCAAGTCCGCCTATGTCGCCAACCGCATCAACGGCCAGCTCAAATACACGGTCGGCCTGTTGCCGCGCTTCCGCTTCACGATCGTGCCGACGCCGGCCAATGTCGCGCCGTTCGGCACCGGCGGCAATGGCGGGCTCGATAGCTGCCTGATGAACACCTACAACCTGCCCGCCCGTCCGCTCTACACCATCCCGCCGCTGACCGCGCATGAATGCGTGCCGGGCCATAGCTTCCAGGCGGCGCTGGCGCTGGAAGGCCCGAACCGCCCGCAGATCCGCAAGACCACCTATTTCTCCGGCTATGGCGAGGGCTGGGCGCTCTACATGGAGTGGCTGGGCACCAAGATGGGCATCTATGAGACGCCCTATGACGAGTTCGGCCGCGAAACCTACGAAATGTGGCGTGCCGCCCGGCTGGTGGTGGACACCGGCCTCCACCATATGGGCTGGACCCGCGACCAGGCCCTCGATTATCTCAAGACCCACACCGCGCTGTCCGACCATGAGGTGACGATAGAGGTGGATCGCTACATCAACGATCCGGGCCAGGCGCTCGCCTACAAGCTGGGCGAGATGCTGATCCGGCGCGAGCGCGCCAAGGCCGAAGCGGCGCTCGGGTCCAAATTCGACCAGCGCTGGTTCCACGACACGATCCTGGGCCTGGGATCGGTGCCGCTGCCGACGCTCGAAGCCGTGCTCGACGACTGGATCGCGCGTGGTGGGCCAAATCCCTACCCGACCGCGCACTGAGCGCCCGCCCGGCCCTTCCGCCTGTCCACCCTTCCGCCCCCTCGATCTTTCCGGAGCAGCCATGATCGCCCGCACCTTCCTCCTCGGCGCCACCGCCGCCCTGCTGACCGCCGCCCCCCTCGCCGCCCAGCGCCAGCCCGCCCGCCCGGACGGCGCCACCCCCGCCGAACCGGATGAGCCCGCCGCCGGCGAGGCGCAGCCGCGCGGCCGCGCCGACAAGGGCGGCGATGCCGACATCGCCCGCGCCACCGCGGTCGAGGATGCGCAGCCCAAGCACGCCAGCGTCACGGTCGGCGGCAAGGCGATCAACTACACCGCCACCCCCGGCACGCTCACCATCCGCAATGACGAAGGCGAGCCGGTCGCGAGCATGTTCTACGTCGCCTATGTCGCGGACAGGGCGAAGGGCGCGGCCGAGCGGCCGATCACCTTCGCCTATAATGGCGGCCCGGGGTCCTCCTCGATGTGGCTGCACATGGGCTCGATCGGCCCCATCCATGTCGAAACGCCGACCGCCGCCGGCCAGCCCAACGCCCCCTTCCCGATCGGCCCCAATCCCGGCACGATCCTGGACCATAGCGACGTCATTTTCCTCGACGCGATCGGCACCGGCCTGTCGCGCCCGATCGGCAAGGCCAAGGGGCCGGAATTCTGGGGCGTCGACCAGGATATCGACGCCTTCGCGCGCGGCATCATGCGCTACCTGACGATCAACAACCGCTGGAACAGCCCTAAATTCCTGTTCGGCGAAAGTTATGGCACACTCCGCTCCGCCGGCCTCGTCCATGCGCTGCAGGAGCGCGGCGTGCAGATGAACGGTGTCGTGCTCCTGTCCTCGATCCTGAACTATGGCGTGCGCCAGCCGGGCTTCGACCAGATTTTCGTCACCTACCTGCCCAGCTATGCGGCCACCGCCTGGTATCACAACAAGCTGCAGAACCGCCCGGCTGCGCTGGAACCCTTCCTCACCGAGGTGCGGGAATGGGCACGCGGGCCCTATATGACGGCGCTGCAGAAGGGCAGCGACATCACGCCCGAGGAGCGCAGCCGGATCGCCCAGCAGATGAGCGCCTATACCGGCCTGTCGGTGCAATATCTCCTTCAGTCCGACCTGCGCGTCGATCTCTCGCGGTTCCGCAAGGAATTGCTGCGCGACCAGAGCAAGACGGTCGGCCGCCTGGATTCACGCTTCACCGGCTTCGATGTCGACAATGCCGGCGAAGGCCCGGAATATGACGCGACCGACACATCGATCAGCGGCGCCTACATCACCGCGCAGAACGCATATCTGTTCGGCACGCTCGGCTACAAGACCAAGCTCAGCTATCGGCCCAACTTCTACAGCCAGATCGGCGGCAACAAGTGGGACCAGAAGCATCGCGCGCCGGGCGGGCGCGGCTCCGGCGGCCAGATGGCGCTGGCCGACACCGCGCTCGACCTGTCCGCCGCGATGCGGCAAAATCCGAACCTGAAGGTGCTGTCCCTCAACGGCTATTACGACATGGCGACGCCCTTCTTCGGCGCCGAATTCGATCTCAAGCACATGCAGATCGACCCGTCCCTCAGGAAGAACCTGACCTTCAAATATTATGAGTCAGGCCATATGGTGTACATCAACCCAGAGGTGCGGCAGCAATTCAAGCAGGACATCGACGCCTTTATCGACATGGCGAGCCGACCGGGCGGATAGACCGGCCGCCAGGCCGGAGACCATCGCTCCAGGCGCGCCGGCACCGGTCATCGCCCGCAGCCCCAGGCGCAACGCGTCGGATGGCCGCCGGGGGTGATCGCTTCCGGGCGACCAATGCCGGCGCCCGTCGATCAGAGTGCGACCTCCACATGCTTGTTCTTCATTTCATCCGCGATCTTCCCGCCGAACAGCATCCTGAAAACGCCCTTCACGCTTAAATCCGTCAGCCAGATTTCCGCCCGCCCAAGGTCGAAACGGAGCATCAGCAGGTTCGGATCGGTCCGCCCGCCCTGATACCAGGCCGCCACGTCCTTCGTCCAATAGCGGTCGATGACGACAGGATCGCTTTCTTCGCTGAGCGTCCCGTCGATACAGGCGAACAGGCCGTGCCCCTTCGCGCTATATTGCGCCATGGCGGCACCGCCGGGGACCAGCCGGTTGTCCCGCGTCGTGTAGAACCAGAAGCAGTGATTGGCATGGGGGTCGAGTTGACCCGTCATCGGCAGGCTGTGATGGGGATCGCCCTCAAGGCCCACCATGAGAAAAGGCGATTCCGACAATTCCCTCCAGAAACGCTGCCTGATTTCGGTTTCGCTGGTCATCGCGGGGCTCCTTCCGTTCCATTGTCCCTTGCCAATCCGCAGAACGATCCAGAGTTCCCGTTTCTATCGCTTTCGTAGCGACATCTCAGCCATTCGCCACGCGCGGCGCGGTCCCCAGCGATACGGTTTCCCAGAACGCCGTCAGCACCAGCACCGCCGACACGCCGATGCCCAGTGCCAGCGGCGCGAGATGCGCCGACCAGCCTGCGGCGAACAGCGCGCCCAGCAGCGCCAGCCCCACCAGATGCGACAACCGCCATCCGCCCGCCGTCACCCGCTTGAACAGCATCACGCTGGCAAGGAACAGGGCCGGTCCGCCGACCAGCAGCATGGCGACGCCCGGCGCGAAATGCCCCACGGGATGCGCGATCACCATTTCATCCGACGCGGCGTTCACGATGATCCCGGCAATGATCGGCATGTGCAGATAGGTATAGGCGAAGCGCGCGATCCTGCCGCGATCCGCCGCATGCGCGAAATGATGCGTTGCCTCTTCCGCGCCCAGATGGAAATAAATCCACCACATCGCCACGATGGTTATGAAAGCGCTGACAAAGGCCAGAATCCCCGCGCCCTGCCAATCCGTTCCCGAAAATGTCGATCCGGTCAGCAGCACGGATTCGCCCAGCGCGATGATGACGAACAGGCCGCAGCGTTCCGACATATGATGCGCCTCCACATTCCAATCGGACATGCGCGACGCGCCCAGGCCGGGCACGAAAAAGCGCAGCGGCGGCCCTGCCGCATCCACGGCGAGCGCCACCAGCCACAGGGGCAGCCGCAACGCCGGCGCGGCAAGGCCGCCGCCGATCCAGAGCAGCGACGCGGCCAGCGCCCAGATCATGATGCGCAGAAAGTTGAGCCGATTGCCGGAATCGCGCCCGCGCAACACCGCGACCATGAACAGGCTGCGCCCGACCTGCAGCACGGCATAGGCCAGCGCGAACACCAGCCCCGCCCTGCCAAAGGCATTGGGGATCGCCATGGCCAGCACCAGCCCGCCGGCCATCATGGCGAACAGCATCAGCCGGACCGGCCAGACTTCCGTATTCAGCCAGTTGGTACACCAGATGGTATAGACCCACACCCACCAGATCGCGACAAACAGCATCGCCCCTTCCAGCGCGCCGGTCGGCGAAAGATGCGCGATCAGATAATGCGAAAGCTGGGTGACGGCGAATACGAACACCAGATCGAAGAACAGCTCGATAAAGCCCACGCGCGCATCCGCCTCGCCGCGCCCGCGCAGGATATCGCCAAGCCCCTTCTGCCTTCCATGCGCCGCGCCGCCGCTGTCCGTCATGCCGTTCATCCCCCTGAAATGCCTCGATCGGGCCATAGCCTCCACAAGACCATGGCCAACTGCGTTGCGCCGCACAAGCCGCGCTTGATCTCTGGAGGATGCAGCCCCACATAACGACCATGCTGATCGAAACCGAAACCACGCCGAATCCGGCCACGCTCAAATTCCTGCCCGGCCGCACGGTCATGACGGCGGGCACCCGCGATTTTGCCAGCGCCGAAGAGGCCGAGCAGTCGCCGCTGGCCGAAGCGCTGTTCACGCTGGGCGATGTCACGGGGGTCTTCTTCGGCAGCAGCTTCATTTCCGTCACGCTTGCACCCACGGGCAGCTGGGCGCAGACGAAACCGGACGTCATCGGCATCCTGCTCGATCATTTCTCGGCGGATATGCCGCTGTTCAGGGCCGGCACGGCCTCGGGCATCTCGGTGCCGGTCGAGGAAGAGGATTTCGAGGACGACCCTGCCGACGCCGAAATCGTCGCGCAGATCCGCGAGCTGATCGAGACCCGCGTGCGCCCCGCCGTCGCCAATGACGGCGGCGACATCATCTATCGCGGCTTCGACAAGGGCAAGGTGTTCCTGCGGATGCAGGGCGCCTGCTCGGGCTGCCCCTCTTCCACCGCCACGCTCAAGAACGGCATCGAATCGCTGCTGAAGCATTATGTGCCGGAAGTGACCGAAGTCCGGGCGGTCTGATTTCACCTTCCCGACAGGGCCGGACCGCCGGACTGTCACCACCTTCCCCCTTCGTATAAAGGAACGATCCTGCATGTCGTCGCCTCTTCCCCAGCAGTCTCTCGACCAGATCTTCAACAGCGCGCGCTCCTATAATGGCTATCTCGACACGCCTGTCGGCGAAGACCAGCTGCATGCGATCTGGGATCTGATGAAGATGGGGCCGACATCGGCGAACATGCTGCCCGCACGGCTCGTCTGGTGCGTCAGCCAGGAAGCGAAGGACAAGCTGGCGGCGCTTTCCAGCGGCACCAATGGCGAAAAGATCCGCAAGGCGCCGGTGACGGTGATCATCGGCATGGATGTCGATTTCCACGAGCAGCTGCCCGAACTGTTCCCGCATGCGCCCGACGCGAAGCACTGGTTCCCCGATGTTGCGGCCCGCGAAATCGCGGCGCTGCGCAACAGCTCGCTGCAGGGCGGCTATTTCATCGTCGCGGCCCGGGCGCTGGGCCTGGATACCGGCCCGATGTCCGGCTTCGACAATGCCGCGGTGGACGCCGCCTTCTTTGCCGACACGCCCAATGTGAAGTCCAATTTCATCTCGACGCTGGGCTATGGCGATCCCTCCACCATTTTCGGTCGGCTGCCGCGCCCCGAATTTGGCAAATTCAACAGGATCGACTAACGCTGCCCACGGCCCGCCCGCCGAGGCGGGCCGATAGGAAGAGCGCAGGGGCAATCGTTGCGGACATTGGTGATTGATACCGCGACCGAGCGTCTCTCGGTTGCGCTGTTCGACCAGGGACAGATGGTCGCCCATCATGGAACATTGGCCGGTCGCGGCCACGCCGAAGCGTTGCTGCCGGCGATCGCCGCGCTGCCCGATGGTGGCAAAGCGGATCGCATCGCCGTCGATATCGGCCCCGGCAGTTTCACCGGCGTGCGGATCGGCCTGGCCGCCGCGCGCGCGCTCGCCTTTGCCTGGGGCGTGCCGCTGGCGGGATATAGCGCCCTGACCATGATCGCGGCCGGCGCCCGCGCGCAGCGGCAAGGACAGGGACAGGGGCAGGCCGGCGAGACCATCGCCGTCGCGATCACCGGCGGTCATGGCGAGCTTTTCTGGCAATATTTCGCGGCCGATACGCTCGCGCCCATGGGCAATGTCGCATCCACGCCCATTGCCGATCTGGTCCTGACACTGAAAGACGCCGTCGTCCATGGTAGCGGCGCACCCGCGCTGGTCGAGGCCCGCGGCTATGGCGAGGCCGTGCCGATGCACCCCGACGCCCAATGGTTCGCGCTGCTGCCGCCGGACGCCGCCACCCTGCCGCCCCGCCCGATCTACGGTCGCGGCGCGGATGCCAAGCCGATGGCCGTTGCGCGATGACACCCAATATGAAGCTCGTCAGCTACGATCGGCCCGACCGGAAGGCCGAAGCTGCGGCGATGGAGGTGATGGTCCAGGCCTTCGACCCGGCCTTTGGCGAGGCGTGGACGGCGGCGCAGCTGGGCGGGATGATGTCCCTTCCCGGCATGACGCTCGTCATCGCCTCGCTCGACGCCGCGACTCTTGGATTCGCCCTGACCCGCCTCGTCCTGGATGAAAGCGAATTGCTGCTGCTTGCGGTCGCACCGCAATGGCGGAACAAATCCATCGGGTCCATCCTTGTCGATCATTGTATCACTTCGGCACGTCGGGAAGGCGCAAAAACTATGCACCTTGAAGTCCGGTCCACGAACAACGCCGTTGAACTTTATCAGAAATTGGGATTTGCGCATGTAAATACCCGCCCCGGTTATTATCGCGGCGGCGATGGTAAATTATTCGACGCCTATAGTTTTCAGCGCGACATTTGAAAAATTTGTCGCCGCGGGTTGAAAATAGGCATATTCGGTTCTAACGAGCCTCCACCGACAGATCGGTGCAAACTCCGATATCGGGTCGCACAGTCAAGGCATCAACGGAGTCTAAAAATGGAAGAAGAAGCGGCACAGGCCGAAATGCTCATCACGCTGACATCGGACATCGTGGCAGCACATGTCTCGAACAATAGCGTCGCAGTGACCGATCTGCCGATTCTGATTCAGAATGTCCATTCTGCGCTGGCCGGCCTTTCGAACCCCAAGGTTGCGCCTGAAGTCAAGCCGGAACCGGCCGTTTCCGTGCGCTCCTCGATCAAGCCGGACTACATCGTCTGCCTGGAAGACGGCAAGAAGCTGAAGATGCTCAAGCGCCACCTGATGACCCATTATCAGATGACGCCGGACGATTACCGCGCCAAGTGGGGCCTGCCCGCCGACTATCCGATGGTCGCGCCCAACTATGCCGAACAGCGCCGTTCGCTGGCGAAGAAGATCGGCCTGGGGAGCAAGGGTCGCAGCCGGGCCAAATAAGTCTAGGGCAAACGACAGAATTTTGGGAAGGGCGAGGCGCTATGGCGTGCCTCGCCCTTCCGCGTCATGAGAAAAGACGCTAAGCCGGTCATCCGGTGAATCACTTATTGAAGGGCGCAAATGGGCCGCAAGATCGATATCGAGGCGTTGTGCGCCGAAAAGGGACTGCGCATCACCGAGCAACGCCGGGTGATTGCCAAGGTTCTGTCGGATGCGGAAGATCATCCTGATGTCGAAAAGCTGCACGAACGGGCTGCAGCCATCGATTCCGGCATTTCCATCGCGACCGTCTATCGCACCGTTCGCCTGTTCGAAGAGGCGGGCATCCTGGAGCGCCATGACTTCGGCGACGGACGCGCCCGTTATGAAGCCGCGCCCGAGTCGCACCACGATCATCTGATCGATGTCGAGACCGGCAAGGTCATCGAATTCGTCGACCCGGAGCTGGAACAGCTCCAGAAACAGATCGCCGAGAAGCTGGGCTTCCGCCTGGTGGACCATCGCATGGAGCTTTACGGCGTCTCGATCGACCGAAAGAGCTGAGTCTGCGCGCCACATTTCGCCGCTGGCGCCGCATTGCGGGACTGCTGGCGTCCCTGCTGCTCTGCCTGCCGCTGCATCTGCTCTGGAAAGTGGCGCGGGCACGATCGCCATGGCCGCGCATCTTCCTGGGCCTTGCGGCGCGATCCTGCGGCGCGCGCGTGCATCTGCGCGGCGCCCGGCCGGCGCGCGACTGCTTCCTGGTCGCCAATCATGTCAGCTGGATCGACATCCTGGCACTGGGCGGCGCCACCGGCACGGCCTTCATCTCCAAGGACGATGTCGCGGGCTGGCCGCTGATCGGCTGGCTCGCCGCCCAGAACAACACGATCTTCATCGCGCGCAGCCAGCGCCATGGCGTTGCCGAGCAACTGGAAACGCTCAGGCGCGCGCTGGACGGGCATCAGCCGATCACCCTGTTCGCCGAAGGGACAACGGGCAACGGCCACACGCTGCTGCCCTTCAAGCCCGCGCTCTTCGCCGTGATGTCACCGCCGCCGCGCGACATGGTGGTGCAGCCCGTCTTCATCGATTACGGCCCCGCCGCCTGCGAGATCGCATGGCATGGCAATGAAGGCAGCGCCGGCAACGCCACCCGCCTGCTCGCCCGCAAGGGGCGCCTGGACGTGACCATCCATCTGCTCGATCCCTTCGACCCGCGCGCCCTGCCGGATCGCAAGGCGCTGGCCAATGAAGCAAGAAATCGGATCGCGGCGTGCCTGCCGCCTTTCATGGATGTGGCGGCACCTGTATAGCAGCATCAATGACTCACGAAAAACGCGCCGAGACACGCGGGATCACCCCGGCGACATTCCACATCAAGTCCTTCGGTTGCCAGATGAACGTCTATGATGGCGAACGGATGGCGGAGATGCTTGGCGCGCAGGGCATGACGCCGGCCGCCGACGGGCTGGACGCCGACATCGTCGTCCTCAACACCTGCCACATCCGCGAAAAGGCGGTGGACAAGGTCTATTCGGACATCGGCCGCCTGCGCCGCGAGGATGGCACCCGCCCGATGATCGCGGTCGCCGGCTGCGTCGCCCAGGCCGAGGGCGCGGAAATCCCGCGCCGTGCCTCCAGCGTCGATATCGTCGTCGGCCCGCAGGCCTATCATCGCCTGCCCGACCTCATCGAGCGCGCCGTGCGCGGTGAAGACGCGATCGACACCGACATGCCGGCCATCTCCAAGTTCGGCGCCCTGCCCGCCCGGCCCAAACAGCCCCGCCCCACCGCATTCCTGACGGTGCAGGAGGGGTGCGACAAATTCTGCACCTATTGCGTCGTGCCCTATACGCGCGGCGCGGAGATCAGCCGGCCCATGGCCGCGATCATGGACGAGGCGCGCGCGCTGGTGGACGGCGGCGTGCGGGAGATCACCCTGCTCGGCCAGAACGTCAACGCCTGGACCGGCGAGGACGCCAGGGGCCATGCGCAGGGGCTCGACGGCCTGATCCGCGCGCTCGATGCCTTGCCCGGCCTTGCCCGCATCCGATACACCACCAGCCATCCCAACGACATGAGCGATGGCTTGATCGCGGCCCATGCCGATGTCGAAAAGCTGATGCCGTTCCTGCATCTGCCAGTACAGTCGGGCAATGACCGTATCCTCAAGGCCATGAACCGCAGCCACGACACCGCATCCTATCTGCGGCTGATCGAGCGGGTCAGGGCCGCCCGGCCGGATATCGCGCTGTCCGGCGATTTCATCGTCGGCTTCCCCGGAGAGACGGACGCGGAGTTCGCCGATACGCTGCGCATCGTCGATCAGGTCGGCCATGCCCAGGCCTATTCCTTCAAATACAGCCCGCGCGCCGGCACCCCCGCCGCCACGATGGACGGCCAGATCGCGCCGGAGGTGATGGACGAACGCCTCGCCCGCCTGCAAGCGCTCATCAATGCGCAGCAGGCCGCGTTCAATGCCGCCAGCGTCGGCAAGCGCACCCGGATATTGCTGGAGCGCAAGGGGCGCCATCCGGGGCAGCTCATCGGCAAATCGCCCTGGCTGCAATCGGTGCATGTCGTGGCGGAGGGCGCCGCCATCGGCGACATGATAGACGTCGATATCGTGAGTGCCGGGCCGAACAGCCTGGCCGGGGAACCATCGAGGAGGAAAGCCGCTTGACCAAAACATCCGTCGCTCCGGCCATTGCCGGGTATCAGCGCTCCATGGAGGATCGGATTGGGTGGCAACCGAAACCGGCAGCGCTTGCGACGATGGGGGGGAAGGTCTGATGGCGAAGAAAAATCCGCGCGTGGAAACCGGGGAGCGCGCCCGGCTGGAAATCACGTTCGAGCGGCCCCATCTGTTGGGCGCCCTGTTCGGCCAATATGACCAGAATCTGGTCGCCATCGAAAACCGGCTGGGCGTCTATATCGCGGCGCGGGGCAACCAGTTGCAGATCGAGGGCGACGCCCAGGCCGCCGCCCGTGCCCGCGACGTGCTGACCGGCCTCTACAACCGCATCGTCGCCGGTCAGGAGATCGACACCGGCGCAGTCGAGGCCGTAATCGCGATGTCGAGCGAGCCGATGCTGGACGGCATCATCCGCACCGATGTCGCCGAGCCGCCCAAGGTGATGATCCGCACGCGCAAGAAAACCATCGTGCCGCGCTCCGCGACGCAGGTGCGCTACATGGAGGAACTGGCCCGGCGCGACATCATCTTCGCGCTTGGGCCGGCAGGCACGGGCAAGACCTATCTGGCGGTGGCGCAGGCGGTGAGCCAGCTCATCACCGGCAGCGTCGACCGGCTCATCCTTTCCCGTCCCGCCGTCGAGGCCGGCGAGCGGCTAGGCTTCCTGCCCGGCGACATGAAGGAGAAGGTCGACCCCTATCTGCGCCCGCTCTACGATGCGCTGTACGATACTTTGCCCGCCGAACAGGTCGAGCGCCGGATCGCCAGCGGCGAAATCGAGATCGCGCCGCTGGCCTTCATGCGCGGGCGCACGCTGGCCAACGCCTTCATCATCCTGGACGAGGCGCAGAACACCACCGCCGCCCAGATGAAGATGTTCCTCACCCGCTTTGGCGAAGGCAGCCGCATGGTCATCTGCGGCGATCCCAAGCAGGTCGACCTGCCGCAGCCGGGCGTGTCGGGCCTTGCCGATGCCGTGAACAAGCTGGAGGGGATCGAAGGCATCGCGGTGGTGCCCTTCGGCGTCGCGGATGTGGTGCGCCACCCTGTCGTCGGCCGGATCGTGCAGGCCTATGAGGGCCCGGATGCTTGACGTCGCCTTGCTGCTTGAACAGGGGAAATGGCCCGAGGGCGTCGATTGGGAAGACCTGGCCCGCGCGGCCGTCACCGCCGCCGTGCGGCACAGCCTGAACGCGGACTTCGAAACGCAGTCGGCGACCTTCGAGATCGCGGTCAAGCTGACCGACGACACGGAAGTCCACACCCTCAACCGCGACTATCGGGGGAAGGACAAGACGACCAACGTCCTCTCCTTCCCCATGGTGCAGCCCGACCTGCTCGAAACGCTCGGCAATACCGACGATGGCGAGGTCCTGCTGGGCGATATCGTGCTCGCCGCCGGGGTGTGCGCCCATGAGGCGGCGGAAAAAGGCATTTCGATCACCGACCATGCCATGCATCTGATCGTCCACGGCACATTCCATCTTCTGGGCCACGATCATATGGAAGAGGCGGAGGCGGAAGCCATGGAATCGCTGGAAATCCGGGCGCTGGCCAGCCTCGGCATCGCCGATCCCTATGCCCATGCGAACGACGACTAGCGCCAGAGCCCGCCGCCCGGTATGAGGGGCCGTAATCATCAGCGGATACAGGGGAAGAACGACCACCATGGCTGACGACAGCCCGACGCCTTCGAAAGAGGCGGACAGTAGCAGCGAAGGCGGATTGTGGCAGGGCCTCAAGACCCTGATCTTCGGCGAAGAAAGCGAACATAGCCTCCGCAAGGAAATCGAGGAGGCCATCGACGAATATGATGAAGAAGCCGGAGACGGCGCGCCCGAAAGCAAGGGCGACCTGTCGGCCATCGAGCGGCAGATGCTGCGCAACCTGCTGCATTTCAGCGAACATACGGTGGACGATGTCGCCGTGCCCCGCGCGGATATCGTCGCCATCGAGGAAAAGGCGAGCTTCGCCGAACTGGCCGCGCTCTTTGCCGAGGCCGGGCACAGCCGCATTCCGGTGTATCGCGAGACGCTGGACACCATTGTCGGCATGATCCACATCCGCGATGCCTTTGCGATCCTGGCCGGCAAGGCCCCGCCGCCCGACACGCTGGCGCCGCTGATCCGGCAGCCGCTCTATGTGCCGGAAAGCATGGGGGCACTGGACCTGCTCGCCGAAATGCGGGCGAAACGCACCCATCTCGCCATCGTGCTGGATGAATATTCGGGCACCGAGGGCCTGCTGACCTTCGAAAATCTGGTCGAGGAAATCGTCGGCGAGGTCGAGGACGAGCATGACGAGGCGCCGGAGGCGATGCTCGTGCCGCTGGACGACGGCATGTGGGAAGCCGATGCCCGCGCGGAGCTGGACGATGTCGCCGAGGAAATCGACCCCAGGCTGGGCGAGGTCGAGGAAGATGTCGACACGCTGGGCGGCCTTGCCTTCGTGATCGCCGGCCGCGTGCCCGAAGCGGGCGAAATCCTGGAGCATGAGCAGAGCGGCTGGAAGCTGGAGGTGCTGGACGGCGACAATCGTCGCGTCACCCGCCTGCGCCTGCACCCCCCGGTCGGCAGCGTGGCCGGCGAGGCGCATTGAACCCCTGGCGACATATGCCTGGCGATATATGGCGGTGCAGCATCGGAAAATTTCCGCAAATCGGCGGGCAATTGCCTCGCCCTGCCGCATAAGCGAACGGCATTGATGGCATAGTCACGCCCGCGCTGGCATGATCGCCGCATCGGGGCAGCGCATGTTCCCGCCAGGCGGAGCCCCCTGACGGCGCGGAACATGCGTGCAGCCGGAAATATGGCGCGATTGGCCCGATGCCGTCGGATCGACCGCGCCCATGTCGGGGTGACAGAATGATCGAATTCGCGGCGCTCACTTATGGGCTGTTGGTCAGCTTCGTGCTGTCGGCCCTGGCGCGCAATCACAAGAGCAGCCGGAAGAGCCCCGCCGTCCTCCAGGCGCTCGGCTATGTGCTGTGCGGCATGTCCGGGGGCGCGGCGCTCATCCTCGCCTTCATGGCGCTGAGCATGGCGATCGGCTGATTTTCATGATCGAACGGCGGCCTGTCGCCGCCGCGCTATAGCCCCTCGGCCAGCTTCCGGGCGCGCGCCTTCCACGCTTCGGCCAGCGGCGCCAGATCGGCCAGCGCGCGCACCGCCTCCGGTTCGCGCTTGTGCCCGCCGCCGATGAGCAGGCCGAACACCCGCTCCACCGTCCATTGCGGATGGGTGCGCGCAACCAGCGCCATGTCATCGCCGCTCTGGACCGCCCCCTCCTCGATCACGCGGAAATAGACGCCGCAACGCGCGGTCTTGACGATGGTCGCCATCACGTCTCGCGCGCCGAAGCGATGGTCCAGCTTCCAGCAGGGCTGCCGGCCATGGCTCACCTCGACCAGCGCCGAGCCAAGGGTGAAACGATCGCCCACGCACAGGTCGCGCTCCACCATGCCCAGCGAGGCGATATTCTCCCCAAAGGCGCCCGGCGCTTCCAGCAGGGGATGGCCGGGCTTGCGCGCGCGCCACCAGTCATAATGATCCTGGCAATAAAGGTGGATCGCCTTGTCCGCCCCACCATGATGGACCCGGTCGGCCTGCATGTCGCCCTCCAGCCCGAGCAGGCCGACTCGCACGGGGCCGTCCACAGGCTGTTTCGCGATGGCGCTCATCTCCGCATCGCGAAAGGGCATCGCAACGCCGGTCAGGATCGCCTTGATGGACATGCTTGGCATCGCATCCTGATGGCAGAAACGGCGACACACGAAAAGGGCCGGCCATGGGCGGATGGCCCCTGCCGCCCACGGGCCCAAAGTCACGCGCCTATAATGCGGTCAATTCCGATTCCAGCTTCAGAATTTCCCCGCCATCGTCCAGCGCGATCAGATAGGCGGGATCGTGCGTACTGCCGATGCGGGCGATCTTCGCGCCGTTGATCGTGCGTTCGACAAGCCTTTCGAACCGGTCCGTCACCACGCCCATGCCAATGCCCGTGCCCCGGTTCCACCGCACGCGGCTCCCCTTTCGGAAGCCGTGCATCACAACCGTCTCACTCATGTCACACCTCCTCTCCTTCATTGCAGCAATGCAGGATGCGGGCGCGCGGTTCCCTTGGTTCTTCCATCGGTCTGGGCTAAGGGGCAGCGGATGGACGCCACCGGACTTCGTATCGCCCTTTTCAGCGGTAACTATAATTATGTGCGCGACGGCGCGAACCAGGCCCTCAACCGGCTGGTCGGCTATTTGTTGCGTCAGGGCGCGGCTGTGCGCGTCTATTCCCCCACCACCGATACGCCGGCCTTCGCGCCGGCGGGCGATCTGGTGAGCGCGCCCTCCGTGGCGATTCCGGGGCGGGCGGAATATCGGCTGCCCTACAGCCTGCCGGCCCGGCTGCGGCGCGATCTTGCCCGGTTCGCGCCCAATATGATCCATGTGTCGAGCCCCGATCCGCTGGGCCATCGCGCGGTGTCCTACGCCCGCCGCCATGGCATCGCCAAGGTCGCGTCGGTGCATACGCGGTTTGAAACCTATCCGCGCTATTATGGCCTCGCCTTTCTGGAGCCCGCGATCGAGGCGCTGCTGCGGCGCTTCTACCGCCGGTGCGACGCGATCGTCGCGCCCTCCGATTCGATGGCGCAGTTGCTGCGCGACCAGCGGATGAATTACGATGTCGGCATCTGGACGCGCGGGATCGACCGGGAGATCTTCAACCCCGGCCGCCGCGATCCTGCCTGGCGGCGTTCCATGGGCATCGATGACGACGCTCCGGCCATCGGCTTTGTCGGCCGCCTGGTGATGGAAAAGGGGCTGGACGTCTTTTCCGACACGATCGACCAGCTGCGCCACCGGCAGGTCAAGCACAAGGTGCTGGTGGTGGGTGACGGCCCGGCGCGGGAATGGTTCGAGAACCGCCTGCCCGACGCGGTATTCGCCGGCTTTCAGTCCGGCCCCGACCTTGGCCGCGCGGTCTCCAGCATGGACATGCTGTTCAACCCCTCCGTCACGGAAACCTTCGGCAATGTGACGCTGGAGGCCATGGCCTGCGCCCTGCCCACCGTCGCGGCGCGGGCCACGGGCAGCGAATGCCTGGTCACGGACGGCGTGAACGGCGCGCTGATCCGGCCGGGCGCGGTGCATCAGTTCACCGATGCGCTGCAACGCTATTGCCTTGATACCGAAACCCGTCACCGTGCGGGCCATGCCGGGCTGGAAATGGCCCAGCGCTTCGGCTGGGACGAGGTCAATCAGGCGCTGGTCGACACCTATTTGCGGATCATTCGCCAGCGCGAGCGTGGCGCGTTCGTCATGAACAGCCCCGTCCCCTGATGGCCGACCTGTTCGGCATCGGGCCGGGAAACGGGGCTCCGTCGCTGCGCGATGATGCGCCGCTTGCCGATCGGCTGCGGCCCACCACCCTGGATGAGGTGGTGGGGCAGGAGCATCTGACCGGGCCGGAAGGCGCGATCCATAGGATGGTGAGCGCGGGCCGCCTGTCCTCCATCATCTTCTGGGGCCCGCCGGGCACCGGCAAGACCACCATTTCGCGGCTGCTGGCCGATGCCGTCGGCATGCGTTTCGAGCCGATCTCGGCGGTGTTTTCCGGCGTCGCGGATTTGAAGCGCGTATTCGCCACCGCGCGCGACCATGCCCGCATCGGCGGCCGCACATTGCTGTTCGTGGACGAAATCCACCGCTTCAACCGCGCCCAGCAGGACAGTTTCCTGCCCTATGTCGAGGACGGCACGGTGACGCTGGTCGGGGCTACCACGGAAAACCCCAGTTTCGAACTGAACGCGGCGCTCCTGTCCCGCGCGCAGGTGCTCATCCTGCGCCGGCTGGACAGCGATGCGCTGCTGCTGCTGCTCGACCGGGCAGAGGCGCTGATGGGCCGGCCCCTGCCCCTCGATCCCGATGCACGCGAAGCGCTGGTGGCCAGCGCCGATGGCGACGGCCGCTTCCTGCTCAATCAGGCGGAGACGCTGTTTTCCGTCGATCTGCCCGCGCCGCTCGATCCCGCCGGGCTCTCCAACCTGCTCCATCGCCGCGTCGCTGTGTATGACAAGGATCGGGAGGGGCATTACAATCTCATTTCCGCCCTGCACAAGGCGCTGCGCGGTTCCGATCCGCAGGCCGCGCTCTACTATCTGGCGCGGATGCTGGTGGCGGGGGAAGAGCCGCTCTACCTGCTGCGCCGCCTGGTCCGCTTTGCCAGCGAGGACATCGGCCTTGCCGACCCGCAGGCGCTGGTCCAGTGCCTCGCCGCCAAGGATGCCTATGATTTCCTGGGCAGTCCGGAGGGCGAACTGGCGATCGTCCAATGCACGCTCTATTGCGCCACCGCGCCCAAATCCAACGCCGCCTATGCCGCGATGAAATCCGCATGGAAATCCGCCCGCGACACCGGATCGCTGATGCCCCCGGCCAATATCCTCAATGCCCCGACAAAGCTGATGAAGGAGATCGGCTATGGCAAGGATTATGCCTATGATCATGATACGGAACATGGCTTTTCCGGCGACAATTACTGGCCCGAGGAAATGAGCCCGCAGCATTTCTACAGGCCGACCGACCGCGGCTTTGAAAAACGGATTGCCGAACGGCTCGCCTGGTGGGACGATCTGCGCAAGGGCAGGCAGGGATAGGAACCGCCATGACATGGGCTGAGGCTGTGGCATTCGCGCTCACGCTGCCGGGCACGGCGATGGAGAAATTCTACGATGCCGTGGTGCCCAAGGTGCGCGGCAAGGCCTTCATATCCCGCAGCCATGAGCCCGGCAGCTTCACCATCTGTTGCGACAGTGCCGAAAAGGTGGCGCTGTTGCAGGAGATCGATCCCGACACCTTCTGGCAATCGCCCCATTATCAGGGCACCCGCTGGATATTGGCGCGGGAGGGGCATGGCGATGACGAGATGCTGCGCGGCCTGATCGAAAGCGCGTGGGCGGCGCGGGCGTCCAAGGCGCAACGTGCGGAGCGCGATGCGGCATCTTCATGAGCGGTCCGCCGGGGCATCCGGGCTTCACCGCCTTTGCCGCCATCGACTGGTCTGGCGCCAAGGGCCATCGCCATCGGGGCATCGCCGTCGCGCTGTGCGGCGTCGGGGATGAAGCGCCGATTCCCGTCGCACCACCCGGCGGGATCTGGTCGCGCGCCGCCGTGGGCGAGTGGCTGCTCGAACAGGCGGCAGAAATGCCCACGCTCTTCGGTTTCGATTTCAGCTTCGCGCCGCCGCTGGTCGGCCGGGGCAGCTATCTGCCGGGCGATGACGTGCCCATCACCGGCCCGGCCTTCTGGGCCTATGTCGAGCAATGCTGCGACGACGCGGACCTGGGGGCCGCCAGCTTCCTGGAAACCACGCATCGTCGCCATTTTTACTTCGGTGCGGCCGATGGCGTGAAGGCCGACTTCATGCACAATCGGCTGTGCGAAGCGCATTATAATGCCGGCGGTGGCGGCAAGCCCTCCACCGTCTATGACGCCATCGGCGCGGCGCAGGTCGCCAAGGCCAGCTTTGCCGGCATGCGGCTGCTCAACGGGCTGCATGGCAGGGTGCCGATCTGGCCGTTCGATCCGCTGCCCGGCCATGGATCGGCGGTGGTCGAAATCTACACCAGCATTGCCGCGCGCGCCGCCGGGCGACCGAAGGGCCGCACGAAGATGCGTGACGCGGTGTCGCTGGACGAAGCCTTGCGGGCGCTTGCCAGCAGACCGCATATGCCCCTGCCCCGCTATGACGATCACCTGACCGACGCCATCGTCACGGCCGCCTGGATGCGGCGGGCCGCGGCGAACCCGGCGCTCTGGTCCCCCGCATTGCTGACAGCCGAGGTTGCGCATACAGAGGGCTGGACCTTCGGCGTCATCTGAGGCAAAGGCGTGCGCGCGCCGGCTTAGCACAGTGGTAGTGCAGCGGTTTTGTAAACCGAAGGTCGGGGGTTCAAATCCCTCAGCCGGCACCATTGATACCCCTCTTCTGTGCGCAGCCTGTTATTATCGGCGCTATCCTCATTTGATGGGCAGGCTGCGATAGGCCAACCTGCACACAAGCTATCACCGCAACTCCCGTATAATTTGAGGAAGCTGGTCCGCCAAAGGGCCAAGAACGCGCCAGATGAATGCTATAATGATTAGCCCCACAATTGCGCCTGTGGTCGGCTTGCTCGCCCATACTGCAATGATTGCCCTCCAAATTACATTGTCCATCACGGTCCATCTCTCTTTCGCTACCCGGCATGAGCGCGTCATTGAGACCCGTTTACAGCCGTCATGAGGGAGCTTGACCGTCCACCGACGCACGGGGAATATTTGTGATTTGTAATGCGCGTCACCACAAATACTCAGTATGCCGGCGGAGCCTCACAACCGGAGATTCGCCGGCGCCATTTCCCGATCAAGGCGCATGCCTTGCGCGCGCCCCGCTGGCCGCTACGGTGGTGCCATGAACCTCGACGATCAGTTGCTGCGCTATTTCGGCACTTCGGACCTGTCCGAAATCACGCCCGATTCGCTGATCTCCGGCATCGAGCGGCTGCGCGTGGATTTTGGGTTGGAGACGGATCGCGGGCGGCGCTTTGCGCTTTGGACGTTTCTGTTCATGCTGGGTGACGCCCCCGATCTGGACGTTGCCTTCAAAGATCCTGCCGATCGGGATGCCGCCAGGGATTTCATGGAAGCGATGGAGGCCCATGAGGAATGATCGACGAAAGCGACGAGCCCGCCCCGCTGGAACTGTGCGCCCTGTGCGGCCGGCCGCTGGGGGAGCAGGTCGAGTGGCACCATCTCGTCCCGAAAAATCGCGGCGGCAAGGAGAAGGTCGCGCTGCATCCGATCTGCCACAAGACGATCCACGCAACGCTGTCCAACGCCGAGATCGCGCGGAAATTCAACACGATCGCGGCATTGCGTGCCCAGGAAGGCATCGCGCGGTTCATCGCATGGGTGGAACGGAAACCGCCTGATTTTTATGCCCCCACCCAGCGCCAGGGCCGTTAGGGCATTTTCAAATTGACCGTTTACGGTCAATGGCTCGGAAAATGCGACAACAAAGGACGAGAGCGTTTTCACTCATAGTGAAAGCGCTCTAGGGCCGATCTACCCGATCAGCGCGCGCATCAGCAGCCAACCGGGCAGCGCCGCGATGCAAAGGAATGTCCCCAGGGGAATCCTGGTGCTGCCCGAAAGCCTCGCCCCACCGCGCATGCTCCCCAGGGCGACCATGAGCAGGGCAACCGCGCTCGCCACCAACAGCACAAAGGGCAGCGCCTGCCAGCCAAACCATGCCCCGATCGCGCCCAGCAGCTTGGCATCGCCCAGCCCCAACCCTTCACGCCCCCGCAGCGCGCGATAGCCGAGCGAGATCGCCAGCAGCGCAGCATAGCCGGCAATGGCCCCGATCATCCGGTCGGTCATCGCGACGTCCGAGGCCCACAGGCCGATGGTGAAGCCAAGGAAGGCCAGCGGCAGGGTCAGCGCATCGGGCAGCCAGAAATGCCGCCAGTCCAGCACCGCAAGGGTCAGCAGCAGCCATCCCAGCAGCGCCCAGCCAAGACCGCCGATATCGGGCACAAGGGCAAGCGCGATGCCGCCGATGGCCGCCATGGCCAGTTCCATGCGCCAGTGCAGGGGATCGATCCGGGCGCCGCACCCCCGGCACCGCCACTGCAGCGCAATGGCGCTCAGCAGCGGCACCAGTTCAAGCGTGCCAACCGTCCGGCCGCAGGCATCGCAGGCCGAACGCCCTTTCATGATCGACCGGCCAGCGGGCCAGCGCAGCGCCAGCGTCCCCAGGAAACTGCCCGCAATCGCCCCCAGCACCACGCCAGCCAGCGCCCAGGCCGCCGGGCTCACAGCATGCCGTCGATCGTCAGCGCATAGCCATCGCCGGCCTGGGTGAAGCCGGTATTGCCCAGCGCCTGCGCGGTCGCGGCATCGCTGGTCGTCACCACCATCCGCGCATTGTAGCGCCCATCCGCCGATATGCGCAGGATCAGCTTTTCAAGGCCGGACTGGCTGGCCAGCGGCAGCAGCAGGTCACGCCCCTCGCACTGCGCCGCGCCCGACAGCCCCTGCGACAGGTTGAGCCCGGCAACCTGCCCCACCACCTGCGCCTTCACCTGCCCTTCGGCATGGGCACAGGCGCCGCTGGCGAAGCGGACGCTGGCATCATCCATGGACACCGCACCGATGGGCAAGGGTGCCAGCGCCGTGCCCATGGCAAGCGCGCCGGTCACGTCATCCACCCCGATCCGCCCCGGCCCGCTGGTGAGCGCGCCGGCAATATCGTCCGGCAGGCCGCTCTTGCGCCACAGGTCGAGCCGGGCGCGGGCCAGCGGCAACTGCACGGGCGAAAGCGCGGCATGGACATTGCCCACTGGCACATCGCCGACGATCAACTGCTGGATACGCCCCCACCAGATGCTACCCGCAACGCCACGCGCCGAAACGCCCAGCCGCTCGGCGGACGACATGCCCAGGGCCAGCCGCAGCGGAAACAAGACCAGCAGCGCCATCACAAAAACGGCAAGCAAAACGAGCCGCGCCCGCCGCGACAAGGCCAGCCCCATCATGACGCGCCCTCGCTCCCCGGCGCCTTCAACGTCGCCTGCACGCTCACCGTGCCGCCGGAAGGCGATGGCTGTACCGTCAGCGTCTCTACGGACAACCCCTGCCCTTCCAGCGCCGCCAGCCAGCCGAACAGGGCACGCGGCCGGGCGCTGGCGATGGCGATCTCCACCCGTCCGGCGCCCTGCGGCTGGTTGCGTTCAAGCGTGAACCCGGCCTCGCCCGCGCTCTGGCCGATAAACTGATCGATCGGGCCGAGCGAAGCCCCGGAGGGCGCACGGGGCACCCCCTTGAGAACGGCGACCCGGCTGCGGATCGCCGCGTTGCGATCCAGCGCGATATCGTGGGCCTCCACGGCGGAGCGGATGCCGCTTTCCACCGGCCGCGCCACGCCCAGCCACAGGATGACGATCGCCAGCAACAGCCCGGCCACGGCCACCAACACGCGCTCGCGCGGGTTGCGCTCCGCCCACCAACTCTTGAAAGACGCCGTCATGGCCGCACCGTGATGTCGGCCAGCGTCCGCCCGCCCGGGTCCTGGGACGATGTCGCGGTGATGGTGAACCCCGCGGCCTGGATTGCAAGCAGCACGCCGTTGATCTCCTCCGCCCGCGCCGCCGCCAGCGTGGCGCGCAATGTCCCGTCGGCGCTCCGCCCCAGCGACGTCAGGCTGACCCCCGGCGCGGTCTGCATGGCGCCGAACAGGCCGGAGGCGGGGCCGGTGAAGCCCCATGCCCCGGCGCCGCGTTCCGCCAGCCTTGCGTCCAATGCCTCCAGCGCCAGCGCGGCGTCGCTGGCGGCCGGCAGCACGCTTTGCGCGGCGGCGACAGCCTCTGCGTCCAGCTTGCCGGCGTCCGCGTTGAGCTTGACGATGGCGATCAGCGAAATGGCGAGGCTGATGAATGCAATGCAGCCGCACCACACCGCCATCCGCTGCACCTGCCGCCAGTCGACGGCGCGGCGGGCACGCTTGGCGAAGTCGCCCTGGCGCAGGTTGAGCGGCGGTTCGGCAAGCGCCGCCAGCATCCCCGCCCGCACCGCATCATCGGGCAGCGCGACCGGCGCCACACCCGCCAACAATGCGTGCAGCAACAGGTCTTCGGCGGGCGAGGCGATGGCCACCCCCCGCACGACATGCTCGCCGCCCATCTTGCCGGAGATGAACCCCTCCTCCGGCGCGGGGAGCAGCAGCGCGGCAGGCACGATCATGTCGGGATCGAGCCCATGATGCTGCGCCCAGAGCAGCCAGTGCTGCACGTCCGACCGCGCGGCGATGGCCACCACATGGGGCCGCGCCGGATCGTCATTCTCGTCCGTCGCGGCGATCAGCCGGTCGGCGGGGTCGATGCTTTGCGAAAGCGCCGCCAGCCGCGCCGCCGCCCGTCCCTGCCGCGCGGGCATGTCGGGATAGGCGATCCAGTGGAGCGCGGTCAGCCCCGCCGGGGCGACCAGCATGACCGTGCCATCGGCGGGCAGCGCGGCAAGGCCGCAGGCCGCCAGCCATCCGGTGCCGGCCCCGGCCTGCGTCACGCCGCCGTCCACGACACGCATCCATGTCGGCGCATCGCCTTCCGCCGCCGGCAGCGTGACGATCAACCCGTCGCGCACGCTCATGCGCCGCCTCCATCGGGTTCGCCCCATTGCCGGCGCACCAGCCTGGCGGGATTGTCCTGCGCGTCGATGAGCGCGGTTTCCGTCACTTGCGTGCCCCCAAGATCCACCCTGATCCCCACATTGAACCACCGGGTCGTCAGCCGCGTCTGCTCGCCGACCTCCCCCAAAGGCGTCAGCCCGGCGCGTGCCGGCAGCGCCCAGAAACTGCTGAGGCTGCCATAACCATCGGCAGGCCGTTGCGCCAGCAATTGCCTTGCCTGATCGATCGACATCTTGCCCGGCAGCAGCATGGCGAAAAGCGGCGCCTGACCGGGCAGCAATGTGTTGACGTTGATCGGCGAAAGATCGCTGGTCGGCAGCGCGCAAACCCATGGCCGCAAGGTCGCATAGATCGCCGGCGTCACCCCGTTCACCGCGCGCAGTTCACTCGGATCGCTCATGAAGCGGTTGGCCGTGCGATAGGGTGTCTTCGCGCGCGCATAGGTCTCGTCCTCCGCGCCGCCGGGCTGGGGAATACCATCGGTATCGATCCAGTCGGCCAGCGCAGCCGACACCTGCGCAGCGTCGCGCCCGTTGATGCCCAGCAGCTGCATCAGCGCCACCAACTGCGACACGCCGACCGGCCGGATGGAAAGTTGCTCTTCATTCGATCCGGCAACGACGCTGTTCAGGTTGAAGCAGTTGGCGCCGTCCGTGACCATGGCCGTGGCGGTGCCTTCCGGGATCGGCAGCGGCATCGGCACGCCATGCCAGCCGCCCTGCAGCGTGGTGCGGCCCGGCCGCGCGGCGACCAGGTCGCCGATCCGCAGCCGTACCAGCTCTTCGGCGGCCTGCGCATAGCTGCGCGCCTGCGTGATCGCCCCGGCATTGGCGGCAAGGCGCGTGGCCAGCGTCAACCGCTCCAGCGCCGTCGCGGAGATCACCGCCATCACCGCCACCAGCAGCAGCACCGTCAGCAGTGCAGCGCCCTGCTCGCCCGGCTTCCCGCGCGCCTTGCCCGATCGCCCGTCAAACACCGGGTTGCGCCTTTTCAACGGGGCCGGGCCCGACCAGATAGCGCAGCGTCAGCGGCGCCTCACCCATGCGGACAAGCGTGATTTCGACGGCCCTGGGCAGCAAGTCGGGTTGCGTCGGCATCCACATGTCCAGCCATTGCCCTCTTGCGTCGCGAAAGCGCAGGGTCGTGCGCTCCACGGCTTCGATCATGGTGGCGGGATCGCTGCCGGTTGCGCCGTCCACTAGCGGATAGCTGCGCCGTTCCAGCTTTCCCGCGCGCAGCCAATATTCGATCTTCTGCACGGTGGGGCGCGGCGCATCGCTCAGGTTGCTCCAGCCGCCGCGCACGAACTGCATGATCGGCGCGCCTTCTCCCCGCGGCTGCGCGAAAAAGGCCGGGGCCAGCGTGCCCGCCTCGGTACGGCTGATGCGCGGCATCGCCTGGGCAAGGTCCGATGCGATGATACCGTTGGTGCGCTCCATCGCGGTCATCTCGTCCAGCCGCTGCTTGATCGCCGCCTGCGCCGAGACGCTGTTGGCAAGCAGCATGACACCCGCCGCCGCGAGCAGCGCGAAGATGACCAGAGCAACCAACAGTTCGATCAACGTGAAGCCGTGTTCGGCGGAACGTCTCGAAGACTCGAAGCCGTTTTCGGCGGAACGCCTGCCCTGATCGCGCGCGCGCATCATTCGCTCGGCCGCAGGAATGTGAGCGTCTGGCTGGCCGCACCCGCAATGCCGGTGCCCGTGACGGTCACGTCGATGCGGGTCAGCCGCGCATCGTCGGTCTTCGCGACGGTGCGCGTCCAGTGCCAGCTTCGCCCGCCATTTTCCACGTCCCCCGCCGCGTCGCCCATCGGCGGTGGGGTAAGGTCGGTCTGCAGTTCGACCATCAGGTTGTTGGCGACGATCCGGCTCATCGCCTTGCCGTCCAGATCGGCGGCGGTGCGCACGGTGATGCCCTGCAGCCGGATCAGCGCCAGCGCCGCCAGGCTGAACACGGCGAGCGCGACCAGGATTTCCAGCAGGGTGAACCCCGCTTCCCGGCCCTGCCGCGTGCCGCTTGTCGTCGCCCGGTCAGCCACCGACATGCACCTTCCCGGCCATATCGACCGTCACGGAAATCCGCTCCCCCTCCCGCATCAGCCGCAAAACCAGGGGTTCGCTGGGCAATCCGGTGCTGTCGAAGCTCAACTGCGCGCGGCCTTCCTCCCCCACAAGCGCATGGGTTCCCTCGCGCCAGTTGGTGGTAACGAAGGGCTTGTCCTCCAGCGGTTGCCAGGCGCCCTGCCCGCGCTGTTCGAAGCCATAGCCGGAGGCGGAAATCCACACACTCATCGGCCGCGCCTGAATGACGGCATTGTCGCGCGCCGCCGCGACGCGGGCGGCGAAACGATCCGCATCCTCGATCACCCGGCCGCGCGGATCGGGCATGGCCAGGATAACCGTCGCGGACACGAAACCGATGATCGCGATGACGACCATGAGTTCGATCAACGTGAAGCCGTGTTCGGCGGAGCGCTTCGAAGAAACGAAACCGTGTTCGGCGCGGCTATAGCTCGCTGGAATAGATGTCCGCATTGTCATCCTCGCCGCCCGGCTGGCCGTCGGCGCCCAGCGTATAGATGTCGAACGCGCCTTTCTTACCCGGCACGGCATAGCTGTAGGGGCGGCCCCAGGGATCGTTGGGCAGCTTCTTGATATAGCCGCCCCGACGATAGCGCGCGGGCTGCGCCAGCGAGGCGGGCGCCGAAAGCAGCGCCTGCAGCCCGTCGGTCGCGGACGGATAGACCATATTGTCCAGCCGATATTGTTCCAGCGCCTGCTCGATGGTCGAGACGTCCGCCTTCGCCTTTTCGATCCGCGCCTTGTCGGACGCGGGAATGACGTTGATCGCTACGATCGTCGCCAGCAGGCCGATGATGAGGATGACGACCAGCAGTTCGATCAACGTGAAGCCGTGTTCGGCGGAGCGCTTCGAAGAAACGAAACCGTTTTCGGCGGAACGTCTTGAAGACCCGAAGCCGTTTTCGGCGGAACCCCTCGGAGCAACGAAGCCCCGTTCGGCGGGTGCCGATGTACCGGCGCGCTGCAGGGCGGGATGTGTACGGCGGAAAATGAACATTCTAGGCACCCATGAGGCTTTGAAGCTGCAGGATAGGCAGCAGGATCGACAGGATGATGACGGCAACGATGCCGCCCATCAGTATGATGATGATGGGCTCCAGCATGGCAAGCGCGGTCGAGGTGAAGGTGTCGAACTCCTGTTCCAGATATTCGGCGGCGCGTTCCAGCATCGTGTCGAGCCGCCCGGCGGCCTCGCCGCTCGCCGCCAGATAGACGAGCAGTGGCGGAAACACGCCCGATCGCCGCAGCGCCGCCGACAGGCTGCCGCCGCCGCGGATCGATTCCACGATCTCGTCGGACGCCTTGCGCAGCACGCGATTATGGACCGTCTGCGCCGTCAGCGCGAGCCCTTCCATCACCGGCATGCGGCTGGCGACCATGGTGGACAGGGTGCGCGCCATCCGCGCCGCATGCAGATCGCGGATCAGCCGGCCGATCACCGGCAGGCGCAGCAGCATGCCGTCGAACCGATAGCGCACGGCATCGCGCTTTAATGCCTGCCATGCACCAATAGCGAACACGACCAGCAGGATCGCCAGCAGCCACCAATAGCCGGTCAGGAAATTGGATATGCCGATGACGATGCGGGTCAGCAGCGGCAAGCTCTGCCCGACAGTGTCGAACTGCTCCACCACCTTGGGCACCACGAACATCATCAGCCCGATCACCACGCAGACGGCGAACACCGCGAGCACGCTGGGATAGGCGATGGCGGTGATGACCTTGGAGCGGATCGCGGCCTGACGCTCCATCAGCACGCCCAGGCGTTCCATGATCGTCGGCAGGCTGCCCGAGCTTTCGCCGGCGGAAACCATCGCGCGGTAGAGCCCGGGGAAGCTGCGCGGCTCGGCGCCCAGCGCGTCGGCCAGCCGGCGCCCCTCCAGCACGCCGCCATGAACATGCCCCACGATCTCCCGCACATGGGGCTGCTCGCTCTGGCGGACAATGGTGCGCAGCGATTCCTCCAGCGGGCTCACTTCCACCAGCGTCGAAAGCTGGCGGGTGAACAGGGTCAGCTCCTTGGACGACAGACGCTTCGCGCCCAGCGACAGGCCGGCGCGGCGGGCTGGCCTTGCCTGTCCGGGCTCCATGCGGACGACGAACATCCGCCGCGCGTCCAGCTTCGCCCTGGCATCGTCCATGCTCTCGGCCCGCAGGGTGCCGCGTTTCTCGCGGCCCGCCGGGTCGATCGCCAGATAGTCGAAATCAGGCATCATCCGCCGATCCGACCAGCGATGCGGGTGGGGGCACGGGCACGGGCACGGGCTCGGGCACGGGCTCGGGTTCCGCCTCGCGCCGGGATACGCGGATCGCCTCCTCCGGCGTCGTCTGCCCTTCGCGCACCAGCGCGCGGGCGGCGGAACCCAGGTTCGCGGCATTCAGGAAGGCATGGCGCGCGATCAGGGATTCGTCGCCGCCATCGTTGATCAGCCGGCGAATGGTGTCATCGATCCGGATCGCCTCGAACACGCCGATGCGGCCCTTATAGCCGGTGCCGTTGCATTCCGGGCAGCCGCGCGCCTGATAGACGATGGTGCCGGGGTCGAAGCCCAGCAGCGCGCTGGCCGATTTGTCCGCCTGCACCGGCTCGCGGCAATGCTGGCACAGGCGGCGCACCAGTCGCTGGGCGATGACGGCGCGCAGGGTGGAAGCGAGCAGGAACGGCTCGACCCGCATGTCGCGCATCCGCGTGATGGCGCCCACGGCGTCATTGGTGTGGACGGTCGAGAAGACGAGGTGGCCCGTCAGCGATGCCTGTACGGCGATCTCCGCCGTTTCCCGGTCGCGGATTTCGCCGACCATCACGACATCGGGGTCCTGCCGCAGGATGGCGCGCAGGCCGGCCGCAAAGGTCAGGCCGACCTTCGCATTCACCTGCGTCTGGCCGACGCCTTCCATCGCATATTCCACCGGGTCTTCCACGGTCAGGATGTTGCGGCTGCCGTCGTTGAGCTGCCGGATGCCGGCATAGAGCGTCGTCGTCTTGCCCGAACCCGTGGGGCCGGTGACGAGGATGATGCCATTGGGCTCCGCCAGCGCCTCGCGGAAGATGCGGTCGGCCGTGCCGGTCATGCCCAGCAGTTCGAGCGATATGCCCGCATTTTCCTTGTCCAGGATACGCAGCACCACCCGCTCGCCCGCCCGGCTGGGCAGGGTGGAGACGCGCACGTCCAGCAGCTTGCCGCCCAAGGTCAGGCCGATGCGCCCGTCCTGCGGCACGCGCCGCTCGGCGATGTCCAACCGCGCCATCACCTTGATGCGGCTGACGACCACGGGCGCGACATGCGGCGGCATGCGCAGCGTCTCGCGCAGCACGCCATCGATGCGCATGCGCACGACAAGGCCGGTCTCATAGGGCTCGATATGGATATCGGACACGCCCTGCCGCGCGGCTTCCGCGATGATGCCGTTGATCAGGCGGATGGCCGGCGCATCGTCGGCACTGTCCAGCAGGTCGTCGGCACTGGGCAGATCGGTGGCAAGCAGGTCCAGCTCGTCCGCGCCGACCTCCATCGACCCGGCCATCGCCGCCGCGCTGCCATCCATCGCATAATGCGCCGACAGATGCCCGTCGAACTGCGCGGCATCCACGAACTGGATGTCGAAACTCTGCGCCAGGTGCCGCCGCACTTCCAGCAGGATGCGCGGATCGCCGCCCTCGCGCAGCGCGACCGCCAGGCGCCCGCCCGCCAGCCCGTCCCCCAGCAGCACCACGCCATATTTGCGCGCAAAGGCATAGGGGATGTCGACCAGGCGCGGGGAGATATGCGCCGCGACCTCGAAGCCCCCGGTTTCGGGCGCCATCGGGCCAGCGCCTTCCAGACCGCCCCCTTCCCGATCGCCCATCTCCTGATCGCGCGCGCCCTGATCGCCTGGCCGGATCATCATGGCTTTGCCTCGCTGGCTGGAACATCGACTGGTCGCACCACGGAAGAGGATGCCTTCGTCTCCGGGGTGATGACCCGGCCGTCGATCACCTGATCGTCCGCACGCGGCGCCACCGGCGGCTCGGCCCCCATATAATCGCGCAGCAGCTCGTCGATGGTCGGCTCGCCCTGCGGATCGCGCAACTGCTGCTGGTTGCGGATATAGCCATAGCGCTGCGCCGTCAGCCGCTGCGCGTCTTCCTTGCTGCGCAGGATGGTGGGGCGGATGAAGACCATCAGGTTCGTCTTCGTGCGGCTCTTGCTGCGCGACTTGAACAGTTCGCCCAGCCCCGGAATGTCGGACAGCAGCGGTATGCGCTCGATGGTCTTGCGCTCATTGTCGTCCAGCAGGCCGCCCAGCGCCAGGATCTCGCCATCGTCCACGGTGACGGTCGTCTCGATTTCACGCTTGTTGATGATGAGGTCGCTGCTGCTGTTGGACACCGGCCCGGCGATGCTGGATACTTCCTGCCGCAGGAACAGCTTGATCGCGCCGCCCGCATTGATCTGCGGCTTCACCTCCAGCTGGATGCCGACATTCTGCCGCTGCACAGTGCGGAACTGGTTGTCGAAATTCTGGCTCAGCGCTTCGCCGGTCGTCACCGGCACTTCCTGCCCGACCAAGATGGACGCCTTCTGGTTGTCCAGCGTCATGACCGACGGGGTGGAGAGCAGGTTGGAATCCGTGTCGGATTTCACCGCGTTGATGATCGCGCCGAAAATGCCGTTCCTGCCGATCTGGCCGCCCAGCCCGGCCACGCCGCCGGTGGCAGAGATCAGCGAATCGACCGCCGCCTGCTGAAGTGTGGTCGCAAGGTCTCCGCTTTGCGGCACTGTCGTCGTGGTCGTGGTGCCGTCCGCGGCGACGACGGTCGTGGTCTGGTTGCCGAGTCTCGTCGCACCATAGGCGCCGGCGAGCGTCAGCAGGTTCGGCGTGGCATTGGAATAGTTGGTCGCGGCAAAGCCCGTCTGGGTGCTGCCGATCAGGAACTGCACGCCCAGCTTCTTGGCGGCGGCATCGCTGATCTCCACGATGATCGCTTCCACCAGCACCTGCTCCCGGCGCGTGTCGACCTGGCGGATGGTTTCGCCCAGCATCCGCTGCACATCGCTGTTGGCCGCGACGATGATGGCGTTGGCGCCCTCATAACGGGTCACGACCGCCGGTCCGCGCGTGGCGATCCCGGTCCCGGAGCCGCTGGAGGATGCCGCGGCAGCCGGTGACGATGCCGATACGGGCGCGGACGGCGCTGCGCCGCTCCCCCGCCCGTCACTCGCGGCGGCGGTTGTGGCGATGCTGGCCGCGGAAGGCGATTGCCCGACAAGCTGCTGCAGCACCGGCAGCAGTTTTTCCGCATCGGCATGTTCCAGCCAGTAGACGCGGATTTCCGTGCCGCTCGCCGCCTGCCGGTCCAGATCGCGCGCCATGCCGGCCAGCCGCGCCACCGTGCCGGCATCGCCGCGAATGGCGATGCTGTTGCTGCTGTCGAACGGCACGACGGTCGCCGCCCGCGCCGCGCCATCCGCACCGCCGCCCGCGCCGATCAGCGCCTGCAGCGACGCCGCGATTTCGCGCGCGCCGGCATTTTTCAGCGTGACCATCTCGGTCGCGGCGGTGTCCCGGTCGATGCGCGCGATGACCTGCCGGATACGGGCGATATTGTCGGCATAGTCGGCAACGACGATGCTGTTGCCCGCACGATTGGCCGTGACCGATCCATCCTTGCTGACCAGCGGGCGCAGCGTTTCCAGCGCGGACGCGGCATCGATCGATCGCAGGCGGAACACCTCCGTCACGAACTGGTTGCGGTTCGTGCCACCGCCCACGGCGCCTGGTTGCCCCGCCGCGCCATCGGCCGGCTGGATGCGGAAGGCGCCGCCCGGCGCGGGCACCGCGACCAGCCCGTTCGCCCGCAGCGTCGACAGGAAAATCTCGAAATATTCAGAGCGGCTGAGCGGCCGGTCGGTGACGACCGAAACCTTCCCCTGCACCCGCGCATCGATGATGAACGTCCGCCCGGTGACGCGGGCGGCATCCTGGATGAAGGCGCGGATATCCGCATCCCGCACGTTGAGCGTCTGCTGCGCATGGACCGGAATTGCGCCGAACGGCAGCAGCGCAGGCGCCATGGCCAGCGCGAGCGCGGTGGAAAGGGAGAGGAAATGTCGCGTCATTGGCCTTGCAGGATAAGAGCGATGGGAACCACGGCCGCGCCGCGCTCGACAGTCAGGGAAAGGCGCGCACCGGGCACGATCTGGCCCTGCAGCGTCTGGATATCACCGGCGGAACCGATCCGGCGGCCATTGACCTCCGTCACGATATCGCCCGGCCGGAAGCCGGCGGCCTGAAAGGCCGGGCCCTTGGATTGCAGGACGAGGCCCGTCACCCGGCCACCATCCATGCGGGGCGCCAGGCCGATATCGGCCTTCACCGCCTGCGCGGTGATCGCGGCGGGCGCCTGGGATGCTCCGGGCGGCGGCGGCGCAGCGGGTACGGCGCCGCCCTGCCCGCCCGCGGCCGGATCGGCAATGGGGGCCGCCTGGGACTGGTCGATGAAGACCGTCTCTTCCGTGCCGCCCCGGTCGATCGTCACATGATCGAAATGCACCGATTTCAGGATGACGCCGGGCATGATCTCCTCACCCACGGCAAAGCTCTGCTGCACGCCGTCGGGCGTCGCGATGATCGCCGATCCCTGCCCCGACCCTTCGTTGACGCGCGTGCCGAACAGGGTGATCGAAAGCGACGTGACGACCGCATTGCCGCCCTGGGCCGCCGCGGTGCCGGGGAAAAAGGGATCATAGGCCGCGAACAGGGCCTGCCGCGCCGCCATGGGGGCGATCACGGCCTGCCTGCCGGTCCATGCGCCAAAAGCGCCCACCGGCGTCACGATCGCCCAGACCAGCCGCGCCAGTTGCACCGCCAGCAGGGCAAGCAGCAACATTTCGCCCAGCGAGAGCCAGTCGCGCCCACGCCCCGCGCCGGAACGGAGGACCGACGGACGCGCGATGAACCGACGCGCCGCATCCAGGGATGCGCCGACGCGCTCAGTGACCCGCATGGCCGGCCGCACTGTTGGTCGTCGCGCGCATGAACGACTTGCCCCCTGAAATTGCGCCATATTGCAGCGCACACCCATCTGCCCCCGCTAGGCAGACTTTCTTACCCTCGAATGACTTTTTTGTGACCGTTTTATTGCATCACGCAAGCCGTCCCGCCACCCCTTGCATTTCCTTGCCCGGACGTTAGGCCGTCACCATGTCGCTCCCACCCGGCCCGGCCCTTCTTTCCGACGCGGACCCCGCCCATATTGCGGGGCATGCCGGGGTGCAGCGCTTTCCGGGGCGCGACCTGACCCTGTTCATCCAGCGCGCGTTCCTCTCCGCTGCCGAATGCGATGGGCTGGTCGCCCGGATCGAATCGCAGCGCCGGCCATCCACCATCGCGGATGCCAATGGCGACCATTATTTCCGCACCAGCGAGACCTGCGACCTGGATGGCGCCGATCCCTTCGTTGCGGATATCGACGCCAGGCTCTCCGCCTGGAGCGGCATCGCCCCGGCCTATGGCGAACCCATTCAGGGCCAGCGCTATGCCGTGGGGCAGGAGTTCAAGGCGCATACCGATTATTTCGAGCCCAAGGGCGCCGATTATGCCCGCTACTGTTCGGTCGCCGGCAACCGCACCTGGACGCTGATGGTCTATCTCAACACGCCCGACGCCGGCGGCGCGACGCGCTTCACAAAGGTCGGAAAGACGATCCAGCCCGAAACCGGCAAGCTGCTCGCCTGGAACAATCGGCTGGCCGATGGCAGCGGCTACAACAATGCCACGATCCATCATGGCATGAAGGTGCGCGGCGGTGTCAAATATGTGATCACCAAATGGTATCGCGAACGCCCCTGGAGCTGATCTGATATGCAAAGGGGCGCCGGTTGCGGCGCCCCTTTCGGGTCCAGCTGATCGGTGGAGATCAAAAGGTCGTCGAGATCGAGAAATTCAGCGTCGTCCCCAGGGCGTAGCGGTTGTAGGTGACGGTGTTGGTCCCGTTCGACTGGGTTTCCTTATAGACGTTGCCCGTGATGTTGCGCGCCTCCAGCTTCACGTCGAATTGGCGACCCGCCACAAGCACGCCCTGGCGCGCCACGAAATCCAGGTTGAAGCCGGGATATTCATAGACGTCGGGCTGATCCTGGTTGGCAAGGCCACGGCTGGTCACGCGCTTGCTGGCATAGGAGAGGATGAAGGTCTGCTGCGACAGCCTGTCCGTGTCCTCCAGGCCCAATTGCAGGTTGACGAGATGGTCGGACTGACCGGTCAGCGATGCGCCGTCGCGGAAGAAGTCGGTCGCATTCGTCGATGATGCGCCAAAGACCGCCACCTTGTCGTCCGCGCCGACCTTCAGCTTGGATTTGGTATAGGTATAGTTGGCGATCGCGACCAGTCGGCGGCTCATGAAGAAATCAGAGGCCGACAGGGTCGACAGGTCGAAATATTTCTGAACCTCGACCTCCGCGCCATAGAGATCGGCCGTGGGGGCGTTGGCGAAGCTGGTGATGAATTCGCTGCCGGTGATGAAGGTTTCGATCGGATTGTCGATCTTCTTGTAGAAGGCGGACAGCGAGAAGCGCTGGTCGCGGGCGAAATACCATTCGTAGCGCGCTTCCGCGTTGAACAGCTTGCTGTCCTGCAGCAGCGGGTTGCCCTGATAGCGGCGGTTTGTGTCCGGATCGAAGTAGAACTGGTAGATCAGCTCGCGGAACTGCGGCCGCGCGATCGTCTTCGATGCATTCAGGCGGACCTGCATGTCAGGCTGCACCTGCCATGTGACCGTCACCGCGGGCAGCCAGTAATTATTGTCGAGGCTGGTCACGGCCGTGCTCGCGCCCGGCGTGTTGAACACCTGCAACGGCGAGACGACTTCCTTGGCGGTCTCGTAGCGCACGCCCGCGTCGATCGTCAGCCCGGGCGTCGCCTCCCAGTTGACCTTGCCATATCCCGCATGATTGCGCAGCGTCGCCCGGAAGGCAGGATTGCCCTCATTGGTCTCGATCAGAACGATGTTGAAATAGTCGATAAGATTGGGCGCCAGCAACAGGTCCGGCCGCAGCATGCCGACACCCTCGGGGAAGCTGCTGGGTGCCGTGAACTGGAAGTCGCGGCGCGAGCTGGTGCGGTTGGTGTCGAGATAGGCATAGCCCGCGGTCATCGACAGGCTGTCGAGCGGCCGGTAGGTAAAGTCCGCGCCCGCCGACCACAAATCCTCGTTGAGGTCGGAGAAGCTGATCGTGGCATCGCCGCCATTGCCGTTGTTGAGGCGGTTCACGAAATAATTGCCATAGGGGTCCGCCGCGGAATTGGTGCGGACATATTCCAGCGTCAGCTCGTCCGGCGCCTCACGCTGCGAATTGGCATAGCCCCCGCGCAGGTCGATTTTGACCTCGGGCGTCAGCTTGAACTCGCCGACAAGCTGCGTGTTCATCAGCTGCCGCTCGTACCAGGCGGTATCCTGCTGCATGAAGTCGACGGTCGTCTGCTGGCGGTTGCCGATGCCCAGGCGCGTATGCTTCAGCGTGTCGCGGATATAGAGATTGGTCCAGCGGATCTTATTGTCGCCGAATTCGAGGCCGAGACCCAGCAGGCCGTTGACGACGACGCGGTTGTCGGTGGTGACTCGATGGAAATCATTTTCCAGCGTCGAAAGGTCCGGCGTCAACGAATTCTGCTGGATCTGGTCGCGCGTCACCCACTTGTTGCTGTAGCCTGCGGTCGCGATCAGGCCCAGCGTCGCGCCGCCCAGGTCGAAGGAGGTGCCACCGGAGACGGCCGCCGTGAAATTGGGCTCGATGTCATGGATGCGCTGCACGACGGAATTGCCGAACCGGACCATCTGGCCGGCGATCACGCCGGTGTCGACAGTGCCCGAGCTGATCCGCTCGCCACTCTTGAAGAAATCGGCCAGCGCCGGCGGAATGTCGCGGGTGCCGTTGTCGAATCCGGTCCAGTCGCTCTTGCTGCCATAATAGGTGTAGCCGATCTGGTAGGTCGTCTCGTCATTGGCGCCGATGCCGCCGCTCACCGTCAGGAAGCTCTCTGCCGGCACCGCACTGGTCGTCAGGTTGATGACGCCGCCGCCGAACTCGCCCGGGAAGTTGGGCGAATAGCTCTTCTGCACCAGCGAGGAGGAAACGATATTGGTCGGGAACAGGTCTAGCGGAACGACGCGCTTGAGCGGTTCGGGGCTGGGCAGTGGCGAACCGTTGAGCAACGCCAGCGAATAGCGGTCGCCAAGGCCGCGGACATAAACGAAGCCGTTGCCCACGACACTGAGGCCGGTGACGCGGCCCAGCGCGCCGGCGATGTTGCCTTCGCCGGTCCGCGCGATGTCCTGCGAGGACAGGACCGAGACGACGGCGGGCGCGCTCTTCTGGATATTGGCGTCGCTGCGGCCGGTGACGATGATGTCGGCACCGGGGATCGACACGTCCGGCTCGGCCTGGCCTGCCTGGGTGGCGGACTGGCCGGCGGCTGCCGCCGGATCGGGCGATTGCTGATCGCCGGACGGCGCCGCGGTCTGCTGCGCGAGCGCAGCCGGCGCGACCAGCGCGGAAGAAAGGAGCAGCAAGCCCGCGAACGTGAGCGGCGTCGCCATCGAATGTCCCCTAGATATGGTAATTGCGCGATCGGGGCGGAATACAGCCGGTGAAGGCCGCATCCCGCCCCGCAGAGAGGCTCAGTCCGATCTCAGTTGATCGGCAGCGAGGTGCAGGCGCGGTTCGCATTGCTCGTGCTGTCGAACGGCGCATAGCCGGAATTGCAGGTCCAGCCCGCATACCAGGTGTCGTTCGCATCCTTGACGGCGCCGATATAGGTCGTCGTGTCGAAGAAGGCGTCCAGCGTCTTGGGGTCGGTCGCGGCGACCGCCGTCTCGTTCGCGCCGTTGATGAACACGCTGGCCAGCGACACCGAGAACCCGTCGTTGTTGCCGTTCGCGCCGGTGCCGAAAGCGGTCGCGACCTGAGCGGCGGTGATGCTGCCGCTGCCCAGATATTTGGTCGCGTTGCACTGCAGGACCGTCGACCGCGCGATCAGCGTCGCCGGTGTCGTGCCCGAACCGTTCATGCGCAGACACTCGTTGTTCGGCGTGGCGACAATGCCGTTGACCCATGTGAGGTCCGCATTGCCGCGCAGCAGGACCGACGCCAGGTCATTGGCTTCGTTGTTGCTGCTCACCTGGCTCTGGATCGCAGTGAAGTTGGCGATGATTGTCTTCTGGCGCGGCGTGTCGCCTTCGAAGCCGTTGCTGTCGACTTCCATCAGCGCGTCGCCCTGGCCCGGACGCTGGACCAGCAGGACATATTGGAAGAAGCCCTGCAGGCCGGTGTCGATGTCGAGGCTGTCGTCGTCGGCGCCGGTGGCGATATAATGCTTGAAGCGCACCGTGCCGCCGAAGAATTCGGCGCCGTCGTCCGAGCTGTTGTGGCTCTGGATATAGTCCAGCGTGGTGCCGCTGCCGATGCCTTCGGTGGTCAGCGCCTGCAGCTCGGTGTTGGCGCCAAGCACATAGCCCGAGTAGCGGATCTGGACATATTTCATCGTGCCGCTGTTGTCATTGTCGATGAGGCCGCCGTAGATCGCCGGGTCGGCCGAACCTTCCGTCTGACGTTCGCAGGTGCCCGCGCCGACCGAGCCCGTGGTGCAGTCCGTGATGCGCGCACGGCCCATGAGCACAACGCCGCCCCACTGGCCGATCGAAGCGTCGGTGGTGAGACCCAGGACGTTGTCGCGGCTGGTGAAGATGATCGGCTTGCTGGCGGTGCCGACGGCGTTGATCTTGTTGCCGCGGTTGACGGCAAGCCAGGACGTGCCGGTGTTGCCATAGACGATCACGCCCGGATCGATGCTGAGGGTGACGGACGGAATCGTGCAGGCCGCCGGAACCTGACTGTCGCTCGGACCGCGATCGCAGCCGACGTTCACACGGCCGGGAAGCGAATAGAGCAGGCCGGCGACCTTGGTGAGCGTGATCGACTGGTTGATCGTGGCGGGCAGCTCGCAGATGCGCCACACGCCCGTCGGCGTCGTCTGGGTCACGCCCCTGTCCACGAACGGATTGGCGCCTGCCGGCAGGGTCGGGCAGCCACCGGCCGGGGTGACTGTGGGGGTCGGCGTGGGCGTGGGCGTCGGCGTGGGGGTCGGCGCGGGGTTGATGATGACGTCTCCACCGGTGCCGGGCGAGGCGATGTCGTCAGCCCCGCAGGCGCTCAGCGCGGCGCAGGCGCAGCTTGCCAGCAAGATCGTCGAAACGCGTGAAATCATGGCCATATCGTCTCCGCTCCGGCCGCGCCGGTCTGTGAACAGGATGCGGAGCGCCAGGGGAAATAGCATGCGAATCGGACCTGCCCCCTGCCGCCCTCGGAAGCGGCGAGTAGGAGACGGCGATGACAGCCGGATGCCGTTTACGCGTCATTTGAGCGTCACTTTAATGACGAATTTGTTTCAAATATTGCATATTGATGACAATCACCCCGGCATTCCGCGGGAAACCTCCGATATGGAGGCGACGGCGACGACAGGATCGCCGGAGATATTCGGCGACGCCCCCGCCTTCAAAACGACGTGCGGGGTCGATTCAATCACACCTGCGCGCCTGCCGGCCGGACAGATATGGACCATCCATCCCTATGGAACATTACGAATAGGGAATGACGGCGCGATAGGAGAAGCTGCGTGCATGAGCATGATCGGAACCATCATCATGGCAGCCATCGACCGGGTCCGCCGCTCCGTCGACATCATCTTCCTGACGGGCATGCTGTTGGGGATGATGACCGGCATTGCCACGATCATCCTGAGCAAGCTTGGCTGAGCCGGCCAACTGCGCCTGATCCCCGCACATCATCCGGCCTGATCGACCAGGGCCCGTCTGCGCCCGTCACCCAGGTGCCGGGCGCATGAAGCGCCATCGCATGCCCCTACATCTCGTCGGGGTCGGAATGGAATTCATGCCAGAGCCCGTTCAGGATGCCGAAGCCAACCGCCAGGCCAAGGCCCAATATCCAGCTGAAATACCACATGGCCTTCTTCGCCTCGCTCAATAGAAATCGGGGTTGGTGCTGACATCCTTCAGCGTCACGCGCCCGAACAGCACCTTGTAGACCCATGCTGTGTACAGCAGCACGATCGGCAGGAAGATCAGCGTCACCAACAGCATGATGAACAGGGTCACATGGCTGGAGGACGCGTTCCAGACCGTCAGGCTGGATGCCGGGTCGATCGAACTGGGCAGGATGAAGGGGAACATCGAGAGCCCGACGGTCGCGATGATGCCCAGCGTCCCGATGGACGACCCGCCAAAGGCCAGCACTTCCCGCCCGCTGCGAATGCCCAGCAAGGCGAGCACCGGCCCCGCAAAGCCCAGCACCGGCGCGATCGCCATCCATGGATAGCGGCCATAATTCGCCAGCCAGGCGCCGGGCGCTGCCGCCATCGCGGTCAGATGCGGATTGGACGGCCCCAGCGGATCGATCGGCCCCGTCACGCGGAAACCGATACCTCCCATCGCGACGAACAGCCCGCCAAGCGCGAACAGGACGATCGCAAGGATCGCGGCGACCTGCCCATAGCGCTGCGCCCGGTCATGCACGACTCCCCGCTCGATCTTGATCGAAAGCCAGCCCGCGCCATGCAGCACCAGCATCGCGACCGACAGCAGGCCCGCGAGCAGCGAGAAGGGATGGAACAGGCCAAGCAGGCTGCCATCATAGAAGGAGCGCAGATCGCTATCGAGCCGGAAGGGAATGCCCGTCAGCACATTGCCGACCGCCACGCCAAAGACCAGCGCCGGCACGAAACCGCCGACGAACAGCGCCCAGTCCCAGCGGCTGCGCCAGGCGGGATCGGCCTTCTTGGAACGATATTTGAACCCCACCGGCCGCAGGATCAACGCGGCCAGCACCAGGAACATCGCCAGGTAGAAGCCGGAAAAGCTCACCGCATAGACGAACGGCCAGGCCGCGAAGATCGCGCCGCCGCCCAGAATGAACCAGACCTGATTGCCTTCCCAGGTCGCGCCGATGGCATTGATCACCATGCGCCGTTCCTCGTCGCTTTTCGCAACGAAGGGCAACAGCGCGGCGGTGCCAAGGTCGAAGCCGTCGGTCAGGGCAAAGCCGATCAGCAGGATGCCCATCAGCGCCCACCAGATCAGCCGCAATGTCTCATAGTCAATGGGAGGTGCCATATCGGGTCTCCTTATTCGGCGGGGAGCGGCGCATAACCGCTCGCCGGTTCATCCTGCGCTTCATCATGATGCTCGACCGGCCCCTTGCGGATCGTGGCGAGCATCAGCCGCACCTCGATCACCGCCAGCGTGCCATAGAGCAGGGTGAAGCCGATGATGGTCGTCCACAACTGCCCCACCGTGAGGCTGGATGCGCCCAGGAAGGTCGGCAGCACGCCGTCGATCGCCCAGGGCTGCCGGCCGATCTCGGCCAATACCCAGCCAAATTCCACAGCCAGCCAGGGCAAGGGCATGATCCACACCGCCGCCCGCAGGAACCAGCGTGCATTGAACCGCTGGATCGTCGAGAAATAGAAGGCGGTCAGGAAAAAGCCGATGAACAGGAAGCCCAGGGCCGCCATCGCGCGGAACACCCAGAACATCACCGGCACATTGGGCACGGTCGTCCAGGCCGCCCGCTCGATCTGCTGCGGGGTCGCCGCCCGCGGATCGGCCACGAAGCGCTTGAGCAGCATGGCATAGCCAAGATCGAGCTTATGCCGCTCGAATTGTTCACGCGCCGCCAGATCGGTGCGGTCGGCCTTCAGCTTTTCGACCGCGTCATAGGCCTGGATGCCGCTTTCGATCCGCCCCTGCGCCCTGGCGACCAGTTCGAAGATGCCCGACACCTCGCCCGTCAGGCTGCGCGTCGAGATGAGGCCCAGCACATAGGGGATCTTGACCTCATACAAGGTCTCGCGCCCGGCAAGGCTGGGGATGCCGAAGATCGAGATCCCCGCCGGCGCCGGCTCGGTGTGCCACATGGCCTCCAGCGAGGCGAGCTTCATCTTCTGGTTGTCGGTCAGCGCATAGCCGGACTCGTCCCCCAGCACGACGACGGAGAGCGACGAGGCCAGGCCAAAAGCCGCGGCCACGGTGAAGGACCGCTTGGCGACCGCCGTCCACTTGCCCTTGAGCAGATACCAGGACGACACGCCCAGCACAAAAACCGACGCGGTCACATAACCGGCGCTGACGGTATGGACGAACTTCGCCTGCGCGACCGGATTGAACAGCACCGCCATGAAATCGGTCACTTCCATCCGCATCGTGTCCGGATTGAAGCGCGAGCCCACGGGATGCTGCATCCAGCCATTGGCGATGAGAATCCACAGGGCCGAGAGGTTGGAACCGAGCGCCACCATGAATGTGGTGAAGAGATGCGCCTGTTTCGACAGCTTGTCCCAACCGAAGAACATGAGGCCGACGAAGGTCGCCTCTAGAAAGAAGGCCATCAGCCCTTCGATCGCCAGCGGCGCGCCGAAGATATCGCCCACATAATGGGAGAAATAGGCCCAGTTCGTCCCGAATTCGAATTCCATGGTGATGCCGGTGGCAACGCCAAGGACGAAATTGATGCCGAACAGCTTGGCCCAGAACCGCGTGACCGTCCGCCAGATCGGGCGGTTGGTCATCACATAGATGCTCTCCATGATGACCAGCATGAAGGAGAGGCCAAGCGTCAGGGGAACGAAGAGAAAATGGTAGAGCGCGGTCAATGCGAATTGCAGGCGCGACAGTTCGATGACGGCCATATCGACCATGGCGGAACTCCTGTGCGGTCGGTCGCGGCCCCCCGGAAACGAGTCAGTCGCGATAATGATTATTCACTAGGATTAATTGTGTATATGAGCAAGGCAGAATTGCTGTGAACCGGATGCGACTGACACGAACCTCCCTCTTCTGGCTGCTCGACGCCGGGCTGGCATCGGCTTTCGCCGCCGCTGTCGCCTGGGCGGTGGCGGGCATGACGGCCCGTGGCGGCCTGTCCGCCATCGCGTTGCTGGCCATCGGATGCACCGGCCTGATGCGCGGGGGTTTGCAGATAGCCGCGGCGGCGCATGGCCAATGGGATGCCGCCCGCGCCAAGCAACGCTGGAGAAAGGGGATATTCCTGGCCGTGCTCGGCGCGGCGCCGGGCGCACGCCGGTTGCTGGGCGAACAGATTGCCGACGCGACGGACCGGATCGAGGATGTCGAAGGCTATCATGCGCGGTTCATGCCGTTGCGGCTGGCCGCCATGCTGGCGCCCCTGATCATCGCCGGGGCCGTCGCGACCGCCAGCCGGGTTTCGGCGGCCATTTTGCTGACGACCCTCATCCCCTTCGCCCTTGGCATGATGCTGGCCGGCAGCGCCGCCGGGCGCGTGGCGGCGCGGCAGCTGGAAACGCTCGGGCGCCTTTCCGGCCTGTTCGTGGACCGGGTGCGCGCCTTGCCTGTCATCACCGGCTTTGCCGCCGAAGATCGGATCGGCAGGCAACTGGCGCAAGCCACGCAGGATGTCGCCCGGCGGACGATCGCCGTGCTGCGGGTCGCCTTCCTGTCCGGGGCGGTGATCGAATTTTTCGCGGCGCTCTCGGTCGCGCTGGTCGCGGTCTATTGCGGCTTCACCCTGCTTGGCCTGCTGCCCTTCCCCGCGCCCGAAACGCTCGATCTGGCCCGCGCGCTGTTCGTGCTGATCCTCGCCCCGGAATTCTACCTGCCGATGCGGCGTCTTGCCGCCGCCTATCATGACAAGCAGGTGGGCGAAGCCGCGCACGAGCGGCTGGCCATGCTGGCCGATGGGCGGGCAGGCAGACCGGCACAAGAACTGTTATTGCAGAGCGCCCCCGCGATCAGCTTCGAGAAGGTTGTCATCGATTATGGCGAACGCGCCATCGGGCCCTTCAGCATGACCATCGCACCGGGACAGGTGACGGCCCTGCTCGGACCGACCGGTGCGGGCAAATCGAGCCTGCTCCACAGCCTGCTCGGCCTTGCCCCGGTGGCGTCCGGAGTCATTCGCGTCGATGGCATGCCCCTTGTGCGGGGCGCGCTTTGCGGCGCGGTCGGCTGGGCGAGCCAGGCGACGGCCCTGATCCCCGGCACCATCGCCGACAATATCCGCCTCGCCCGCCCGGCGGCACAGGCGCGCGAGGTGGAAATGGCCGCGCACAGGGCCGGATTGACGGCGCTGGCCGAAAGCCGGAGCGAAGGTCTCGCGACCGTCATCGATGCCCGGGGCTCCGGCCTGTCCGGCGGCGAGCGGCGGCGGATCGGCATCGCCCGCGCCCTGCTGCGCGACGCGCAACTCTGGCTGCTCGACGAACCCACGGCCGATCTCGACCAGGCATCCGCAGCGGCCGTGATCGCGGAGATTTTGGCCGCCGCCCATGGCAGGACCGTGCTGCTCGTGACCCACAGCGAAGCCATCGCCGCCCGCGCCGACCACAGGATCACCCTTGCATGAGCCCGGCGCTTCACTCCCTTCTGGCGGAGGTCTCCCGCCCCCAGTGCAGCAACGGCCGTTTGGCTGCGCTCTGCGCAGCTGCCGCGGCCATGGCGGGCATCCTGCTGCTTGGTCTTTCCGGATGGTTCATCACCGGCGCGGCCATGGCGGGCGCGGCCGGGATCGCCGCGGTGCAGACATTCAACTATCTGCTGCCCAGCGCGGCGATCCGGCTGCTGGCGATCATCCGCACGGTATCGCGCTATGGCGAGCGGCTGCTGAGCCACAAAAGCGCGCTCTTCGCCCTCGCCACTCTTCGCGTCAGGCTGTTCGAGCGATTGCTGCGCCGTCCCTTCCCCGCCGACGGGACATCGTCGGGCGAGATGACCGCATTGCTGATGCAGGATGTCCAGGCGCTGGAGGATCGCTTCGTGCGCACGCCCGCCCATGCGGGCGCGTTTTCCGGTGGCGCGGTCGCGCTTGTGCTGGCCCTGCTGGCGGGATGGGCGGCGTTTTTCGCCCTGCTTGCCGTCATCGCGGTTACGCTGGTCGGCGCACGGCTGTTTGCCAGGCACACCCTGCCCGCCGCCGCCCGCGACATCCAGCAGCTTATGGCCGCGCTGAAGCGGAACCTGACGGACTATGCCGCCGCCGCTCCCGAGATTGCGGCCTATCGCTTTGCCGCGCCCCTCGAAACGCAGATCGCGCGGCAGGCAGCGGCGCTCGACAGGGCAAAGGCGGCCTTTGCCCGGAAGGAAGCCGCGCTCGCTGCAATGACGACGGTCATGGGCAGCCTTGCCATCGCGCTGGTGCTGGCATTTTCGCGGGCCAGCCCGCCCGTCACCATGCTGGCCGCGCTGGCCGCCGCCGGCGCGCTGGAGGCATTGGGATCGGTGATCCGCGCGACCGGGCGGGAGGCGGTGATTGCCGCCGGCCTGTCGCGCCTGTCCCGGCTCGCGTCCGAAGCGGCGCCCGCGCCCCATGATGCCCCGATATTCACCGGCGACAGCATCACGCTCACCGCCCCGTCCGCAACCATCCGCCTGTCACGCGGCGACAGGCTGGCCATTACCGGGCGGTCGGGTGCGGGCAAGACCAGTCTGCTGGAGATCTTGGCCGGGTGGCGGGACGGCCGGATGCCGGGCATGACCATGGATGGCCAGGTGCTGGACCGGCACAATGCGAGCGCCCGCCGCCCCATCTTCGCGCTTTCCCCGCAGGACGCGCAGATGATCGCCGGCACGGTTGCCGACAATCTCCGGCTGGCGCGGCCCGGCCTGGACGATGACGCGCTTTGGCTGGCCCTGGAGGCCGCGTGCCTTGCCGCCGACGTCAGGGCGATGCCGCAAGGGTTGGCGACATGGGTGGGGGACGGCGGCGCGCACTTGTCCGGCGGGCAGCGCAAACGCCTCTCCCTTGCCCGCGCGCTGCTGGCGGGGCGCCCATGGCTGTTGCTGGATGAACCGAGCGAAGGGCTCGATGCGGAGACCGAGGCGGCGCTGTGCCATACTCTCGACCGATGGCTGCGGAACAAGGGAACGGGCCTGATCCTCGTCACCCACCGTCCGGCCATGCTGGTGCTGGCCGAACAGCGCCTTGGATTACAGAATTAAAGGATTCTCGCAAACATCGCCGCCGAGCCACGGGCGGGAAGTTCCTTGTCCGACGAAACGCCCGGCGGCAGGGATGCCGTTTTCCCATCGCTCGCCATGTTCGTCAGCAAGGCGACGGCGCTGACCAGGGCTTGCGGCGCAAGACTGTAATAGACCTGCTTTGCGGCGCGGCGCGCGTTCACCAACTCCGCCTTGCGCAGGACCGCGAGCTGCTGCGACAGTCCGGGCTGGCCAATGCCGGTTGCCGCCTCCAACTCGCCGACGGCCAGTTCCCCCTGCACCCGCAGCGTATCGACCAGCCGCAGGCGCGTTTCATGGCCAAGAATGCGCATGACCTCGGCAATGGCGCCCAGTTCGCCGTCCGTCAGCCCCTGCGACGATGTCATTGCCCCCCTCCCCTGCGGTCTGGCCGGGTGCGATGGAACCAGCAGGACGCATCGCCCTCACCCAGCATCGACGCCTGGTCGGCATGGGGCGGCAGCAGGACGTCGTCGCCCGGATGCCATCCTTCCGGCGTGACCACATCGTCGATATCGACCCGCTGCAGGGCGGCCAGGACGCGCAGCATCTCTTCCACCGAACGGCCGACCGTCGCGGGATAACAGATGATGGCCCGGATGATCCCTTCAGGATCGATGAAAAAGGTCGACCGCATGGTCGCCGCATCGGTCGATCCTTCGGAGATCATGCCATAGGCTCTGCCGATGGCCAGCGACGCATCCTCCACGATCGGGAAGCTGACGGTAACGCCAAAGGCATCCTGGATGGCCCTGATCCAGCCCAGATGCGCGTAGAGGCTGTCGACGGACACCGCGAGCAACTGACAGCCCAGCGCATCGAAACGCGCCTTCGCCTTCGACAGGGCGATGAATTCGCTGGTGCAGACGGGCGTGAAATCGGCGGGATGCGAAAACAGCACCAGCCAGCGGCCGCGATAGTCGGACAGGTTGATCGTCCCCATCGTGGTGCGCGCAAGGAAATTGGGCGCGACATCGCCGATCTGCAGGGAATGTGACACCGGATAGCCGGCCGACATGTCATTCATGGAATTTTCCAGTCCGCACCTATTGGCAAACATTGACCTTTGATTACATAAGTTGTGTAATCAATAAAAGCGTGCGAGTAAAGCTGCCATGGGAATGCCGCATACAGACCCTGCATCGCCCGCCCCCGCGCTGGTGGTCTGTCCACAGTGCGCCGCCGTCAATCGGGTTCCGGCGACACGACTGACACAGGCGCCCGGCTGCGGCCGATGCGGAAAGCCGCTGTTCAACGGCAGGCCGACCGATGTCGATGCGCCGGCCTTCCAGCGCCATGTCGAAAAGGGCTCCTTGCCCGTGCTGGTCGATTTCTGGGCCAGCTGGTGCGGCCCCTGCCGGGCCATGGCGCCCGCCTATGCCGCCGCCGCCGGCGCGCTGGAACCGGATGTCAGGCTGCTCAAGGTCGACACGCAGGCGCAGGAAGCCATTGCGGGCCGCTATGCCATCAGCGCGATTCCAACGATCATCGCCTTTGCGGACGGCAAGGAGATCGCACGCAATGCCGGCGCCATGAGCCAAAAAGCCATCGTGGACTGGGCACGGCAACTGTTCGGGGCGACGCCCCGCTAACGGACCAGCGCTCCGGCTGGACAGCTAGACCCAGCGCCGCTCATAGCGTGCGCCAAGGCCCGTCAGCAGCTCATATTGGGAAAGGCCGGACAAGGCCGAAGCCTCCGGCAGCGCATAAGCGAGATCCAGCCAGTCCCCTTCGCACAGATCGGGGCGGGCGCTGACATCCACGATCAACAGGTCCATCGAAACCCGGCCAAGCACCGGCAGCCGCCTGCCCGCGACCACCGCCGCGCCGCGCCCCGAAAAGCCGCGCAGATAGCCATCGGCATAGCCGATGTTCAGGATGGCCGCTTCCAGATCATGCGGCGCGGTGACGGTGGCGTTATAGCCGATGCCTTCCCCCGCACGGATATGGCGGCGCTGGATGATCTGCACCTGCGGTTGCACGACCTGACGGATATGCCCCTCCGCCTCCGCGCGCGGAATGCCGCCGTAGAGCGCAATGCCGGGCCGGGTCAGGCCGAAGCCATAGTCGCGGCCAAGGCAGATGCCCGCGCTGTTGGCCAGGCTGGCGCGCAGCTCCGGGTGACGCGCGGCGAGATCGGCAAAGCGATCGCGCTGCAGGCGATTGAGCGGGTGATCCTCATCCGCACAGGCCAGGTGGCTGAGCAGGGTGCGCACGTCCAGCCCCTCGATCCGGGGCGACAGGTCGTCCTGCCAGTCGAAGCCCAGCCGGTTCATGCCGGTATCGACCATCACGTCGCAGGCGCCGCCGCCCGCCTGCTGCCATCGCGCGACCTGTTCGGCCGAAGACAGCACCGGGCGCACGCCCGAACCCGCGGCAAAGGCGACATCCTCTTCGCGGACGCCATGCAGGACGGACAGCGCAATCCCGTCGGCGAGCGGCAGCAATGCCTGTGCCTCGGCCCAGGTCGCGACGAAGAAGTCCCGGCATCCCGCCTCAGCAAGGCAATGCATGACCCCGGCCGCGCCAAGGCCATAGCCATTGGCCTTGATCGCCGCGCCGCAATCCGCCGTGCCGCCCCGGTCGCGCAGCCACCGCCAGTTCGCGGCGAGCGCCTGGCCGTCGATGAGCAAGCGGAGCGGAGCGGCGATATCGGCGGTGTCGGGCATTGTCCTTCCGATAGCGGCCTCAACCCGCGCCGTCGACCCCGGCCGTCAATGGGCGGCCGCGCGTTTCCGGAAGGCCCCACAGGGCGACGGCCAGGGCAAAGGCCACCACGACGATCGTATACCACAGGCCCGAATAGGGATCGCCCGTCCTGGCGACGATATACTGGCTCACCAGCGGCAGGAATCCGCCGAAATAGCCCGTGCCGATATGATAGGGGATCGACATGGAGCTGTAGCGGATGCGCGCGGGGAACAGTTCCGAAAGCAGGGCGGCGACCGAGCCATAGGTCGCGCCGGACAATGCGGAGAGCAGCAGCATGCACAGGAAGATGATGACCAGGCTGCCGACAGGTGGCCTGACCGTCGCGAAATCATAGCCCTTTGCGGCCAGTACCCGGTCCAGCGCCTCAGGCGTCGCATCCGCCTGCACCGCGCCGGCAACGCTGACCTGCGTCACCGCCGACGTCGCCTTGGTATAATGCACCCCTCTTTTGGAGAGATGATCGAGCAACCGTCCGCAGGGCGTCGCCTGGACCTTGGCAAAGGGATCATAGCTGCAATCCGGGCCGCTCACCACCACGGGCGCCGTGCGCGCGAGCCGGGCAATGCCGGGATTGGCCGCATTGCCCATCATGTGAAAGATCGGGAACAGCAGCAGCAGGGTTGCGGCATAGCCGATCACGATGGGCTTCTTGCGGCCCACCCGGTCGGAAAGCCAGCCGAAATAGATGAAGAAGAACAGGCCGAAGAACGTCCCGGCGCCCACCAGAAGGCGTGTCAGCGTCGGGTCGACCCGCAGGCTGTTCTGCAGGAAATACATCGCCTGGAACATCAGCGTATAGGAAATAACGGTAAGCCCCGCCGCGACACCGAACAGGGCGACGAAGATGCGCTTCTTGTTGCCGGGATAGGTGAAGCTTTCCTTCAGCGGGTTCTTCGCCTGCCTCCCCGCCTGTTTCATCGCAAGGAAGACCGGGCTTTCCTTGAGCTTCAGCCGCATCCAGAGCGATATCGCCAGCAGCAGCAGCGAGAAGACGAACGGCAGGCGCCATCCCCAGTCATTCCAGACGGCCTGCCCGACCACCCATTGCGTGCCGAGCACCACCAGCAGCGACAGGATGAAGCCGCCGATCACGCCCGCCTGGATGAAGCTGGTGTAGAAACCGCGCTTTTCCCCTGGCGCATGTTCGGCGACATAGATCGCCGCGCCGCCATATTCGCCGCCCAGCGCCAGCCCCTGCATGATCCGCAGCAGAATGAGGATGGCGGGCGCGATCCAGCCGATGGTGGCCGCCGAGGGCAACAGCCCGACCAATGCGGTCGCCACGCCCATGAGGATGATCGTCGCAAGGAAGGTATATTTGCGGCCCAGCCTGTCGCCCAGGAAACCGAACAGCACCGCGCCCAGCGGCCGGAAGCCGAAGCCCACGGCAAAGCCCGCAAGCGAATAGAGCAGCTCGACGCTGGGGTTGTCGGTGGGGAAGAAGGTGCGGCCGATGATCGGCGCCAGCGTGCCGTAGATGAAGAAATCATACCATTCGAAAACAGTGCCGAGCGAGGATGCCGCGATGACCAGCCGGTCACGTTTCACATCCATCACATAGTCTTCAGCCGCCGCCGATGTCGTGACCATCTCCATCCCCGCATTTTTATATCTCCCGTCTGTGTCGCCCAGTTGCGGGGCGCTGGCAAGGGCGCGAACCGGGAGGAATCAGAAGAGGCTGGGGTCAGAAGAGGCGGGAACCGTCGGGGACCGGGCGGTCGGGCGCGAACAGCATCACCGCGCCTGCCTCATCGGCAAAACCAAGGGTGAGCACTTCGGACATGAACGTGCCGATCTGCCGGCGTGGAAAATTGACGACGGCGGCAACCTGCCGGCCGGGCAGGCCCTCCAGCGCATGGTTTTCGGTGATCTGGGCGCTGCTCTTCTTCCGGCCGATGGTCGGCCCGAAATCGATCAGCAGCTTGTAGGCGGGCTTGCGCGCTTCGGGAAATGGCTCGGCCGAAATGATGGTGCCGACGCGGATGTCGACGCGCAGGAAATCGTCGAAACCGATCTCCGGGCCGGCTTCCGCCGACGGATCGTGATGGATGTGCATCGCTTATGTCTCGTTCATCGGAGCCGGCCAGTCGAGGACCGCCCTTCCCTTTGGGAGAAAGAACGGTCCTTCGACAAGCCTCCGGATGAACGGAAAGCAGATTGCCCCGGTCCGGCTATTCCATTTCCAGGATGACCGCGTCCACCGGCAGGCTCTCGCCAGCCTTGGCGGAGACGGACTTCACCGTGCCCGCCTTCTGCGCGCGCAGGATGTTTTCCATCTTCATCGCCTCGATCACGGCGAGCGGCTGGCCGGCCTCCACCTTGTCGCCTGCCTGCACGTTCAACGCGACCAGCAGGCCGGGCATCGGGCAGATGAGGAAGCGCGACAGATCCGGCGGAATCTTCTCGATCATGTGCGTGGCGAGCGGCGCGACATGGGCGGGCAGCACGCGCAGGTCGTGGCTGGCGCCATGGGCGGTCAGGCGGAAGCCGCCGCGCACGGGCGCGACCTTCACCGCCAGCTCTTCCTCGCCGAAACTCGCCTCGATCAGGCGATCGCCGGGCGTATATTCCAGGCTCATCTCCAGCACTTCGCCATCGACGGTCACTTCGTCAAGCGCGATGGTGACATCGTGCAGCGCCGCTTCATCGCCCTTGCCGATCTTCACCTGCCAGCCCGTCGGCGGCTTCAGGCGCTTGCCCAGCTGGCCGTCGATGCGACGGGCACGGTCGGCCTGCGCCATGGCGGCGAACGCCCCGATGGCGGCCAGCTTCTTCAGCAGTTCGGGCGATGCCGGCGCACCGGTGAAGCCATCGGGATATTCCTCCGCGATGAAGCCGGTGGTGATGTTGCCGGAACGGAAGCGCTCATGCTGCATCAGGGCCGAGACGAAATCGATATTATGGCCGGGGCCGTCGATTTCGAAGCGATCCAGCGCGGCGATCTGCTTGTCGATCGCTTCCAGCCGGGTCGGCGCCCAGGTGATGAGCTTGGCGATCATCGGGTCGTAGAACATGCTGACCTCGCCGCCTTCCTGCACGCCGTCATCGACACGCACGCCATCGACAGCCTCGGGCGGATTGTAGCGCGACAGGCGGCCGGTCGACGGCAGGAAGCCGCGATAGGGGTCTTCGGCATAGACGCGGTTCTCGATCGACCAGCCGTTGATCTTCACATCGTCCTGCGTGAAAGCCAGCTTCTCGCCATTGGCGACGCGGATCATCTGCTCGACCAGGTCGAGGCCGGTGATCTCTTCGGTGACGGGATGCTCCACCTGCAGGCGGGTGTTCATTTCCAAGAAGTAAAAGCCCTCCCCGGTCTTGTCCGCGCCCGAGACGATCAGCTCGACCGTGCCCGCACTGAAATAGCCGACCGCGCGGGCGAGCGCGACGCACTGTTCGCCCATCGCCTTGCGCATCTTGGGCGTGACGAAAGGCGAAGGCGCTTCCTCGACCACCTTCTGGTGGCGGCGCTGGATCGAGCATTCACGCTCGTTGAGGTAAAGGATATTGCCGTGCTGGTCGCCCAGGATCTGGATTTCGATATGGCGCGGGCTCTCGATGAACTTCTCGATGAAGACGCGGTCGTCGCCGAAGCTGTTGAGCCCCTCGCGCTTGGTCGCCTCGAAGCCTTCGCGCACATCCTGCTCGGAATATGCAAGGCGCATGCCCTTGCCGCCGCCGCCGGCAGACGCCTTCATCATCACCGGATAGCCGATCTCGTTGGAGATCTTCACCGCATGCTCGGTATCCTCGATCACGCCGACATAGCCGGGGACGACATTGACGCCCGCTTCCATGGCGAGCTTCTTGGACTCGATCTTGTCGCCCATCGCTGCGATGGCATTGGCAGGCGGGCCGACGAAGATGATCCCGGCTTCGTCCAGCGCCTTGCGGAAGCTCTCACGCTCGGAGAGGAAGCCATAGCCCGGGTGGACGGCATCCGCGCCGGTCGCCTTGCATGCCTCGATGATCTTGTCGGCCAGCAGATAGGACTGGGCGGCGGGCGGCGGACCCAGATGCACGGCCTCGTCCGCCAGCAGCACATGGGGGGCACGCGCATCGGCATCGGAATAGACCGCCACCGTCTTGATGCCCATCTTCCGCGCCGTGCGGATAACGCGGCACGCGATTTCGCCACGGTTCGCGATCAGGATTTTGGTTATCATGGATTAGCCTTTGATCGAAAAGAAAATATACCCACCCGTCGAGCCCTCTGGGCCTATTCTATAAGCAGCATGGACATCCCTATGCCTCGCAAAGTGACGGTATGTTTCTACGCGGTGTTCATCGCGAACATAGGCCAGCACAACACCAGCAGCGTGATGAGACTCATCTTTGTCAATAACGTCGATATCGCGGCGAGCAGCTCTCAATGCCGCTTCAAGATTGCTTGCTGTTGCTTCATATTTCGCGCGCTTGAATTCAAATGAGTAGGATCGCTCTTCGCCATTCAGCCAGAGGTCGGCCCGTCCCGGCCGCTTGCGACGCTTGTCCCTTTGATCGCGCTTAATAATTTCATACTCATTGAGAGTGAGAAACCCAATTCGCGCAGCCGCTGCCGATAGAAATCCAACTGCAGAGACTTCATTAAAGTCAAAGGGTGATTCTTCGATCTCATTGAGATAGCGGCAATAGATTTTATCCGCCTCTCGAAGCCAGCTTTCCCAATCTGAAAGGATGCTGGGCCGACGTTTGTCAGATTTCAGACAATCGAAGGACATAGGCTATTCAGCCGCCTCCAGATGCCCATGCGGCTGCGCCTGCATCGCCGTGACACCCAGCTTGGCGAACAGTGCCGCATCGGCATTGTCGCCGGCATTGGCCGTCGTCAGCAGCTTATCGCCGGTGAAGATGCTGTTGGCGCCCGCCATGAAGCACAGCGCCTGACAAGCCTCGCTCATGCTCTCACGCCCGGCGGACAGGCGCACCATGCTGTGCGGCATCACGATGCGCGCGACCGCCACCGTGCGGACGAACTCGATCTCATCGATCTTCGCGAGCGGCGTGTCGGCCAGCATGTCGCCCAGCACCGTGCCCTTCACCGGCACCAGCGCGTTGATCGGCACGCTCTCGGGATGCGGCATCGTGCCCAGCGCATGCAGGAAGCCGATGCGGTCCTCGCGCGTCTCGCCCATGCCGACAATGCCGCCACAGCACACGTTGATGCCGGCCGAACGGACATTCTCCAGCGTCTCGATCCGGTCCTCGAAGGTCCGGGTGGTGATGACGTTGGCGTAATTTTCCGGCGAGGTGTCGATATTGTGGTTGTAATAATCGAGCCCCGCATCGGCGAGTTGCTTCGCCTGGGAGGCACTCAGCATGCCCAAGGTCATGCAGGTTTCCATGCCCATCTGGCGCACGCCCTGCACCATCTCGATGATGGCGGGCATGTCGCGTTCCTTGGGGCTGCGCCAGGCGGCGCCCATGCAGAAACGGCCCGAACCATGGTCCTTCGCCTGTGCGGCGGCCTGAAGCACGGCCTGCACATCCATCAGCTTGGTGGCTTTCAGGCCGCTTTCCGCTTCGGTCGACTGGCTGCAATAGCCGCAATCCTCCGGGCACCCACCGGTCTTGATGGAGAGCAGCGTGGAAAGCTGCACTTCGTTGCGCGGGAAGTTCGCGCGGTGGATCGACTGCGCCTCGAACATCAGGTCGTTGAACGGCAGGTCGAACAGCGCGGCGATTTCTGCGCGCGTCCAGTCGGTGCGCCCCGAGATTTGGGGGGTATTCTGGGTCAAGCGGCTTCCTCCAGCCCGGCGGGGGGCATGTTGTGGCCGAGGAGGCGCAGCACGTCGGCGGCGCATTCCACGACATTGGAGCCCGGTCCATAAATGCCCTGAACGCCCGCGTCGCGCAGATAATCATAATCCTGCGGCGGGATGACCCCGCCGGCGATCACCTTGATGTCGCTACGGCCCTGCGCCTTGAGCTGCCGGATCAATTCCGGGATCAGCGTCTTGTGCCCCGCCGCAAGGCTGGACGCGCCGACGACATCGACGCCGCTGTCCAGCGCCAGCACCACGGTTTCCTCCGGCGTCTGGAACAGCGGGCCCGACACCACGTCGAAGCCCATGTCCCCGAATGCGGAAGCGATGACGTTGGCGCCCCGGTCATGCCCGTCCTGGCCCATCTTGGCGACAAGCAGTTTGGGTTTGCGACCGAGGCGCCGCTCGACGGCCTGCACACCGTCAAGGACCTGTTGCCAGCGGCTGTCCCCCTTATAGGGTGCCCCATAAACGCCTTTCACGGGCGTTGGCGTCGTACCGTAGCGATCGAAGCTCTCCTCCATGGCGGAAGAGATCTCGCCCAGGGTCGCGCGGGCGCGGGCCGCCTCGACGGCGAGGGCGAGGAGATTATTCTCGATGCTGGAAGGCTGAGCCGCGCCGTCACGCAGCGCCTGCAGCGCCGCTTCGCACCTGGCCGCGTCGCGCGTGGCCTTCATCTGGTTGATGCGCGTGATCTGGCCTTCGCGGACCCTGGCGTTGTCGACCTCCAACGTTTCCAGCAGGTCTTCGTTCGCGAGGCGATATTTGTTGACGCCGACGATCACGTCCTCGCCGCGATCGACGCGGGCCTGACGGGCAGCGGCGGCTTCCTCGATCATCGACTTGGGCCAGCCCGCCGCCACGGCCTTCGCCATGCCGCCTTCGGCTTCCACGCGCTCGATGATCTCCCACGCCTTGTCGACCAGTTCCTGCGTCAGCGCCTCGACATAATAGCTGCCGCCCAGCGGATCGACCACCTTGGTCATCCCGGTTTCCTCCTGGATGACGATCTGGGTGTTGCGGGCGATGCGGGCGGAGAAATCGGTGGGCAGCGCGATCGCCTCGTCCAGCGCATTGGTGTGCAGCGACTGGGTGCCGCCCAGCATCGCCGCCATCGCCTCGATCGTGGTGCGCATGACGTTGTTGTACGGGTCCTGCTCGGTGAGCGAGACACCGCTGGTCTGGCAGTGGGTGCGCAGCATCTTGCTGCGCTCGTCCTGCGCGCCAAGGTTCGTCATCACCCGATGCCAGAGCACGCGCGCGGCACGCAGCTTGGCGATCTCCATGAAGAAGTTCATGCCGATGGCGAAGAAGAAACTCAGCCGCCCTGCGAACTTGTCGATATCCAGGCCCGATGCCACACCATAGCGCACATATTCGGCGCCGTCGGCAATGGTGAAGGCCAGTTCCTGCACCTGCGTCGCGCCGGCTTCCTGCATATGATAGCCGGAGATCGAGATGGAGTTGAACTTCGGCATCTCGCGCGAGGTGTAGCCGAAGATGTCGGAGATGATCCGCATGCTCGGCTCGGGCGGGTAGATATAGGTGTTGCGGACCATGAACTCCTTGAGGATGTCGTTCTGGATGGTCCCGTCCAGCAGCTTGCGGTCGACGCCCTGCTCCTCGCCCGCGACGATGAAGAAGGCGAGGATCGGGATCACCGCGCCGTTCATCGTCATGGAGACGGACATCTGGTCGAGCGGAATGCCGTCGAACAGGATCTTCATGTCCTCGACACTGTCGATCGCGACGCCGGCCTTGCCGACATCGCCCACCACGCGGGGATGATCGCTGTCATAGCCGCGATGGGTGGCCAGATCGAAGGCGACCGAAAGCCCCTTTTGCCCGGCGGCCAGGTTGCGGCGGTAGAAAGCGTTGGATTCCTCGGCGGTGGAGAAGCCCGCATATTGGCGGATGGTCCAGGGGCGGCCGGCATACATGCTGGCGCGCACGCCGCGCGTGAACGGCGCGAAGCCGGGAATGCCGGGGTCGGCCGTCACGTCGTCCGCCGTGTAGAGCGGCTTGACGTCGATGCCCTCCGGCGTGCGCCAGGTAAGGTCCTTGCCCTTCACTTCCTTGGCGGCGGCGGCGGTCCATTGATCCAGCGTCGGCTTCTCGGTCATATCAGTGCGCGCCCTCTTTCGGCGTTTCCATGATTTCGGTGAGTATCCCGTTCATGTCCTTGGGATGCACGAAGAAGATCAACGTGCCATGGGCACCGATGCGCGGCTCGCCCAGCACCTTCTTGCCCAGCCCCTCGAACCACGCTTTCGCCTGGTGGATGTCCGGCACTTCATAGCACATATGATGCTGGCCGCCGGCCGGGTTCTTGGCGATGAAGCCATGGATGGGCGAGGCTTCACCCAGTGGCTCGATCAGTTCGATCTGGGTGCCGGCGGTCCCATTCTCGCCCGGCGTGTCCACGAAACACACCTTCACACCCTGCGCCGGCAGGTCGAAGGGTTCATGGATTTTCGTCGCGCCCATGACGTCGCGATAATAAGCGATGGAGGCTTCGAGCGACGGTGTCGCGATGCCCACATGATTGAGACGCCCCAGCTTCATGGCCTATGCCTCCGTCACATTCTCGATGACCATGGCAATGCCCTGGCCGCCGCCGATGCACATCGTGATCAGACCATATCGGCCGCCGATGCGCTTCAGCTCATAGATGGTCTTGACCGTCAGGATCGCCCCGGTCGCACCCACGGGATGGCCCAGCGCGATGCCGCTGCCATTGGGGTTGAGCTTGTCATTGTCGAAGCCCAGCGTGTTCGCGACGGCGCAGGCCTGCGCGGCGAAGGCCTCGTTCGCCTCGATCACGTCGACATCGGCAAGCGCGATCCCGGCCCGCGCGAGCGCGATCGGCACCGCCTTGATCGGGCCGACGCCCATGACATTGGGTTCCACGCCCGCATGGCCCCAGCCGAGGATGCGCGCCAGCGGCTTCAGCCCCTTTTCGTCAATCGCCTTGCGCGTCGCGAGCACCACGGCGGCCGCGCCGTCATTGAGCCCCGAGGCGTTGCCGGCGGTGACGGTGCCGCCATCCTTCTTGAACGCCGGGCGAAGCTTGGCCATGTCCTCCATGCTGGCATCGGCGCGGACATGCTCGTCCGTGTCGAAGGAGACGGTGCCCTTGCGGGTCTTGATCTCGACCGGGACGATCTGGTCCTTGAAGCGCCCTTCCGCAATCGCGGCGGCGGCGCGCTTGTGCCCCTGCACCGCCAGCGCATCCTGCGCCTCGCGGGTGATCTGATAGCGCTCGGCGACATTCTCGCCGGTCACGCCCATGTGGGAACCGTCGAACGGGTCGGCCAGCGTTTCCAGCATGGCGTCCAGCATGGTGACATTGCCCATCTTGCTGCCCCAGCGCGCGGCCTTCACCACATGGGGCGAGCTGCTCATGCTCTCGGCGCCGCCGGCCAGCGCGACATCCGCCTCGCCCAGCGCCAGCGTCTGCGTCGCCGAGATGATCGCCTGCACCCCCGATCCACACAGGCGGTTGAGCGTCAGCGCGGGCGCCTCCACCGGCACGCCGGCATTGATGCCGATGACACGCGCCAGATAGGCATCCTTGGGCTCGCTCTGGATCACCTGCCCGATGATGACATGCTGGATGTCGGCGGGGGTCAGGCCAGCGCGGCCGATCGCCTCGACCGCGACCGTCCGGCCGAGTTCCGAAGGCGGCACGTCCTTGAGCGCGCCACCGAAATCACCGATCGCCGTGCGCACGGCCCCGACGATGAAAACATCCTGCACCTGTGTCATTATGATATTGCGCTTTCTATAGGGAGCCGACCGTCACATGCCCGTCAAAGCGGGATATTGTCGTGCTTCTTCCAGGGGTTCTCCAGGGCCTTGTTGCGCAGCTTGCGCAGGCCCAGGGCGATGCGGCGACGGGTGGAATGCGGCTGGATCACCTCGTCGATGAAGCCCTTCGAGGCAGCGACGAAGGGATTGGCGAAGCGCGCCTCATATTCGGCCGTGCGCTCGGCGATTTCCTCGGGCGTCTTGCCGCGGAAGATGATCTCCACCGCGCCCTTCGCGCCCATCACCGCGATCTCGGCGGTCGGCCAGGCATAGTTGAGGTCGCCGCGCAGATGCTTGGAACTCATCACGTCATAGGCGCCGCCATAGGCCTTGCGGGTGATGACGGTGATCTTCGGCACGGTCGCCTCGGCATAGGCGTAGAGCAGCTTGGCGCCATGCTTGATGATGCCATTATGCTCCTGCGCGGTGCCGGGCAGGAAGCCGGGTACGTCGACAAAGGTCACGATCGGGATTTCGAACGCATCGCAGAAGCGCACGAACCGCGCCGCCTTCTTCGAGGAGTTGATGTCGAGCACGCCGGCAAGCACGAAGGGCTGGTTCGCGACGAAGCCGACGGTGCGCCCCTCGATCCGGCCGAAGCCGCAGATGATGTTGCCCGCATGGGCCGGCTGCACCTCGAAGAAATCGCCTTCGTCCACGACCTTCCGGATCAGCTCGTGCATGTCGTATGGCTGGTTGGCATTGGCCGGGATCAGCGTGTCCAGGCTGTCCTCGATCCGGTCCCACGGGTCCGCCGTCGGCCGCTCGGGCACCGCCTCCTTGTTCGAGGCCGGCAGGAAATCGACGAAATCGCGGACGGACAGCAGCGCTTCGAGATCGTTTTCGAACGCCACGTCGGCAACGCCCGACTTCGTCGTATGCGTGACCGCCCCGCCCAGTTCCTCCTGGGTGACGACTTCGTTCGTGACTGTCTTCACCACGTCGGGGCCGGTGACGAACATATAGCTGCTGTCCTTCACCATGAAGATGAAGTCCGTCATCGCGGGCGAATAGACCGCGCCACCTGCGCATGGCCCCATGATGACGCTGATCTGCGGCACGACGCCCGACGCCAGCACGTTGCGCTGGAACACTTCGGCATAACCGGCCAGCGAGGCCACGCCTTCCTGGATGCGCGCGCCGCCGCTGTCGTTCAGGCCGATGACGGGCGCACCGACCTTCAACGCCATGTCCATGATCTTGCAGATCTTGGTCGCGTGCCGCTCCGAAAGCGCGCCGCCGAACACGGTGAAATCCTGGCTGAACACGAAGACGAGACGGCCGTTGATGGTGCCCGATCCGGTCACGACGCCATCGCCGGGGATGATATTGTCCTGCATGCCGAAATCGACGCAGTTATGTTCGACATACATGTCGAGTTCTTCGAAACTGTGCTCGTCCAGCAGCACCTCGATCCGCTCGCGCGCGGTCAGCTTGCCCTTGCCATGCTGCGCGGCGATCCGCTTTTCGCCGCCGCCCAGGCGCGCCGCCTCGCGCTTGGCTTCCAGCTGTTCGATGATGGCGAGCTTCGACATGCGGCATTCTCTCCGGCTTGAGGCGATTCAGCGTCCATTTCCGCATTTTGCAAAGAAGCGCAAATGTGAACTTGCGGATTTGCAAATTCAAACTTTGCAAATTACAGCGAAGCCATGGCACGCGGCACCCGCATCTTCGCCGGGCAGAAGCTCCGGCAACTCCGTCTCGATCTGCGCATGGATCAGGCCGCCATGGCCCGGACACTGGGCATTTCGGTCTCCTATCTCAGTCAGCTGGAGAATGACGACCGGCCGCTGACCGCAAAGGTGAAGGCGGCGCTCGCTGAATCCTTCCCGCTCGACTGGGCCTCATTCGATGCGCGGGAGGAGGAACAGCTGCTGGGCGCCTTCACCTTCGCGCTCGCCCATCCCGAAGTCGCAAGCGCCCCGCTGGAAGCCGAGCGGATCGAGAAGCTGCACCTGCAATATCCCGAATTCGCCGCCCGCTATGTCGATCTCCACCGTGCCTATGCCCGCTCCACCGAGCGGCTGAACATGATGGAGGAAGCGATTGTCAGCGACATGGCGACACAGGCGCGCATGCCGTGGGAAGCAGTGCGCGACTGGTTCCATGATGCGGGCAATTATGTCCATGCGATCGACTGCCTGGCGGAAGACCTGTCGGCCGGCATGGCGCCGGCGGGCAAGCTGACCGAAACCATGCTGATCGCGACGCTGAAGGAGCGCCACGGCATAGAGGTGATCGTACAGGAAGCGCGGGACACATCCCTGCGCACCTATGACGGCGGGTCGCGGCGGCTGTCGATCAATGGCGCGCTGCCGGCGGAAAGCCGCACCTTCATGATGGCGCATCAGCTGATGATGACGGAGGGCGCCGGCCTGATCGCGCAGACGGTCGCACAGGCGGCCTTTCCGATGCCGGGTGCCGACCGCCTGCTCGCCGTCGGCCTTGCAAACTATGCCGCCGGTGCGCTGCTGATGCCCTATGCCCGCTACCGTGAGGCGGCGCGGGAGCTGCGGCACGATATCGACCGGCTGGCCCGGCGCTTCGGCGTCAGCTTCGAACAGGCCTGCCATCGCCTCTCGACCCTGCAGCGCCCCGGCCTGCGCGGCATCCCCTTTTTCTTCTGCCGGGTCGACATGGCGGGCAACATCACCAAGCGCCACAGCGCCACCCGCCTGCAATTCGCCCGTTTCGGCGGCGGCTGCCCGCTGTGGATCGTGCATGAGGCCGTCGCCATCCCGGATCGCATCCTGGTGCAGCTGGGCGAAACCCCGGACGGCGTGCGCTATGTCTCCATGGCCAAGGGGCTGGTGAAGCCATCGGGCACCTATGCCCGTTCCCCGCGCCGCTATGCCGTGGCGCTGGGCTGCGAGATCGAGCATGCCGGCAATTTCATCTATGCCGACGGCCTGCAACTGCATGACGAGGCCGCCGCGACGCCGATCGGCGTCACCTGCCGCCTGTGCCCGCGCCAGACCTGCGACCAGCGTGCCTTTCCGCCCGCCGACCGCGTGATCCGGGTCGATCCCGATCATCGCCAGGCCGTCCCCTACTGGATCGACTGATGCCGATGGACGAACCACTGGACGAACCGCCAATGCCGTTTCGCTGCGGGAACGGATAGCCTCGACATGCGCTTTGGTGCGACAAAGACAGTTGCGACGAAGATAAGGGAGAACAGGGAATGATCCGCAAGACGATGCTGATGGCCGGCGCCGCGATGCTGGCGCCGACGGGGCCGGCGGCACAGGCGCAGTCGGCATCGCAACGGGAGCGCGCGGCCCTTGCCGCCGGCACCGCGTCGCCGATCACCGCCAGGGAACGGCAGCAGGGCAGCGAGGCGCATCCGGGCATCCTCTCCGAATTCGGCGGCCCCTATAATGGCAGCCAGGCGCCCTATGCAACGAAGGTGGGGCAGAAGATCGCGGTGCAATCCGGCCTTGCCTCCTCGCCCGGCGCGTTCGACGTGACCCTGCTCAACAGTGCGATCAACAACGCCTTCGCCATCCCCGGCGGCTATGTCTATGTCACCCGGCAGTTGATGGCGCTGATGAACGACGAGGCGGAGCTGGCCGCCGTGCTGGGGCATGAGGTCGCCCATGTCGCCGCCCGCCACAGCGCCAAGCGCCAGAACACGGCGACGCGCAACTCCATCCTCGGCGTGCTGGGCCAGGTGCTGGTCGGCGCGGTCGCGGGCGATTCCCAGATCGGCGGGCTGTTGAACCGGGGCATCGGCACCGGCACGCAATTGCTGACGCTCGGCTATTCGCGCGGGCAGGAGACGGAGGCGGACGACCTTGGCGTGCGCTATCTGGCGCGGGCGGGCTATGACCCGATGGCGCTTTCCACCATGCTCCGCAGCCTTGCCGCCCAGACAACGCTCGACCAGCAGATCGCCGGTGACGCAAAGACGGTGCCGGCATGGGCCAGCACCCACCCGGACCCCGGCGCCCGCGTGCAGCGCGCCGCGCAGCAGGCAACGGCCACCGGTATCCGCAACGGCATCCGCAACCGGGACGGCTTCCTGACGGCCATCGACGGCATGATGTATGGCGAAGACCCCAGGCAGGGCTTCATCGACGGACGCGAATTCCTCTACCCGCCGGAACGGATCGCCTTCACCATCCCCCAGGGCTTTACGATGCAGAACGGGGCGGATGCCGTCTCCATCCAGGGGACCGGCGGCCAGGCCCAGTTTTCGACCGCCGCGTTCAACGGCAATATGGAGGAGTATATCGGCGGCGTGCTGCGCGGCATCTCCGGCAGCGGCGGCACGGCGCCGTCCTTCACTGTCAGTAGGACGACGGTCAACGGCATGTCCGCGGCCTATACGCAGGTGCGGGCCAATAGCGGATCGGGCCAGCTGGACGTGACCGTCTTCGCCTATACGCCGGCGGCCGGAAAGGCATTCCACTTCGTCACGCTCACGCCCGCCGGCAGCGGCCTTGGCGCCTTTTCCTCCATGGTCCAGTCCTTCCGCAGGATCACGGCGGCACAGGCGGCGGCGGTCAAACCGCGCTTCGTGCGGGTGGTGACGGTGAAGGCGGGCGATACCCAAGCGTCGCTTGCCGGGCGCATGGCCTTTACCGATTATCGGCTGCAGCGGTTTCAGGTGCTGAACGGGCTGAGCGCAAACCAGAAGTTGACGCCGGGGCAGAGGGTGAAGATCGTCACCTATTGATCGGGTCGATCGGGATCGGAAAAAAGGGGCGGCGGCATGTCCGCGCACCGCCCCTTCCCTGTTCATTTCATTCGACGATCGGCAGCCAGACGGCGCTTGCCTCGCCGCCGCCCCAGGAAATGCTCTGGGTCGCGGGCTTATAGTCGCCCGGCTTCGCGTCGAAGATGCTGGGCACGAAGGTCTGCGGGTTGCGGTCGTAGAGCGGGAACAGGCTCGACTGGATCTGCACCATGATCTTGTGCCCCGGCAGGAACACATGGTTCACATTGGGCAGGCCGAACTTGTAATTCTCCACCTTGCCCGGCACCAGCGCCGCCGGGGTCGAGAAGCCATGGACATAGCGGCCCCGGAAGATCTCTATGCCAAGGCCCAGTTCATAACCGGCCATCTTGGGCTGCGACGACAGCTGCTCGGGATAGACGTCGATCAGTTTCACTACCCAGTCGCTGTCGGTGCCGCTGGTCGCCGCGAACAGGTCCACCATCGGCGCGCCGGCGATATGGACGGCCTTGTCGAGCACCGGCGTCGTATAGCTGATGACGTCCGTGCGCCCGTCGACAAAGCGCTGGTCCTTGACCAGCCATGTCCGCCAGGCGTCATCCTTGTTGGGCAGCACCGGGCGCGGCAGATAGGGCACGGGCTTGGTCGGGTCCGAGACATAGCTGTCCTTGCCCGCATCGCCCGGCTTGCTCCACGACAGGCCGAATTTGCCATTGAGATACAACGGCTTTGCCTGGCCGGCCGGCCATTTGGGCGTCACTTCCCACTGGTTGACGCCGGTCGCATAGGTGAGCGCGCCGGGCGTCTTGAACGGCGCGGGGCTGTCCTTGAGATATTTGTCGAGGAACGGCTTCATATAGTCGCGGCGGAACTGCAGGCCGGTATCGCCGGCGAAATCCAGGTCGCCCAGCTTCGACCCGTCATAGTTGACGCCGCTGTGCCGCCACGGGCCGATGACGAGCGTCACCATGTCGTTGCGCTTGTCCTGCGGCTCCAGCGCCTTGTAGACGGCCGGGGAGCCATAGCTGTCTTCCTGGTCCCACTGCCCCACGACCAGCATCGTCGGCACCGTCAGCTTGCGCGCGCCCAGCAGCTTGTCGACGGCCTGCGCCTGCCAGTAGCTGTCATAGGCGGGGTGCTCCATCAGCTTCTTCGCGAAGGGAAACTGATCGAGGCCATAGAGCCGGGCGAAGTCGCCTGCCGACCCGGCGCTCAGGAACACGTCATATTCGTCGCCCGTGCCATAGGGGACGGCGCCGCCGCCCTTCTTGGCGGTCTGGCCCAGGATATAGGCGAAATTGGGCTGGCGGAACGCGCCGTTGTGGAACCAGTCGTCGCCCATCCAGCCATCGACCATCGGGCTCTGCGGCACGGCGGCCTTCAGCGCGGGGTGCGGATCGATCAGTGCCATCAGCGACGTGAAGCCCAGATAGGACGATCCGGTGATGCCGACCTTCCCGTTGCTTTCCGGCACATTCTTCACCAGCCATTCGATGGTGTCATAGGCATCGGTCGAATGGTCGACATTGGTCTTGTTGAGCGGACCGCGCAGCGGCCGGGTCATCACATAGTCGCCTTCCGACCCGTCGAGCCCGCGCACGTCCTGATAGACGCGAATATAACCGTCGTTCACGAACTCCGCGTCGGAGATCGGCAGGATTTCCTCGATCTTCTGGCTGCGGTTGCGGCTGGTCGCCTTGCCCGCATCATAGGGGGTCCGGCTCAGCAGGATCGGGCCGTTCTTCGTACCCTTGCGCATCACGATCACGGTGAACAGCTTTACGCCGTCGCGCATCGGGATCATCACCTCGCGCCGGATATAATCGGCCTGCGCGCGCGCTGGGTCGTAGACCTTCACCATGTCCGGCGTCATCGGATCGGTCTGCGCCATCACGGCGGCAGGCGAGACGATGCCGGCCAGCATGCTGGTGGCGACGAGGAACTGGATTGTCTTGATGTTCATGGCCTTGCCTGCGGCCTCCCTGTTGGTGGATGGCCGCAGGCATAACAGTGTTGCGCCCGGACGAAAGATACCGATCGCAGATTTTTTTGCAGGCGCGTTGCGGCCCCCTATTTCAGCAGCACCAGTTCCTCGGCCATGCTGGGGTGCAGGGCGACGGTATCGTCGAAATCCTGCTTGCTCAGGCCCGCCTTCACGGCGACGGCCGCCGCCTGCAGGATTTCCGGCGCATCCGGGCCGATCATGTGCAGGCCGACGACCTTGTCCGTCGTCGCGTCCACGACCATCTTGTAGAGCGCGCGCTCGTTGCGCCCGGCCAGCACATCCTTCATCGCCCGGAAGTCGGACGTATAGACCTTCACGGTGCCGAGCTTGTGCCGCGCCTCGCTCTCCGTCATGCCGACGGCGGCGATCGGCGGATGGCTGAACACCGCCGATGGGATGCAACCATAGTCCACCGTGCGCGGCTTGTTGCCGAACACGGTATCGGCAAAGGCATGACCCTCGCGGATCGCCACCGGCGTCAGCTGCACCCGGTTGGTGACATCGCCCACCGCATAGATGCTCTCGACATTGGAGCGGTTATATTCGTCCACCTTGATCGCGCCCTGATCGTCGATTTCGACGCCCAAAGCTTCAAGGCCCAGACCATCGCTATTGGGCTTGCGTCCGGTGGCGAACAGCAGCAGGTCGCAGGGGATGGGATCGCCGCCCTTGATGCGGATGCACAGCGTGCCGTCCTCATTCTTCTCGATCCGCTCCATCTGCGCGTTGAAACGGAAATTGATGCCCTTCGCCATGCTGATCTGCAGCAGCCGGTCGCGGATCTGCGCGTCATAGCTGCGCAGGATCGTGTCGGAGCGGTTGACCAGCGTCACATGCGCGCCGAACTGGTGGAAGATGCCGGCAAATTCATTGGCGATATAACCGCCGCCCGCGATCACGACACGCTTGGGTGCCTTCTCGATATGGAAGACCTCGTTCGAGGTGATGCCATGTTCGGCGCCCTCGATCGGCGGGATCATCGGCCAGGCACCGGTCGCGATGAGGATATAGCGCGCGCTGATCGTGCGGCCGCTCGCCAGCGTCACCTCATGCGGGCCGGACACGGTGGCCCGCTCGTGGAACACTTCCACATGATGGCTGTCGAGCGTGTTGGTATAGGCGCCGTTCAGCCGGTCGACCTCGCTCAGCACATTGTCGCGCAGGGTCGTCCAGTCGAAATCGCAATCGGGCACGTTCCAGCCGAAGCGGCGGGCGTCCTTTAGGTCCTCGGCGAAATGCGCGCCATAGACGAGCAGCTTCTTGGGCACGCAGCCGCGGATGACGCAGGTGCCGCCGACGCGGAATTCCTCTGCAATCGCAACCTTCGCCCCATGCGCGGCGGATATCCGCGCGGCACGCACGCCGCCCGATCCCGCACCGATGACGAACAGGTCATACTCATAGTCGCTCATGCACACGCCTTTCCGCTGTTGCGTGCGGATATGGCGACGCGCGGCATGTTAGACAAATGGGTTTTCACGTTCTGGCTGATCGCTTTACCCTGTCGTGGGCGCGATCAGCCCAGCGCGAGGTCGATCAGCGCCATGGTCGAGGGATCGAAACCCTTTGGCCCCTCGGTCTCGATCGACCTGGCGATCTCCTTGCCCAGCTCGACGCCGAACTGGTCATAGCTGTTGATGTTCATCAGCACGCCGGAAACGAATACGCGATGCTCGTAAAAGGCGATCAGCGCGCCAAGGGCATGCGGCGTCACATCGTCCAGCAGGATCGTGGCCGACGGGCGGTTGCCGGGATAGGCGCGGGCGGGATCGGCGGCATTGTCCTTGCCCCGCATCAGCGCCGCCCCCTGCGCGAAACAGTTGACCAGCAGCGCTCGGTGATGGGCGGGGTCCAGGCTGTGGCCGGGCTCGCGCGAGGCGATGAATTCCACCGGCACCAGATGCGTGCCCTGATGCAGCAGCTGGAACACCGCATGCTGCGCGTCCGTCCCCACCCCGCCCCAGGTGATCGGCGCGGTCGGGCCATCCACGGGCTTGCCGTCCACGGTCACGCCCTTGCCGTTGCTCTCCATCTCCAGCTGCTGGAGATAGGAAGGCAGCAGCTTCAGCCGCTCGTCATAGGCAAAGACGGCGCGGGTTTCGCATTTGAGCGTGCGGGCATAATAAAGATCGGCAAAGGCCGCGAGCATCGGCGCATTTTCACGCGGCGGGGCCAGGCGGAAATGCCGGTCCATCGACGCGGCGCCCTCCAGCAGGCTTTCGAACGCATCCCAGCCCAGCGCGAGCGCGGCGGGAAAACCGATGGACGACCAGAGCGAATAACGCCCGCCCACGCTTTCGGAGAAAGGCAGGACGCGGGTTTCATCGACACCCCATTCCATCGCCCTGTCCGGCGCGGCGGTCAGCGCCACCACCTTGCCATAGGGGTCTTCGACACCGGCCTCGACCATCCAGTTGATCGCGCTCGCCGCGTTCAGCATGGTTTCGGTGGTGGTGAAGGTCTTGGAGGCGATGGCGAGGATGGTCGCATGCGGATCGAACCGGTCCATCGCCGTTTCCAGCGCCGTTCCATCCACATTGGAGACGATTGCGACATCATAACGCCCGGCGTCGCGCCCCAGCGCCTCCACGATCAGGTCCGGCCCCAGCGCCGATCCGCCGATGCCGATATGCAGGATATGACGGATCGGCCCCAGCGCTTCCGCCTCGATCGCGTCGATCAGCGCGCGCATGCGGGCATGGAAATTGCGGGCCAGCGCCACGCTCTCGGCATTGCCCTCGCCCCGTTCGGCGGTGTGCTCGACAGCGCGCCCCTCGGTGACGTTCACCTTCGCGCCGGCAAACAGGGCGTCGCGCTTCGCCGCGAAATCGCTGCCTTCCGCCAGTGCCACAAAGGCGTCGACCAGCCCGTCGGTCAGATGGGTCTTCGCCCAGTCGAACCGCACCGGCCCCACGGACAGGCTGAACCTGGTCAAACGATCGGGATCGCGCTCGAAGATCGTCTTCAGCTCCGGGACGGGCAGGGCAGCAATCATGTTCCAGGCTTCAGTCGACATCATGGTCCTTCCGGCGGTTCGATCATCGGCATCGGCTGCACCCGATTCCCTGCGCCATCCTAGCGAATGTCCCGCCGCAATACAGGCCGCTTCCATGGCTTTGCTTGACCTGAGCCGCAGGAAGCATCAAAGCCGCGCTGAACGGACGGATATGCATGGATCGCGAATGAGCAAAACATCTGAAACGCGGGATTTCATCTGGTTTCTCGCCAAGCTCGCCATCTTCGTGCTGCTGTTGCGCAGCCTGATCGTCTCCCCGTTCAATATTCCATCGGAATCGATGCAGCCCCGGCTGCTGATCGGCGACTATCTGCTGGTGGCCAAATGGCCCTATGGCTATTCGCGCTATTCGCTGCCGTTCAGCGTGCCGCTGATCCCTGGCCGCATCTTCGCCTCCACGCCGCAGCGGGGCGATGTCGTGGTGTTCAAGGCGCCGCCGCACCAGCGCGACGATTATATCAAGCGCGTCATCGGCCTGCCCGGCGACCTGATTTCCGTGCAGAACGGCCAGGTGATCCTGAACGGCCAGGCCATTCCCAAGCAGAAGATCGCCGACCTTGTCCTGCCCGTGTCCCAGAACATGATCGACAAGGCGACGCAGGACGGCAGCCCCTTCCCCTGCTATCGCCCCGAATTCGAAGAGCGCACGAAGGACGGCAAGCGCCAGTGCCGCTATCCGCAATATCGCGAGACGCTGCCCAACGGCAAAAGCTATAATGTATTCGACCTGGAGCAGAACGGCCCGGCCGACAACCGCGACACCATCATGGTGCCGGAAGGCAAGCTGTTCCTGATGGGCGACAATCGCGATCGCAGCGCCGACAGCCGCTTTGCCGCGGAAGAAGGCGGCGGCATCGGCCTTGTCCCGCAGGAGAACCTGGTCGGCAAGGCGCTGATCTCGGTCTTTTCGACGGACGGCAGCGCCAACTGGCTGCTGCCCTGGACCTGGTTCACCGCGGCCCGCTGGGACAGGATCGGAGAAGGTTTTTGATCGCGTGGCTGACGGACCTGATCGGAAAGGCGCCCGCGCGCACTGAACTGTACCGGCAGGCTCTGACCCATGGCAGCGCCAACGCCCATAATTACGAACGGCTGGAATTTCTGGGCGACCGCATTCTGGGCCTGGTCATGGCCGAATGGCTGTTCGCGCATTTCCCTGGCGAGCCCGAAGGCGCCCTCTCCCGCCGGTTCAACATGCTGGTGTCGGGCGGCACCTGCGCCGAGATCGCGCGCGATGTGGGCGTGCCCGAGCATCTGATCCTGGGCAAGCAGGCGCGCGACGATGGCGCGTCGGACAGCGACAATGTGCTGGGCGACGTGATGGAGGCGCTGATCGGCGCGCTCTATCTGGAGTCCGGGCTGGACGACGCGCGCGCGCTGATCCGCAAGCTCTGGGCCGGCCGGGTCGATACCCAGGCCGCCGCGCCGCGCCACCCCAAGTCCGCACTGCAGGAATGGGCCGCCGCCAACCGCAAGCGCCCGCCCGAATATGTCATGACCGGCCGCACCGGCCCCCACCATAATCTGCGCTTCACTGTCACCGTTGCGATCAAGGGCGTGGGCGAAGCCTCCGCCGAGGGCGGATCGAAGCAGGAAGCCGAAACTGCCGCCGCAAAGGCGCTTCTGGAGCAATTGAAATGACCACCCGCTGCGGCCTTGTCGCCATTGTCGGCGCGCCCAATGCGGGCAAATCCACCCTCGTCAACGCGCTGGTCGGCCAGAAGGTGGCGATCACCAGCCCGAAGGCGCAGACCACGCGCACGCGCCTGATGGGTGTCGCGATCGAGGGGGAGGCGCAACTGCTGCTGGTCGACACGCCCGGCATCTTCCAGCCCAAGCGGCGGCTCGACCGGGCGATGGTGCAGGCGGCATGGGGCGGCGCCCAGGGCGCGGACCTGATCGCGCTGGTGATCGACGGCAAGGGCGGCCTTGGCCCCAAGGTCGAGGGCATCGTGGAAGGGCTTGCGGGGCGCACCGAACGCAAGTGGCTCATCATCAACAAGGTGGATATCTCCATCAAGGAGAAGCTGCTGGTCCATGCCGAGAAGCTGAACGCCATGGCCGCGTTCGAGCATATCTGGTTCGTGAGCGCGGCGACCGGCGATGGCCTGGCCGAACTCAAGGCCGCGCTGGCCGACGCCATGCCGGAAGGGCCGTGGCATTTCCCCGAAGATCAGGTCTCCGACGCCACCGACCGGATGCTGGCCGCCGAGATCACGCGCGAACAGCTCTATCATCAGCTGCACGCCGAACTGCCCTATGCCAGCGCGGTGGAGACCGAGAAATATTCCGAACGTGAAGACGGGTCCGTGGAAATCCACCAGCAGATCCTGATCGCCCGCCCGACCCAGCGCGCCATCATATTGGGCAAGGGCGGCCAGCGCCTGAAAGAAATCGGTTCCCGCGCGCGGGCGGAACTTGGCGAGCTGTTGGGGCGCCGGGTCCACCTCTACCTGCACGTCAAGGTGAAGGAGGACTGGGAGGACGATCGCGGTCTTTATCGCGACATCGGGCTCGACTGGGTAGACTGACCGCAGCTGTAAAACGCCTCGTCGTTTCAGCAATTTGGCGCAATTGTCGCGGGCCCGCTAAGACGCTACGCTTCGATCATGGCCCGATGACGGGGCGAGATCGGGAGCAGGAGGGAAACAAGACAGTCAAAGGGAACCCAATGGCCATGATGTTCCTGCCGGGCACGCCCCGGCTCCTCCAGACTTTTTCCTCCGCCGCAGCGATGCCGGCCATGGCAGCCGCTCCGCCATTCCCGCTATTTGCGCCAACGGACGCGGCCGCCGGGAAGCAGGCGACACCATCCCAGGATGACGGCCGCAACGGCGAAATCGTCGCCACCGCATTCCATCGCGCAGAACGAGCCGCTGACGTGCGCACTCTGCCCGATCAAATCCGCATGACGGGCGCCGTCGATTTCCATAATATCGCGACAATGGCCAACGCCCCCGGCATCCGGGGCCTATCGGTCAGCACGCGTTTCTGAGCTGGAGAGGGAGCGGAGGGGGCATTGACCTCCTCCGCCATTTCCATCCCGCTATGAAAGCGCCGCCGGTCCGGGCCGCATAATCGCGCGTTCAGGCTTCCACCGTTCCCTTTGCCTTCTTGGGCGCCTTTGCAGCAGCCGCCTTTTTCGGTGGCGCCTTCTTGGCCGGCGCCTTTTTCGCGGCCGGCTTCTTCTTGCCCTTCTTGGCCGGTGCCGCCGCCGCGCGCGCGTCGATCAGCTGCGCGGCTTCCTCCAGCGTCAGCGCATCCTTTTCCACCGTCTTGGGCAGGGTCGCGTTGGTGGTGCCGTCCGTCACATAAGGGCCGTAGCGCCCTTCCATCAGCTTGATCTCCACCTCGGTCCGGGGATGCTTGCCCAGCACCTTGAGCGGTTCGCGTGAGGCACCGCCGCGTGCGCCGCGATTGGCCGCCTCGGCAAGCTTCACCACCGCGCTGTTCATGCCCACCTCGAAAATCTCGGCGGTGCTCGACAGGCGGCCATATTTGCCGTCATGCAGCAGATACGGCCCGAAACGACCGATATTGGCAACGATCGGCAGGCCCGTTTCCGGGTGCAGGCCCACCTCACGCGGCAGGCTGAGCAGCTTGACCGCCCAATCCAGGGTCAGCTCGCCATCGGGCAGATCCTTGGGGATCGAGCCGCGCTTGGCCTCCTTGCCCTCGCCCATCTCGATATAGGGGCCAAAGCGCCCAGACTTGCGGACGATGTCCTGTCCGGTCTCGGGATGCTGGCCGATCCCCTCAGGCCCGTTGTCGCCGCCATTTTCGCTGGCGCCCGGCTGCCCGAACTTGCGGGTATATTTGCACTCGGGATAGTTGGAGCAGGCGATGAACGCGCCGAAACGGCCGCCGCGCAGGCTGAGCTTGCCGTCGCCGCAGAGCGGGCAGGCGCGCGGATCGCTGCCGTCGGCCTTGGGCGGGAAGAGCATCGGCTCAAGGAACTTGTCCAGCTCGGCGGTGATATCGGAGGGTTTCTGCTCCATCACCTCCGCCGTCTTGGGCTTGAAGTCCTTCCAGAAGGCTTCCAGCACCGCCTGCCACTGGGCACGGCCGCCGGAAATATCGTCCAGTTCGTCTTCAAGCCCCGCCGTGAAGTCATAGGACACATAGCGCTCGAAGAAGCGTTCGAGGAAGGCCGTCACCAGCCGCCCGCTCTCCTCGGCGAAGAAGCGATTCTTCTCGATCCGCACATAGTCGCGATCCTTCAGCACCTGGAGGGTCGAGGCATAGGTGGACGGGCGGCCGATGCCCAGCTCCTCCAGCTTCTTGACCAGGCTTGCCTCGCTGTAGCGCGGCGGCGGCTGGGTGAAATGCTGCTCTGCATGGACAGCCTTCTTCGCCGGCACATCGCCTTCGGACAGGCGGGGGAGCAGCTTGCCGTCCTCATCGTCGCTATCGTCGCGGCCTTCCTCATACAGCGCGAGGAAGCCGGGGAAGATCACCACCTGGCCGGTTGCGCGCAGCGCGTGCTGTCCGGTGCCGTCGACCAGATCGACCGTCGTGCGCTCCATCCGGGCCGAGGCCATCTGGCTCGCCAATGCGCGTTTGAAGACGAGGTCGTACAGCCGCGCATGATCGCCCGATCCCAGCTTGTCGCGGGAAAATTCGGTCGGGCGGATGGCTTCATGCGCTTCCTGTGCATTCTTGGCCTTGGTCTGGTACTGGCGCGGCTTGTCGGGCAGATAGCCGCCATCATAGCGATCCGCGATCGCCTTGCGCGCGGCGTTGATGGCGCTGCCGTCCATCTGCACGCCGTCGGTACGCATATAGGTGATCGCGCCGTCCTCATAGAGCTGCTGCGCGATCCGCATCGTATGGCTGGCGGAGAAACCGAGCTTGCGCGCGGCCTCCTGCTGCAGGGTGGAGGTGGTGAAAGGCGGCGGAGGATTGCGGGTGACGGGCTTGGTCTCGACCCGCTCGACGGTGAAGCGGCTGGCCTCGACAGTCGCTTTCGCGGCCATCGCATCGCCTTCCTTGCCGATCGTCAGGCGATCGATCTTCTCGCCCTTCCAGCGGACGAGGCGTGTCATGAAGGCAACGCCGCCCTGCTCCATCTCGGCCGAGACGGACCAATATTCCTGCGGCGTGAAGCTTTCGATCTCGCGCTCGCGCTCCACCACCAAGCGCAGCGCGACGGACTGCACCCGGCCCGCCGACTTGGCGCCGGGCAGCTTGCGCCACAGCACCGGAGAGAGCGTGAAGCCCACCAGATAGTCCAGCGCGCGGCGGGCGCGATAGGCATCGATCAGGTCTTCGTCCAGCGCGCGCGGATGCGCCATCGCTTCGGTGACGGCCTGTTTTGTGATGGCGTTGAAGGTGACGCGGTCCACTTTCTGCGGCAACGCCTTCCTGGCGCGCAGCACTTCCTGCACATGCCAGCTGATCGCCTCCCCCTCGCGATCAGGGTCAGTCGCGAGGATCAGGCGCGTAGCCTTCTTGGCCTCGTCGGTAATGGCCTTGAGCTGCTTGCCCTTGTCGCCATAATTTTCCCACGCCATCGCAAAGCCGTCATCGGGATCGACCGAGCCGTCCTTGGCCGGCAGATCGCGAATATGGCCATAGGATGCGAGGACATGAAAATCCCCTCCGAGATATTTCTCGATGGTTTTCGCCTTGGCGGGGGATTCTACGATGACGAGTTGCATTGACGCTCCGAAATCAGTCTCACACGTACGCGCGAGTTTGGCGGGGGTGTTCGAAGGCCGTCAAGTAAGCCTTCGAACGATTATTGCCAGAGACGTTCTGTCCCCAGCGCATATTCCGCTCATATAAGGCTCACTCTTGCACCAGCATGACGCTCAAGCCGGCTGGCCAGCTCCAGTTCCAGAAGCACCATCTGCACCAGCGCGGGCGGCAGGCCGGACTGGCGGATGAGTTCATCGACCGGCACGGGCACCGGCCCGAGCAGGGCCACGAGCGCGCGACGCTCGCTTTCGCCCGCATCCTGCAAGGCCGGGCCGCTGGTGAAGCCGGCCCTGGCCTGTCGCACCATGCGCTGGTCGATGGGGCCGATGGCTTCCATCACGTCGGCCGCATTCTGGACGAGCGTCGCCCCTTCGCGGATCAGCTGGTTGCAGCCCTGCGCGCGCGGATCGAGCGGGGAGCCGGGCACGGCCATCACCTCGCGCCCCGCTTCGGCGGCAAGGCGGGCGGTGATGAGCGAGCCCGAGCGCGGCGCGGCCTCCACCACCACCGTGCCCGCCGCGATGCCCGCGATGATCCGGTTGCGCGAAGGGAAATGCCGGGCGAGCGGCTGCGTGCCGGGCGCCTGCTCCGTGATGAGCAGGCCCTCCGCCGCGATCCGCTCCTGCAGGGCCGCATTTTCCGGCGGGAAAGCGATGTCGATGCCGCTGGCGATCACGGCGATGGTGCCGCTGCCGAGCGACCCCATATGCGCGGCCGTGTCGATGCCGCGCGCCAGGCCCGACACGATGATCCCGCCGCGCGCGCCCAGATCCTGCGCCAGCATGCGCGCGAAGCGGCAGGCCGCCGCCGAAGCATTGCGCGCGCCGACCATGCCGACGGTCGCCCGCCCGGCCAGGGCCGCATCGCCGCGGACGATCAGCGCAGGGGGCGCCGTCTCGATATGGTTGAGCAGGGGCGGGTAATCGGGCGCGCCCAGGAACAGATAGCGCGCGCCCAGCGCCTGCGTCCGCTCCACTTCCCGCAATACCGCGCCTTCGTCCGCCAGGCGAGGCGCCCGCCCGCCGCCCCGCGCCGCCAGTGCCGGGATGGCCGCCAATGCCGCGCCCGCCGATCCGAAGCGGGCAAGCAATTGCCTGTAGGCGACGGGGCCGATCTGCGCCGAGCGGATCAGGCGCAGCATGTCCAGCCCATCCCTGGTGAGCGAGGTCATGCCGGCGGGGTTGCCGATGGCGTGCCGGCGGCCTTGCCCTTGCCGACCCTGGGTTCCGTCCCGGCCACCAGCCGCGCGATATTGGCGCGATGCCGCCACAGCACGATCAGCGCCATCGCCAGAAAGGCAGGCAGCAACCCGATCCGACCCATGGCAAGCACCCCCAGCGGCGCGCTGATCGCCGCCGCCATGCCGCCGACCGAGGAATAGCGCAGCGCCAGCAGTGCGCCGATCCACACTGCCGCGAAGACGAGCCCGCTGGGCCAATAGAGCGCCAGAACGACACCCATCATCGTCGCCACGCCCTTACCCCCGGCAAAGCGCAGCCACAGGGGGTAGCAATGGCCGACAAAGGCCATCACCCCGCACATCGTCCCGCCGCCATCCAGCAGCCGTGCGCCGATGGCGACGGCCAGCGCGCCCTTGCCCATGTCCAGCAGCAGCGTCAGCGCGGCGACGCCCTTGCGCCCGGTGCGCAGCACATTGGTCGCGCCGATATTGCCCGATCCGATGGCGCGCAGATCCCCGCCGCCCACCATGCGCGTTAGCAGCAACCCGAACGGGATCGAGCCGAGCACATAGCCGATGACGAGCACCAGCGCCGGCACAAACCACAGAATCTGCATGATATCCCCTTTGTTCAACGGCGCGGATCATAGGGGGGCCGTCCGCCCGCGCAAAGGGGCAGCGTGCCATGATCGCGCGACGCATGCCCCCTATCCCGCCATGCGCCCCGTCATGCGTGCCCTCATCTGCCCCCATCATGCTCTCTTTTGCCGGCCCGGCATCTGCGCTAAGCCCGGCCATCATGACGCTGTCGCCCACCGCTCCATTGCTGTTCTTCGATTCCGGCGTGGGCGGGCTTTCGATTCTGGCGCCCACCCGCGTGCTCCTGCCGACCGCGCCGGTGGTCTATGCCGCCGACCGCGCCGGCTACCCCTATGGCACCAAGAGCGAGTCGGAGATCGCCGCGCGGGTTCCCGCGTTGCTGGGCCGGCTGGTGGAGCGTTACCGGCCGCGGCTTGCGGTCATCGCCTGCAACACCGCCTCCACCATCGCGCTGTCGGCGGTGCGGGCGGCGCTCGACATTCCCGTCGTCGGCACCGTGCCGGCGATCAAGCCCGCCGCGCTGCGCTCGATCGACCGCGTGATCGGCGTGCTGGGCACCGAAGCCACCGTGCGCCAGCCCTATGTCGACCGGCTGGCGGCCGATCATGGCGCCGACTGCCTGATCCTGCGCCATGGTTCCGCCGGGCTGGTCGCGCTGGCCGAAGCCAAGCTGCGCGGCGAACCGCTGGACCTCGACATCGCGCGGGAGGCGCTGGACGGGCTGTTCGACCAGCCCGGCGGGGACCGCATGGATGTCGTCGTGCTGGCCTGCACCCACTTCCCGCTGGTGCAGGCGGAACTGGAAGCCGTCTCGCCCCGGCCGCTGCAATTCCTGCATGGCGGCGGCGGCATCGCCCGGCGCGTCGTACACCTGACCCGCAACCAGCCATGGCCCGATGCGTTCGAGGGCGGCATCGCCGTCTTCACCCGGCTCGATCCCGATATCGAGGCGCTGCGCCCCTCGCTGGCGGCCTATGGCCTTGGCCGGATCGAAGGCCTGTGATGTTCCCATATCGCCCCGATCGCCCATGTCGCAGGGCGTGATCGGGATAATACTTATGGTCTGCGAGCCGTTATCACTGGCATTGCGCGCCATCAGAGGCTAATGCGCCGGAATTGAAAGACATGGCGATGCGGACAGACGCAGTGAACTATAAACATGTTTTCAGCCAAGCTATTGAGCGGCTGCACAGTGAAGGCCGGTATCGTGTCTTTATCGATATCCTGCGCAACAAGGGCGCATACCCCAATGCGCGCTGCTTCCACGGCCACAATGGCCCTAAGCCGATCACCGTATGGTGTTCCAACGATTATCTCGCCATGGGGCAGCATCCCAAGGTGATCGCCGCCATGGAAGAAGCGCTGCACGATGTCGGCGCCGGCTCCGGCGGCACCCGCAATATCGGCGGCAACACACATTACCATGTCGATCTGGAGGGCGAACTCGCCGACCTGCACGGCAAGGAAGGTGCATTGCTCTTCACCTCCGGCTATGTCTCGAACGAGGCGACGCTGGCGACGCTGGCGAAGCTGCTGCCGGGCTGCATCATCTTTTCGGACGAGCTGAACCACGCCTCGATGATCGCGGGCATCCGCAATTCGGGCTGCGAGAAGCAGGTCTTCCGCCATAATGACCTCGCCCATCTGCGCGAGCTGCTGGAAGCCGCCGATCCCGAAGCGGCCAAGCTGATCGCGTTCGAAAGCGTCTATTCGATGGACGGGGACGTCGCCCCGATCGCGGAACTCTGCGACCTGGCCGATGAATTCAATGCCCTCACCTATCTGGACGAAGTCCATGCCGTGGGCATGTACGGCCCACGCGGCGGCGGCATTTCGGAGCGCGACGGCGTGGCCGATCGCCTGACGATCATCGAGGGCACGCTGGGCAAGGCCTTTGGCGTGATGGGCGGCTATATCGCGGCGGACCAGATGATCATCGACGTCATCCGTTCCTATGCGCCGGGCTTCATCTTCACGACGTCGCTCTCGCCGGTGCTGGTCGCGGGCGTGCTGGCCAGCGTGCGCCACCTCAAGCAGTCGAGCGTCGAGCGCGACGGCCAGCAGGCATCTGCCGCGCTCCTCAAGCAGCTGATGGCGGATGCCGGGCTGCCGGTGATGCCGTCCACCACCCATATCGTCCCGCTGATGGTGGGCGATCCGGTGAAGGCCAAGCGGATCAGCGACATCCTGCTCGCCGAATATGGCGTCTATGTGCAGCCGATCAACTATCCCACCGTGCCGCGCGGCACGGAGCGCCTGCGCTTCACCCCCGGCCCCGCCCATGATGAAGCGATGATGCGCGGCCTGGTGCATGCCCTGGTCGAGATCTGGGACCGGCTGGAACTGGAGTTGCGGAAGGCCGCGTGATGATCGCGGCGCTGCTCCTGCTGGCTGCAGCGCCGACCGCACAGGCCGAAGCCCTGGGGATCAGGCTCGCCCGATCGGGCACGCTTGCGAGCGTGCTGCCCGCCGTCGCCGCCAGGGAAACCGAAGAGCTTGTGTCGGCGCATCCCGAATTGTCGGCTGCAGATGTGGCGACATTGCGCGCCACCGCCGCCGATATCGCCCGCAAGGGGCAGGATCGCATCCTGCAGGCCGAAGGGCGAGCCTTTGCCGAGCGGCTGGGCGAGGACGACCTGAAGACGCTCGTCGCCTTTTATGAAAGCCCCGCGGCCGCCCGCATGAAGGCGGCCACCCCCGATGTCATGAAGGCCACCATGGATCTGGTCGGCACCGTCGATTTCAAGGGCGAGACCATGGCCGCCTTTTGCAAGGCCACCGGCAAGGGGTGCCAATAGCCACTGCTGGCGACCATGGGCTGCATCATGACACCCCGCCCGATCGCGCCGCGCGCCGACCGGGCCCGATGTCCCGATCGGATCATCCCCCCGAAGCAGGCGCCGGTCCGAGCCTTCGCCAAATACTGACATGAATTGAAATATGCCGGCAAACTGCGCTGCGCAGGAGTGCGCCGATGATAATTCGAGGACCAGACCCTTGCCGACGATGATCTTGCCGCTGCTCCTTCTTGCCACTGCCCAGACGGCCGACACCGGCGCCGATGCCGCAACGCCCCCGCCGCCGCCTCCCGCCGGCATCCTCGCAGCGGACAGCGATGGCGACGGCAAGGTGACGCGCGCGGAAATGACGGCCTGGCTCGATCGCGATTTCGCCGCGCGCGATCCGGACGGCGACGGGCTGATCCCGGTGCGGGCGTTGATGCATATTTCGCCCGACAGCGGCGGCGGTGGAGATCGCCCCGCCGGCCAGCAACAGGGACGCGGACGCAGGGGGCCGGGCGGCGGCCAGGGCGGCGATTTCGGCGGCGGTGGTGGTTTTGGCGGCGAGGGCTTTGGCGGGGGCCATCGCGGCGCCGGCGGGCCATCGTCCGGCGAAGGTCGCGGCCGGGCCGGGCAAGGCGGCATGGCGCAGCGCGGTCCCGCGATGCAACCCGTGGCACCTCCGAACGGCATGCCGCGCTACGAGGATTCCAACGATGACGGCATGATCGACCATGCCGAGTTCTCGGCAGCGGCGCTTGCCCTGTTCGACGATCGCGACGCCAATCATGACGGCGTCCTGACCCGCGATGAAATGCCGCCGCCACCTTCCGATGGCGAAGCCGCCGACCGGTAAGGCTGCTTATGGTTCTTTATGGGCCTTGCGCCGGCCCCCGCGCATCATGATGCGGGCTGGAGCGATGGCCCGCGCCGGCGCATTCCTTTGCCGGCACCGTTCACTCTGACTTTGCGCTGTCATGACGAGCCCCTATATGGGCGCTTTCGCGCGTCGGCGCGGTCAGAGATGGAGCAGTGGAATTGAGCAAGGTTCTTGTCATCGGCGCGGGCGGCGTCGGGTCGGTCGCGGTGCACAAGATGGCGATGAACAGCGACATCTTTTCGCACATCACCCTCGCCAGCCGCCGTATCGTCAGCTGTGAGAAAGTCGCCGAATCGGTGAAGGCGCGCACCGGCGTCACCATCGACGTGGCGCAGGTGGATGCCGATGACGTTGCGCAGACCATCGCGCTGATCGAGAAGGTCCAGCCCAAGCTGGTCGTCAACCTCGTCCTGCCCTATCAGGATCTCAACATCATGGACGCGTGCCTCGCGACCAAGGTGGATTATCTCGACACCGCCAATTACGAGCCGCGCGACACGCCCAAGTTCGAATATGGCTGGCAGTGGGCCTATCAGGAGCGCTTCAAGGACGCCGGCATCATGGCGCTGCTAGGTTCGGGCTTCGACCCCGGCGTGACCAGCGTGTTCGCCAGCTACATCAAGAAGCACCTGCTCGACCGGATCGACACGCTCGACATTCTCGATTGCAATGGCGGCGACCATGGCCAGCATTTCGCCACCAACTTCAACCCGGAGATCAACATCCGCGAAGTGACCGCGCCGTCGCGTCACTGGGAAGGCGGCAAGTGGGTGGAAGGCCCGGCGCTCAAGCACAAGCAGGCGTTCGACTTCGAACAGGTCGGCCCGAAGAACATGTACCTCATGTATCATGAGGAACTGGAGTCGCTCGCCAAATTCTATCCCGAAATCAAGCGCATCCGCTTCTGGATGACCTTTGGCGACGCCTATCTCAAGCATCTCGAAGTGCTGCAGAATGTCGGCATGACGCGGATCGACCCGGTGATCTACAACGGGCAGGAAATCATCCCGCTGCAGTTCCTGAAAGCGGTGCTGCCCGAGCCTTCCTCGCTCGGCTCGACCACCAAGGGCAAGACCAATATCGGCGACATCGCGACCGGCGAGAAGGACGGCAAGCCCAAGACCGTCTATGTCTACAATATCTGCGATCATGAAGACGCCTATGCCGAGACCGGCAACCAAGCCGTCAGCTACACCACCGGCGTCCCCGCGATGATCGGCGCGGCCATGATGCTGACCGGCGCGTGGAAGGCCCCGGAAGCAGAAGGTGGTGGCGTGTTCAACATCGAGCAGTTCGATCCCGATCCGTTCATGGACATGCTGAACCTGCACGGCCTGCCCTGGCAAGTGAAGGAACTGGACGCGCCGCTCGACTTCTGATTCTGGTCATCCCCGCGAAGGCGGGGACCCATCTCCTGCCATAGCCCCAGTCGCGACGTCGGGAGATGGATTCCCGCCTTCGCGGGAATGACGAGAACCAATATGGAAACCAAGGCCGGCGATCCCGGCGCCTTTGCGCGCTTCGATCTCTACAGCGTCCCCTCGCCCAGCTTCGTCGTCGACGAGGCTGCGGTGAAGCGCAACCTGCTGATCCTGAAGGATGTGCGCGATCGGGCGGGCATCCGCATCCTGGGCGCGCTCAAGGCCTTTTCCATGTGGTCGCTGGGCGCGCTGGTGGCCGAGCATCTGGACGGCGTGTGCGCGTCCGGCCTCTATGAGGCGCGGCTAGGGCGTGAGGCATATGCCGGCCCGAACGGTGACAAGGAAGTCGCGACCTATTGCGCGGGCTACAAGGCGGAGGACCTGCCGGAAATCCTGCGCATCTCGGATCATGTGATCTTCAACAGTCCCTATCAGATCGCGCGCTTCCGCCCGCAGATCGAGGCTGCGCGGGCGGCGGGCGAGACGTTCGACATCGGCCTGCGGATCAATCCGCTGCACGCCGAGGGCGAGGTCGCGAAATACGACCCCTGCCAACCACATAGCCGCCTTGGCTTCCCGATCGACCAGCTGCGCCCCGAACATCTGGAGGGCGTTTCCGGCCTGCATTTCCATTCGCTGTGCGAGCAGGACTTCCTGCCGCTGGAGCGCACATGGGCGGCCATCGAGTCGCGACTCGCACCGTATTTCGCCGCGCTCAAATGGCTGAATTTCGGCGGCGGCCACCATATCACCCGCGCGGACTATCAGCGCGACAGGCTGGTCGACTTCCTGCGCGGGATTCGCGCGCAGACCGGGCTCGACCTGTATCTGGAACCCGGCGAGGCGATGGCGCTGGATGCCGGCATCCTTGTCGGCGAGATTCTCGACGTGATCGACAATGGCATGCCGGTGGCGATCACGGACATTTCCGCGACCTGTCACATGCCCGACGTGATCGAGGCGCCCTATCGCCCCGCGATGCTCCATGAGCCCTCTGAGGGCGCTGTCGTGCGCCTTGGCGGCCCCTCCTGCCTCGCCGGCGACATCATCGGCGATTATCGCATTCCCGGCACGGCTGAACCGGGCGGCAGAATCGCCTTCCTCGACCAGGCGCATTATTCCATGGTCAAGACGACCATGTTCAACGGCGTGCCATTGCCCGACATCTGGCTGTGGAACAGCCAAACCGCTGAATTGCGCGAGATTCGGCGCTTTTCCTATGAGGATTTCAAGCACCGCCTTTCGTGACATTACTGTTACAAGAAATTTTTCGGCAGCGCTTTACAGGGGGGCCCCTACCCCATATATCGAGCCCCCGCTGCCCCATGGGACTTCCACCGCAAGGCAGCTTGATAGTCTTGAATACACTGGAGGTCCCTTGAATTGTACGAGCATCCCAGCGCGCTGGGGGTAGCAATTGCCCTCAAACCGGCAGCACCGGTAACGCTTATTCGCCCGCAGGCTGCGGCCCGCGCCGCCCGATTCTTCTCCACGAAGTTTCCGGGGCGCTCGCTTTATGCCGTAAAGGCCAATCCCTCGCCCGACCTGTTGAAGGTGCTGTGGGAAAGCGGAATCACGCATTACGATGTCGCCTCCATCACCGAGGTGCGTCTGGTGGCAGCGACCCTGCCCGAGGCGAAACTGTGCTTCATGCATCCGGTGAAGGCAGAGGAAGCGATTGCCGAAGCCTATCATGTGCATGGCGTGCGCACCTTCTCGCTCGATACGATGGACGAGCTTGAAAAGATCATGCGCGCCACCGGCAATGCAACCGACCTGGAGCTGTGCGTGCGCCTGCGCGTCTCCTCCGACATGTCGATGCTCAGCCTTGCCTCGAAATTCGGCGCCGAGCCGGGCGAGACCAGGGAATTGCTGATGGCCACCCGCCAGGCGGCCGATGCGCTGGGCATCTGCTTCCATGTCGGCAGCCAGGCGATGAGCCCCCATGCCTACACCCAGGCAATCGAGCGCGTGCGCGCAGCGATTGTCGACGCTTCGGTCACGGTCGACATCCTCGATGTCGGCGGCGGCTTCCCGTCGGTCTATCCCGGCATGGAACCGCCGGCACTGGAGCTGTATTTCGACGCGATCCATCGCGGGTTCGAAAGCCTGCCGGTCAGCTATTCGTCGGAACTGTGGTGCGAACCCGGCCGGGCGCTGAGCGCGGAATATAGCTCGCTGATCGTCCGCGTGGAACGCCGCCGTGGCGACGAACTCTACATCAACGACGGCGCCTATGGCGCGCTGTATGATGCGGCCCATGTCGGCTGGCGCTTCCCCGTCGCGCTGCTGCGCGAGGAGGACAGCGAAGCGCCGATGCAGGCGTTCAGCTTCTACGGCCCGACCTGCGACGATGCCGATCACATGGCCGGCCCGTTCATGCTGCCCGCCGACATCAAGGCCGGCGACTATATCGAGGTCGGCATGCTGGGCGCCTATGGCTGCGCGATGCGCACCGCCTTCAACGGCTTTTCCGCCGAAGCGGTGATCGCCGTGGACGACGAGCCGATGGCGAGCCTGTACCGTGAGGCCGAAGACAAGCCGCGCCGCAGCAATGTGGTCGTCACGCTGAAGAAATAATCGGAAAATGGATCGCCCCGGCAGCGTTCTGGAAGAAACGCAGCCGGGGCGATCCATTTCGTCTGACAGGGCTTTGGCATGACACCGATCGAACGCGCGGCGCGCGCCATGTACGATACCGTCCAGCCCGACTGGGACTGGGACGATCCGGATGCGGAACTGCTCCGCCGCATGTATCGCGAAAACGCCCGCGCCGCCCTTCTCGCCATCCGTTCGCCAAGTCCGGACCAGTGCCGCATCGGGCATGAGGCCAGCGCAGCGCAGAGTCCTGCCGGCGTATCGGCGCATGAGAGCGTGGAAGCGATCTGGACGGCCATGGTGGATGCCGCCATGGCCCAGGGCTAGTCGGCGCACCGGAGCGGCACGCCGTCATAGCCGACGAGTCCGACCCCTATGCGCGCCTGAAAATCGCCGCCAGTTCAACATGGGTCGACCAGCGGAACTGGCCGACCGGCCGCACGCTTTCCAGCACATAGCCGCCCTCGACCAGCGTCCTGGCATCCCGCGCGAAGCTGGAGGGATTGCAGCTGACATAGGCGATCACCGGAACATGCGATGCCGCCAGTTGCACCACCTGTTCGCGCGCGCCGGCGCGGGGCGGATCGAGGATGATCGCGCCGAAGCGGTCGATCTCCGTCGGCGTCAGCGGGCGGCGGAAAAGATCGCGATGATCGGCGGCAAGGCGTCGGCCGGCACGCTGCCCGGCGGCCTTCAGCGCGAGCAGGTGATCGCGCGCCGCCTCCGCCACATAGACCGCCCGCCCCTCACCCAGCCCCAGCCCGAAGGTGCCGAGGCCGGCGAATAGGTCCGCGATGATCGAGGCACCGGCGAGCGCGGGCCGCACCGCGTCCAGCAATGCCGCCTCGCCATCCGCCGTGGCCTGCAGGAAGGCATAGGGTGGAAAGCCCACGGGCACGCCGCCGAAGCTGATCGTGACCGGCTCGGGCTCCCATCGCGTCTGCGGCCCGAAACCATCGTCGAGCGTCAGCCGGGCGAGCTTTTGCGTCAGCGCGAAGTCCGTCAGCGCCTCGTCCTGCGCCAGCCCTTCGACCTCTATGCCCTCCAGCAGCAGGTCGATGCCCTGGTCGATCAGGGCCAACTTCACCTGCGCGGTGGCGCGGTCGGGCAGCAATGTGGCCAGCAGGCCGCGCAACGGATCGAGCAGCGCGAAAAGCGCGGGGTGCAGGATTTCGCACATCGTCATGTCGATGATGCGATGGCTGCCCTCCGCCGCGAAGCCGATGGCGATCTTCCGCCCCGAACGCACGGCCCGCAGCGCGGCACGGCGGCGGCTGCGCGGCGGCGAGAGATGCGGCGGATGCATCGCATCGACGGTCAGCCCCTGCCCGGAGATCGCGCCCGACACCCGGTCCGCGACGAAGGCGGCATAGCTTTCATCGTCCAGATGCTGCAGCTGGCACCCACCGCAGTCGGGGAAATGGCGGCAGGGCGGCGTCGCATGGTGCGGGCCGGGGATGAGCCCGCTCGCCGCGTCCAGCCGGTCGCCGGGCGCGGACAGCGGCACATGGCGGCCATCGGCCGTGACGCCGTCGCCCTTGGCGGCGACGCGCAGGATCAGGTCGGTATCGGTCATCACAGGCGACTAGCGAGTGCCGCCGGAATGTGAAAGGCAAGATCGTCGGCAATCAGCGCCGGCCCGGCAAGACGCGCAGCTTCCCCATGAAGCCAGACGGCTTCGCAGGCGGCGCGGAACGGATCGCCGCCCACGGCCAGCCGCGCGGCGCACAGCCCGGCAAGCACGTCGCCGGTCCCCGCCGTCGACAGCCAGGATGAGCCGGGCGGCGCGACGGCGACACGCCCATCGGGCGCGGCAATCACCGTGTCCGGCCCCTTGTAGACAAGCACCGCGCCGCTCCGTGCGGCGGCGGCGCGGCCCCGGTCGACCTTGCTGCCGGGCAGGTCGCCGAACAGGCTGGCAAATTCGCCCTGATGCGGGGTGAGGATGGCGGACGGGGGGAGCAGGCCAAGATCCATCTCCGCCAGCAACATGATGCCATCGGCATCCACGATGGCGGGATGCCCACCGGCCAGCGCCGCACGCAGGCGCGCGCGCGCGGCATCGTCACGGCCAAGGCCGGGGCCGACCAGCACCGCACCGACCCGCTTTTCCGCAAGCCGTTCACAAATATGCGCGGGCGTTGGCGCATCCAGCCTGACGACGGCCTCCGGCAACCCGGCGGTCGGATGGGGTTCCAGATAACGGACAGCCCCCGCCCCGCCATGCGCGGCCGCGCACGCCGCCAGCACGCCTGCGCCGACCATCGGCCCCGGAACGATCGCGACAAGGCCGCGGCTATATTTATGCGCATCGGCATCCGGCGCGCCGATCGACGGCGCTTCCAGGCGATGCATGCGGGCAGGGCCGGTGTCGATGCCGATCTCCGCGCAGACAAGGCGGCGGAAGGTTCCGCTGCCGGGCCTCAACATATGGGCAGGCTTGAGCGCGCCGAAGGTGATGCACAGGTCGAAGGTCGGGACCGGCGACAGGCATGCCCCGCTGTCCGTTGCCAGCCCGCTCGGCAGGTCGATGGCGTGGCTGATCGCGGCCTTGCCCGCCAGTTCGTTCAGGCGCGCGGCCAGCGGCGCATCCAGCCCGCGCGCAAGCCCGGTGCCGAACAGCGCATCGACCAGCTGCGTCGCCGCCGCCGCCGTCATGATGTCTTCCACCGGCCCGCCCCATGCGGCCCGAGCGGCGATGGCCGAGGGCGTGCGCGGATCGGCGCAGGCCGCAACCCGGACCGGAACACCGCGATCGCGCAGCAGCCGGGCGACGACATAGCCATCGCCGCCATTATTGCCGGGGCCGCAGACGATCAGCGCATCCCGGCGCGCGCCCGCACGCCAGATCGCGTCCGCAGCGCCGGCGCCGGCACGCTCCATCACGTCATATTCGGGAATGCCGGTATCGAACAGCGCGCGTTCCGCAGCGCGCATCTCGTCGGCGGTTAGGATGGCAAGGCCTGTCATGACATCAGCGCCCCGCCGCGCCGATGGTCGCGGGCAGGCGATAGCTGTCCTGCCCGACATCGACCTGGATCATGCGATTGCCGATAATCTGCACCTTTGCCGGATCGGCGCCATCGGCCGACACAAGGCCGCGCCCGTCATCGACAAGACGGAAACGGCGAAAGCCGCCATCGGGATGGCGAATGGTGAGCATCCCGCCCTCCGGCCCGTCGCTCCGCTCGACAAGGCAGGCGGGCTGAAGAGTCTTCGCCCCGCCCGTGCGGCAGGGCAGCGGCGTGTCGCCACGCGCGGCGGCCTCCGCCTCCACCCGCTGCAGGGCATTGCCGCCCCCTTCCCCGCCGCTGCACGCAGCAAGGGTGAGGAGCGGCAGCAGGGCTTTAGGGTGCAAACCCATTATTGACGAGGTCGAGATGGAGACGAAAATCGGTGCTGACAGGGAGGGCGAGCAGCCAGATACCGGGGGTATCTGGCAATCGGCCGACCGCAGCAGCGCCGATTTCCGTCCCACCCGCAGGGCATGGTTGTCCGGGCGCTGTGGAGCGTCGAAACGCTCAAACGGGGTGAAGACCCAGTTTCTCGCGCTTCTCCTCCCACAGCATCCCGGACAAGCATGTCTCGATCCTCGTCAATAATGGGTTTGCACCCTAAATATCCGCGTACACATGCGTTTCGGCGCTCGCTCCAGGATGCGTGACCGCGCCCTTATAGGCGGGCCCGACATTCTGGGCATAGCGCCACAATGCGCCGGCTTGATAGTCATTCCGGCGCGGCGTCCATGCCTTGCGGCGCTCGGCGAGCACGGCCTCGTCCACCTTCAAGTCGATGGTGCCCGCTTCGGCGTCGATGGCGATGATGTCGCCATTTTCGACCAGTGCGATCGGCCCGCCCTCCGCCGCTTCCGGGCCGACATGGCCGATGCAGAAGCCGCGCGTCGCGCCGGAGAAGCGCCCGTCGGTGATGAGCGCCACCTTCTCGCCCATGCCAAGGCCATAGAGCGCGGCGGTAGTCGACAGCATCTCGCGCATGCCGGGGCCGCCCTTTGGCCCTTCATAGCGGATGACGACAACTTCGCCTTCCTGGATCTGGCGATGCTCGACCGCCTGGAACGCATCTTCCTCGCATTCGAACACCCGCGCCGGGCCTTCGAACTGCAGGCGGTGCATGCCCGCGACCTTCACGATCGCGCCATCGGGGGCCAGCGTGCCCTTCAGGCCGACGACGCCGCCGGTCGGGGTGATCGGCGCCTTGACGTCGTAGATCACCTTCTGCTCGGGGTTCCACGTCACTTCGTCGATATTCTCGGCCAGCGTCTTGCCGGTGACGGTCATGCAGTCGCCATGGAGAAGGCCGTTGGAGAACAGCGTCTTCATCAGCATATAGATGCCGCCGGCGTCATACATATCCTTGGCGACATATTTGCCGCCCGGTTTCAGGTCCGCGATGTAAGGCGTTGTCTTGAATATCTCGGCAACGTCGAACAGGCTGAAGTCGATGCCGCATTCATTGGCCATGGCGGGCAGGTGCAGCGCGCCGTTGGTGGAGCCGCCGGTCGCCGCGACGATCCGCGCGGCATTCTCGAAGGCTTCGCGGGTGCAGATGTCACGCGGGCGGATGTTCTTCGCCAGCAGCTCCATCACCTGCCGCCCGGCGGCGACCGCGATCTCCTCGCGGCTCTTATAGGGCGCGGGCGCCATGTTGCTGTTGGGCAGCGACAGGCCGATGGCTTCGCCGACACAGGCCATGGTGTTGGCGGTATATTGACCGCCACAGGCGCCATGGCCGGGGCATGCGACCTTCTCCAGCGCGATCACCTCCTTGAGCGGGCAGGTGCCGGCGGCATATTTGCCGACCACCTCGAACACGTCCACGACGGTCACGTCGCGGTCATGATAGCGGCCGGGCAGGATCGACCCGCCATAGACGAAGATCGACGGCACGTTGAGGCGCAGCATCGCCATCATCATGCCGGGCAGCGACTTATCGCAGCCGGCGAAGGTGACGAGCGCGTCATAGCAATGGCCGCGCACCGACAGCTCCACCGAGTCCGCGATCACTTCACGGCTGACCAGCGAGCTTTTCATGCCCTGATGGCCCATGGCGATGCCGTCGGTCACGGTGATGGTGTTGAACCGGCGCGGCATGCCGCCCGCCTCGTTCACGCCCTGGCGGCAGAAATCCGCCTGCAGATCGAGCGTGGTGTTGCAGGGCGCGGAGTCGTTCCCGGCGGAGGCAATGCCGACAAAGGGCCTGGCGATCTCTTCCTCGGTCAGGCCCATCGCATAATAATAGCTGCGATGCGGCGCGCGCTCGGGACCGACGGAAACATGACGGCTGGGAAGTTTTGCCTTGTCGAAATGATGTGTCATTGCAGAACCCTTCTTTCGCGCGCCTCTTTCCAAAAAGGGACGCTTTACGCAAGGCTATTGCGGCATTCGCGGATCACAGGGGCCAGGATTTTCGCGAAACGGGCCTGTCCGGCAGCGTCGGAGACCAGATCCTGCCGCATCTCCACCCCCAGATAGGGGATGCCATTGCCTTCCGCGTGCAGGTCCATCGATGCATTCAACTCATGCCCGGAATAGGGCTGCTGGTCGCCGACATGCAGGCCGGCGGCCTCCAGCATGGGGATGGCGATGCGCGCGCCGCGATCATCCTGATTATAGAGCACGCCGATATCCCATGGCCGCGCCTCCTCCGGGTTCGCTGCCAGCGAGGGCGTGAAGCTGTGGAGCGACAGGATGAAGGGTGACGTCATGCCGTCGAGCAGGCGCTCCGCCTCATGATGATAGGGGTGGTGAAAGCGGATCATCCGTTCGGCCAGATCGGCGCTGCGATTGCCCGGAATGGCGTGGCCATCGCTCATGACCGGCAGCAATCCGGGTGCATCCTCATCCCGGTTGAGGTCAATGACAAGGCGCGAGACAGCGCCAAGAATGGCCGTGCAGCCAAGCGCCTGCGTCAACAGCGCGGCCACCGGGGCCACGCCGATGTCGATGGCGATATGGTTGGAAAGCAATGCGGACGGAATGCCAAGGTCGATGTCCGCCGGCACATGGGCGGAGGCATGGTCCGCGATGATGAGGATAGGCGCATCGCCGCCCGACAGCAGTGTGAAGGCTTCGTTGGTCATGCCTGCCTGATCTCCGTTTCCATCACCCACCAGTCGGGCCGTGCAGTTTGCAGAGCTGCGGCCGCTGTCGCGCAAGCGCCAATATCGTTGAACAGCGCGAAACAGGTGGCGCCCGAGCCCGACATGCGCGCGAGCGTCACGCCCTTGCAGATTTCCAGTGCGCTAAGAACCTCGGCAATGACCGGCGCGATCAGGATGGCCGGGGCCTGAAGGTCGTTGCGGCCATGCGCGACGATGCCGGGCAGGTCGCCTACCGCCAGCGGTCCGCGATCCACCCCGTCCCATCCTGCAAAGACCGGCCCGGTCGACACGGGCACGCCGGGATTGACGAGCAGCATCGGCGCGCGCCCAAGCCCGGCGGGTTCAGCCGCCGCCAGCGCCTCGCCGCGACCGCCGACCCGCTGGGTGATGCTGGAAACGCAGGCCGGCACGTCGGAGCCCAGCGACAGCGCGATGGCCGCAAGATCGCCCGCCGGGATGTCCAATCCCCACAGTCGGGCAAGCAGGCGGAGCGCCGCCGCCGCATCCGCCGAACCGCCACCGATGCCCGACGCCACCGGCAGTTTCTTGGTGAGGTGCAGATACGCGCCCCTGCCGCCGCCCGCCGCAGCCGCAAGCGCCCGGCCCGCCTTCACCACCAGATTGCCTTCGCCCGCATCCAGCCCGACGGCAAACGGCCCGTCGATCGTCAGCGCGATCATGCCGGGCGGGGCATGTTCCGCCGCCAGCACGTCACCGTCGCGCGCGAAGGCAAACAGGCTTTCGATCTCATGATAGCCATCCTCGCGGCGGCGGCGGACGTGCAGGGCCAGGTTCACCTTGGCATAAGCGGTTTCGGTCGGCATCTTGATCGGATCAATCGTCGTAAAACATCAGGGTTTGCGCGGCGGCGGACCATCGCGCAGCTTGCCCGCCAGCCGCTCCACGGCATCCCCTTCGGCAAAGATGCTGGCGGCGCGCCAAGCATAGCGGGCCTCATAGCGGCGGCCCACGGCCCAGAGCGCATCGCCCAGATGCTCGTTGATGGTGACATCGCCCGGCGCACCGGCGGCGGCGCGCTCCAGCACCGGCACGGCCGCCTTCATGTCGCCCGCCATATAATGCGCCCAGCCGAGGGAATCGGTGATCGAGGGATCATCGGGCCGCAACCGGCTCGCCTTTTTCAGCAAATCGAGCGCCTGCGCCACATTCTGCCCGCGCTCCACCTGCGCATAGCCCAGATAATTGAGCACGACCGGCTCGTCCGGCGCCAGCCGCGACGCGCTGGTGAGCGCCGCCTTCGCCTCGTCCCATCGCCCGGCCCGTTCCAGCGCGCTGCCTTCCAGCAGGTAGAGCGTCCATGGCGCGGCGCCTTCGGCGTAGAAACGGTGCGCCGCGCGATATGCGGCGGCGGCCCCTTCGAAATCATTGGCATCCGCCAGGAGCGTTGCCAGGCGGAGATGTTCGGCGGCGCCCGCATCGGGGCGCGCGGCAAGGTCTCGCGCCAATGCCAGCGCGCCCTGCGCATCGCCGCCAGCGGCAAGCGCCGTCACGCGCACATCCGCCGCCGCCGGTCCATAGGGCGAGGCGGGCGGAATGCGGCCCGCTTCGGTCAGGGCATCGGCGTCCAGATCGCGCGCCACCAGCTGCCGCGCCACGCCCAGCCGGAACTCGGCATTTTGCGGGTCGGCAAATGTCGCCAGCCGCGCAAGGGTGAGCGCCATGGCCGATGTCGATCCTTCGCCGGTCAGGTCATCGGCCAGCCGCGCGAGCAGCCGGCCAAAGCCCTGGACCGGCGTCATCGGCGGCGCGACGAACCGCCGCGCCTGCACGATCTCCGCGCGGGTGCGGGACAGCGACACCGACGCCTCATCCTGCATATCGAGCAGGGCAAGCGCCGCTTCCCGCTGCCCCAGGGCGGCGAGCCGCCGCGCCGCGGCCATGCGGAAGCCCAGCAGCGGATTGGTCCGCAACGAAAGCGCCCGCGTGATCGCCGGCATCGCGTCCTCCGCCTTGCCCCGGCTCAATGCCTGCAAGGCCGCATGCTCATCGATATAACGCTGGGTGAGGATGCCGAAACGCGCGCCGGCCGTCGCCTGGGGCGGCGCATAGGGGCCGTCCGCCACGGAAATCCAGCTGAGCAATATGGGCGCGAGAAAGCCGAAGCTCTCTTCCTTTTCCAGCCGCACAGCCAGCGCGCGGGCGCCGGACCAGTTTCTGGCGGCAAGCGCTTCCACCGCGAACAGCAGGGCGCCGTCGCGCGGCAAGGGCCCGGTCGCATCCAGCACATGCGCGGATTGCAGCGCCAGCGCCATGTCGCCGCTCTCGATCGCCTGACGATAGGAGCGCGACGCGATCTCGATGCTGGCGGGATCGGCCGCGAGCGCCTGGCGATAGGCGGAGACCGCGACACCGCCGGCGCCATCCACATCCGCCAGCCGCGCCCGGGCATAAGCGTTGAGCGCAGGCCCATCCACCGCCGCGCCCGCCGGCGCGACCGCGGCAACCGCCCATGCCGCCGCGATGGACGGCAGGAGCACAGGATGCAGGCGCCTACATATTGGGATAATTGGGCCCTCCGCCGCCCTCCGGCACCACCCAGTTGATGTTCTGGGTGGGGTCCTTGATATCGCATGTCTTGCAATGGACGCAGTTCTGGGCGTTGATCTGGAAGCGCGGCGCGCCTTCATCCAATCCGACCACTTCGTACACACCGGCGGGACAGTAGCGTTGCGCCGGCTCGTCATAAAGGGGCAGGTTGTAGGAAATCGGGATCGAAGGGTCCTTCAGCTGCAGGTGGACCGGCTGGTCTTCCTCATGATTGGTGTTCGACAGGAACACCGAGGACAGACGGTCGAAGCTGATCACGCCATCGGGCTTGGGATAGTCGATCTTCTCGCACGCATCCTTGCGCCACAGCTTTTCCGCATCGGGCTTGTGCTTCATGGTAAAGGGCAGGCCGATCTTCAGCGTCCGCATCCACATGTCGATGCCGGCGATCAGCGTGCCAAGGGTGCCGCCGAATTTCGAAATGGCGGGCTCGGCATTGCGCACGACCTTGAGTTCGTCGGCGATCCAGCTGGACCGCACGGCTTCGCCATAGCCGGTCAGTTCATCGCCGCCCCGATCGGCCTGGACGGCGGCAAAGGCCGCCTCCGCCGCCAGCATGCCGGATTTCATCGCGGTGTGCGTGCCCTTGATCCGCGGCACGTTCACGAAACCGGCAGAGCAACCGATCAGCGCGCCGCCGGGGAATTCCAGCTTGGGCACCGATTGCCATCCACCCTCGTTGATCGCCCGCGCGCCATAGGAGACGCGCCGGCCGCCTTCCAGATATTGGCGGATGTCCGGATGCTGTTTCCAGCGCTGGAATTCCTCGAACGGGGAGAGATAGGGATTGCGGTAGGACAGCCCGACCACGAAGCCCAGCGCCACCTGTCCATTGGCCTGATGGTAGAGGAAGCCGCCGCCATAGGCATCGGTCAGCGGCCAGCCCTGGGTATGGATCACCAGGCCCGGCTGATGCCTGGCCGGATCGATATCCCACAATTCCTTTATGCCCAGGCCATAGACCTGCGGTTCGCAGTCCGCATCCAGCGCGAACTGGCGCTTGAGGATCTTGGTCAGGTGGCCGCGCGCGCCTTCGGCGAAGAAGGTATATCTGGCGTGCAGTTCCAGCCCCGGCTGATAATCCGGCTTGCGATTGCCTTCCCGGTCGACGCCCATGTCGCCGGTGGCGACGCCCTTCACCGAGCCATCCTCATGGTAGAGGATTTCCGCCGCCGCAAAGCCGGGGAAAATCTCCACGCCCAGCCCCTCGGCCTGTTCGGCCAGCCAGCGGCACAGATTGCCGAGCGACCCGGTATAAGTGCCCTTGTTGTGCATGAAAGCCGGCGTCATGATGTGCGGCATCGCCATCTTGCCGTTTTTGCTCAGGAACCAGTGCCGGTTGTCGGTGACGGGCACGTCGGCCAGCGAACAGCCCATCTCGCGCCATTGCGGCAGCAGCTCGTCGAGCGCCCTGGGGTCGATGACCGCGCCCGACAGGATATGGGCGCCGATTTCCGACCCCTTTTCCAGGATGCAGACCGAAAGCTCGGCACCCGCCTCATTGGCAAGTTGCTTCAGCCGGATCGCCGCGCTAAGCCCCGCAGGCCCGCCGCCGACGATCACGATGTCATATGGCATCGAATCCCGGTCGCTCATCTTTTCCCTCCTTGCGGTGTCGCATGGCCCCGTCCATCCGATCACCGTATCATGTAAACGGTCTGACACATTGCGCGATGACCATTCTTGACCCCCTCGTCAACCTCTGTGCCTTGTAACTTTTATGCGGGGAATGGCAGGGATTTCTTTGATTAAGGGTGACGTAGCGGCAGATGCCTTCATGGCATGGTGGTCGCTGGCGGGGGTCGATTGCGCCATCGGCGAAGCGCCGGTCAACTGGCTGCAACCGCCGGCAAGACCCGCAAGAGCGTTGGATTCCAGCCCGCCTGCCGCCGCCCCTTCCCCATCCGCCCCGATTGCCCCCGCCCCTTCGGCCGCGCCCCGCTGGCCCACGGACATCGCGGCATTCCGCCGATGGCTGGCGGACAGCCAGGACATATTGGAGGCCGCATGGCCCGGCCCGCGCATCCTGCCCGGCGAAGCGGAAAATGCGGCGGAAAACGTGGATGTGATGGTCATCACCGACATGCCGGATGCGGACGACATCGCCGGCGGCGCGTTGCTTGGCGGCGATGCCGGGCGGCTGTTCGACGCGATGCTCGCGGCCGTCGGCCTGGACCGGGGGCAATGCCACATCGCCTCGCTGGCGGTTGCGCGACCCATTGGCGGGCTGATGCGCGACGAAGACCTGAAACCGCTGGCGGAACGCATGCTGTACCATATCGGCCTTGCGGCGCCGCGCCGGTTGCTGGTGCTGGGCGATCGGACGGTCCGTGCCCTTGGCGCGACCGATGGCGGGGCGGCGCTGCGCGACGATGCCGGAAATTTACGACCTGTTAACCATGGTGACGGCATTGTGGATGCGATCGCCACCCTGCATCCACGGCTGCTACTGAAGCAGCCCGAAGCGAAAGCGGCATGCTGGCAACAACTGCAATTTCTGGTAAAGGGCCAATCCTGACCATGCCATTTGCATCCCGCGCCCTCCTGCTGGCTATCGCCACCCTGCCCGCATTGAGCGCCGGCCCCGCCATCGCGGCCACGGATACGCTCGGCATCATGCCACGCCAGGTCCAGGGTCAAGCGGAGCAGACTGATCCGGCGCTGACATTGAAGGATAGCGAGAAGGCGCGCTATCGGGCGATCTTCGCGGCGTTGCGGGCATCGCAATGGACCGACGCCAAGGCGCAGATCACAACCCTGGACCAGGGCGATCCGATGCGGCCGCTGGCGCTTGCGGAACTGTATCTCGCCAAGAATTCGCCCAAGGTCGAACTGTTCGACCTGCTCGACCTGCTCAACAAGGCCAGCTGGCTGCCCAAGGCGGACCAGATCCAGCGCCTCGCGCAAAAGCGCGGCGCGCAGATCCTGCCGGAGCTGCCGCAGGTGCAGAAGCTCGTCTGGCTGGGCGCCGCGCCCAAGCGGCAATATATCGCGACCGTCAAGACCGATCTTGCCGCGCAGGCGCTGGGCGCGCAGGTTCTGCCGCTGATCAAGAATGACGATCCGGCCGGCGCGGAAGCCCTGCTGAACGCCGCCGAAGCCACGCTGAGCCCGGAAGGCCGCGTGGAATGGCGCGAGCGGATCGCATGGTCCTATTATATCGAGAATGACGAACCCAATGCCCGCCGCATGGCCGTGAAGGCGCTGGAGGGTTCGCCCGGTGGCGACTGGACGGTGCAGGCCTATTGGACGACGGGCCTTGCCGCATGGCGCCAGAAGGACTGGCGCGCCGCGGCCCCCGCTTTCGCCAATGTCGCCGCGATGGCGGGCAATGAGGATATGCGGGCGGCCGGCGCCTATTGGGCCGCGCGCGCCTATATGGTCGGGGGAGAGCCCGCGAAGGTCGAGGGGCTGCTGCGCACCGCCGCCCGGTCGCAGGAAACCTTCTATGGCCTGCTCGCCCGTGAGACGCTGGGCATGCCGCTCAACATATCGCAGCAGACGGCGCGCTTTGGCGACGATGACTGGCGGGCACTGAAAGACAGCCCGAATGTGCAGGCGGCCATCGCGCTTTCGGCAGCCGGGGAAACGGGGCTGGCCGATCAGGCGCTGCGCTATCAGGCACGGATCGGCGGGACGCCGCAATATCAGGCGCTGTTGCGCCTGGCCGGCGCGCTGGACATGCCCGAAACCCAGCTATGGCTGGCACATAATGGCCCTGCCGGGCGGCAGCCGGACAGCTTTGCCCGCTTCCCCGCGCCCAAATGGACGCCCGATGGCGGCTGGCGGGTCGATCCCGCGCTGGTCTTTGCCCATACGCTGCAGGAATCGGGCTTCCGCACCAATGCCGTCAGCGGCGCTGGCGCGATGGGGCTCATGCAGGTCCGCCCCGCGACCGGCGGCGATGTCGGCATGAGCAGCGCCTCGCAGCTTTTCGTGCCCTCCACCAACATGGAATATGGCCAGCGCTATCTGGAGCAACTGCGCGACATGAGCGCCACCGGCGGGCTACTGCCCAAGGTGATGGCCGCCTATAATGCCGGCCCGACGCCGGTGGAGCGCTGGAACGCGCAGGTCAAGGATGGCGGCGACCCGCTGCTGTTCATCGAATCCCTGCCCTATTATGAAACCCGCGCCTATGTGAACATCGTCATGCGCAATTACTGGATGTACCAGATCCAGTCGAAGGGCATGGCCGATTGCCTGACCGGCATGGCGCAGGGCATGTGGCCGCGCTTTCCGGGCAGGAAGGGCACCACGCTGGTCCGGCTGGGCGCCAACAGCTTTGTGGGCGGCGGCACGGACTGAGCGCCCTTCCCCGCGCTGAAGGCCCGCGCCGGCGGCCGGCCCTGCCGTCGCCGGTCCCCTTGCCTATCCTGCCCCCGGCGCGCATAGATTTGGCATGCCCATCGACGACAGCATCAGCTTCATTCCCGTCCGCATCGCAGTGCTCACGATATCCGACAGTCGCGGCCCTGCCGAAGACCGATCGGGCGACGCGCTGGTGGAGCGGATCGCGGCGGCCGGCCATGTGCTTGCCGACCGGCGGATCGAGAAGGACGACCGCGCCGCCATCGTCGCACGCCTCCATGCCTGGATCGACGATCCGCAGGTCGATTGCATCATCACCACGGGCGGCACGGGCGTCACTGGCCGGGATGTGACCCCCGAAGCGCTGGCACAGGTGCAGGACAAGGAAATCCCCGGTTTCGGCGAGTTGTTCCGCCACCTGAGCTATGCGAAGATCGGCACCTCCACCATTCAATCGCGCGCGACCGCCTGCGTGGCGCGGGGCACCTATATCTTCGCATTGCCGGGTTCGACCGGCGCGGTCAGGGACGGATGGGACGATATTCTCGTCACCCAGCTCGACAGCCGCTGGCGCCCATGTAATTTCGTCGAGCTGATGCCCCGGCTCAAGGAACGGTGATGGACGCGCCCGATCCCCGCTACGGGCTTGGGCTGGCGCAGGGCGATGTTCGCGTGGTGCCGCATAATCCGCTGTGGGCACGGGCCTTTGTGGAAGAATCGACCCGCATCATGGCCGCGCTCGGCCCGGTGGCGCTGGCGATCGAACATTATGGCAGCACCGCGGTCCCCGGCCTTGATGCCAAGCCGATCATCGACATGCAGATCGGCGTGGCCGATCTTGATGACGGACTGCGCTTCGGCCCCACATTCGCGGCGCTCGGCTATGATCTGGTGACGGACCATGGCATCCCGGACCATCATCTCTACGCCCGGGGCACCATCCGCACCTTCTTCGCGCATATCGCGCTATTCGAAAGCGATGAATGGTTCAGAACGCTGCGGTTCCGCGATCGCCTGCGCGCCGACCCGGCGCTGCGCGACGCCTATCGCGCGCTCAAGCATGATCTGGCCGCCAATGCCGGCAGCCGCCGGGCCTATACCGACGGGAAGACCGATTTCGTGACCCTCGCCGGCAAGGCGTAACGACTGGCCCGGTTCAGCCCTGTTCCTTGAAGAAACCGTTGAGTTCGTTGAGCATCACCGCCCACCAATCCACCACATCGGCGAAATTCTTCTGGTTGAGGCCGCCCACCGTGGTGAGGTCGTAACAGACGCGCAGGCCCTTATCCTCCTGCACGGCCATCTGCATGAAGCGCTTGGTCCGGTTCCAGCTATTGGCCAGCTCCAGCGTGTTCTTGCCATCATCGCTGAAACTTACCTGGAACTGGATGGCGGCGCAGTTCTTCCCTTCCTCGCAATCGTAGAAATAGATGGTGAAATTATAGCCGCTCGCCGCGCTTTCGATCTTCGGATCGCCCTGATTATCCTTGCCGAGCTTGGCCTTGTAACCCGCCGCCATCAGCGCATCCACGATGGTCTTGGGGTCGCTGGCGCAGATCAGGCCAGCGCCGCATGTCTCCTTGTCCGCCGCATGAGCCGCAGATGGCGCCACCAGCGTCAGCATCGCCAGGCCAGCGGCCACAAGAGTCTTGCCGATCATGTCCTACACTCCCCCCAATGTGGCCCCTATATGGAAAATCTCCTCGCGCGGGCATCCGGCCTTGTCAAGATGTTCTTGTTATGTTCTAATCCCGCCATGGCCATGTGGAAGGGAAGAGGCGCAACCGAAAACGCAACCAGCAATCGCTTCGCCCTGCCCGCGCGGGAGGCCGATGGCGACTGGCTCGACGCGCTTGAGGGCATAGACGGTCCACGGCCCAAGCCCCGAACCCACGTCACCGTCGAACACCCCCGCACGATCATCAGCCGCAACCGATCGCCCGATATCGCTTTCGATCGCTCGATCAATGCCTATCGCGGTTGCGAGCATGGCTGCATCTACTGCTTTGCACGCCCTACCCATGCCTTTCACGATCTGTCGCCGGGCCTGGATTTCGAAACCCGGCTGTTTGCCAAGCCCGACGCCGCCAAGCTGCTGCGCGCCGAATTGATGGCGCCCGGCTATGCCCCCGCGCCCATCGCCATGGGCACCAATACCGACCCCTATCAACCGATCGAACGGGAATGGAAGATCACCCGGCAGTGCATTGAAATCCTGGCGGAATGCCGCCATCCCCTGATGATCACGACCAAGTCCGACCGCGTCCTGCGGGATGTCGACCTGCTCTCCGCCATGGCGGCAGATGGGCTCGTCGCCATCGGCATATCGGTGACGAGCCTGGACCCGGCGATTGCGCGCACCCTTGAGCCGCGCGCGCCGCATCCCGAAAGGCGGATCGCGGCCATCGCAAGGCTGACGGAGGCGGGCATTCCGGTCCACGCCTGCATCTCGCCCATCATTCCCGCGATTACCGATCATGAGATCGAGCATATCGTCGAACGCGTGGCGGAGGCCGGGGCGCGCGGCGTCTCCTTCATTCCGGTCCGCCTGCCGCACGAAGTCGCGCCGCTGTTCCGCGCCTGGCTGGAAACCCATTATCCCGATCGGGCCGGCAAGGTCATGGCCATCATCCGCGATATCCGTGGTGGACGGGACAATGACCCCGATTTCAGATCGCGGATGCGTGGACAAGGCGTGTGGTCGGACCTGATCCGCCAGCGCTTCCGGAAGGCCCGGCGGAAACATGGGCTGGAGCATGAGCGCCTGATCCTGCGCACCGACCTGTTTCGCCCGCCGCAGGGCGTCCAGTTGCGGCTGTTCTAGGGCATCGGGCGAAGAAGCGGAAACCGGCCTTGGCAGCGGCACATTATATTTTCATAAAATTATGTAATATCAATTAATTATAGAACATGACTCGCATCAGATGCAATGCAGCTCAGTGTAAGACACCGGAGCCAATGCCGCCACTCTACCCTCGTGACGACACCATCCGGATGCTCGACCGGCGCGTGCGCGCACGATAGCCATCCTGCGCGGCGGCCATGGGTTCAAAGCTGAATATCTCGACTCCGGGCAGGACGCCCAGCGCCTCCATCGTTTCGGCATCGATCATGAAATCATCGCCCAGGAAGACCCGCGCCGCGCCATTGCCGTCGACCGGCGCGCGCAGAAATGCTTCGCTGCGCCCGCCCCTGCTGCCGGACAGGATTTCGGCCAGCGCCGACACGGCCGAGGCGTCGCCGACATTCAGCACGAGTTCCATGCGGGAGGCACTGGCAATCTCGCGGAAGGGCTGAACGCCGCGCACGGTGACGCGGGGTGTTTCCTCGCCCGGCTGGCGGTCCAGTTCCACCTGCAACAGCGCGCATTCGCCATCCTTGCCAATCGCCTCGATCAGCTTGCAGGCGTCCTCGTCGAAGCAGCTTGCCTGGAATTGCCCGCTGCTGTCGGAGAAGGTCGCCGCGACATAGCGCCCGCCGCGCCGGGTATCGCGCCAACGCACATCCTCCACCATCGCCGCCATGACGCCAAGCACCCGGCCGCCCTCCGCCACAGGCTGGGCGCAGATCGCGCCATAGCTGCGCGCGCCCTTCGCCTCGGCAATCGCGCGATAGCGGTCGACCGGATGGGCGGAGAAATAGAAGCCGAAGGCATCCTTTTCCTGCGCCATCCGCTCGGAGACCGTCCAGCTGGCATGGGGGGGGATGTGGACATCCGCATGCGAGATTTCCGCGCCGCCGAAAAGCCCGCCCTGCCCGCTGATCCGGGCTTCGGCCGCACTCGCGGCGACCGACAGGATGGTTTCGGCGGCGGAATGCACGCCCGCGCGATCCTCATGGATGCCGTCAAAGGCGCCGGCCGCGGCCAGGCTTTCCAATTGGCGGCGGTTGAGCAGGCGCGGCTCGATCCGGTCGGCAAAATCGTCCAGGCTTTCGAAGGGGCCATGGGCCTCCCGCTCGGCGACCAGCACCTCCATCGCCTTTTCGCCCACGCCCTTGAGGCCGCCCAGGGCGTAGCGCACGGCAAAGGCAAGGCGCCCTTCCCCGCCGTCCGCCGGCGCGACCGAAAAATCCGCCTCGCTGGCGTTGATATCGGGCGCCAGGCATTGGATACCGGTGCGCCGCATATCATCGACGAACACCGTCAGTTTGTCTGTCAAATGAATGTCATAAGCCATTGATGCAGCATAAAATTCTGCCGGATAATGGGCTTTGAGCCAGGCCGTGTGATAGGCCAGAAGGGCATAGGCGGCCGCGTGGCTCTTGTTGAAGCCATAGCCGGCAAACTTGTCGATCAAGTCGAACAGCTCGTTCGCTTTCGCCTTGGGGATATCGCTCGCCGCGCAGCCCTTCACGAAGCGCTCGCGCTGCGCGTCCATCTCCGCCTTGATCTTCTTGCCCATGGCGCGGCGCAGAAGGTCGGCGTCGCCCAGCGAATAGCCCGCCAATATCTGCGCGGCCTGCATCACCTGTTCCTGATAGACGAAGATACCATAGGTTTCTTCGAGGATCGGTTTCAGGAGAATATGAGGATATTCAATCTCTTCCTGTCCGTTCTTGCGACGGCCGAACATCGGGATATTGTCCATCGGGCCGGGGCGGTAGAGCGAGACGAGCGCGATGATGTCGCCGAAATTGGTCGGGCGCACGGCGGCCAGCGTCTTGCGCATGCCCTCCGATTCCAGCTGGAACACGCCCACGGTGTCACCGCGCTGGAGCAGGTCGTAGACCGCCTCGTCATCCCAGGCGAGCAGGTCGAGGTCGACCGTCACGCCGCGCCGGGCGAGCAACTGCACCGCCTTCTGCAAAACCGACAGCGTCTTGAGGCCAAGGAAGTCGAACTTCACCAGCCCCGCGCCCTCGACATATTTCATGTCGAACTGCGTCACCGGCATGTCGGATCGCGGATCGCGATAGAGCGGCACCAGTTGCGAGAGCGGCCGGTCCCCGATCACCACGCCCGCCGCATGGGTGGAACTGTGGCGCGGAAAGCCCTCCAGCTTCATCGCATAGTCGATCAGGCGGCGGACCTGCTCGTCGCTCTTATATTCCTGCACGAATTCGGAGATGCCGTTCATCGTCCGCTCGAGCGTCCAGGGGTCGGTCGGGTGATTAGGCACCAGCTTGGCGAGCCGGTCGACCTGACCATAGCTCATCTGCAGCACGCGGCCGGTGTCCTTCAGCACCGCGCGCGCCTTCAGCTTACCGAAGGTGATGATCTGGGCCACATGGTCGCGCCCATATTTCTCCTGCACATAGCGGATCACCTCGCCGCGCCGAGTTTCGCAGAAGTCGATGTCGAAATCCGGCATCGACACGCGCTCGGGATTGAGGAAGCGTTCGAACAGCAGGCCCAGCTGCAACGGATCGAGATCGGTGATGGTGAGCGCCCATGCGACCACCGAGCCCGCGCCCGAACCACGGCCCGGACCCACCGGAATCCCCTGATCCTTCGCCCATTTGATGAAGTCGGCCACGATCAGGAAATAGCCGGGGAACCCCATCTGGATGATGATGTCGGTTTCGAAGGCCAGCCGCTCGAAATAGGGCTTGCGCGCCACTTCGTCCGTGATGCCCAGGCGTTCCAGCCGGGCCTCCAGCCCCACCACGGCATCATCGCGCAACTGCCGTTCCTCGCCCTCGCGGTCGCCCGCAAGGCTGGGGAGGATCGGCTTGCGCTTCGGCGCAGCGACGCCGCAGCGCTGGGCGACGACCAGCGTGTTCGCCAGCGCCTCCGGCAGATCCTCGAACAGGCGCTTCATTTCGCCGGCATGTTTCATCCAGGCGTCGGGCGAGCTGGTGCGGCGTTCGGGATTGTCGACATAGGCGCCGTCCGCGATGCAGAGCATCACGTCATGCGCGGCATGGAAAGCCGGCTCGGTGAAACAGGTCGGGTTGGTCGCGACCAGCGGCAGATCGCGGTCATAGGCGAGATCGAGCAAGTGCGGTTCCGCCTTGCCCTCCACGGGGTCGAGGCGCCGCACGATCTCGATATAGAGACGGTCGGGGAACAGCGCTTGCAGCCGATCGCAATAGGCGAGCGCGGCATCGGGCTGGTCCTCCGCGAACAGCCGGGCGAGCGCGCCCTCGCCGCCCGCCGTCAGCGCGATGAGCCCGTCCGTATGCCCGGCCATCGCGTCCAGCGTCACATGCGGCTGCTCCTCCAGCGGCCGATCCAGATGGGCCATGGACACCAGCGCGCACAGATTTTCATATCCGGCCATGTCCTGCGCATAGAGCGCGATCCAGTCATGTACCGGCGGCGCGCCCGGCGGCCGTCCGGGCCGCGCGACGCCCAGCATCGTGCCGATGACCGGCTGCACTCCCTCGCCCTTGCACGCGTCGGAAAAGGCCATGGCGGCATAAAGGCCGTTGCGATCGGTAAGGGCGGCGGCGGGGAAACCCAGCGCCTTGGCCTGCTTGGCGATCCCCTTGGGTTCTATGGCGCCTTCCAGCATCGTATAGGAGGACAGGATACGAAGCGGGACAAAGGGCGCGTGCGGCATCGCGGCAGCTTAGGCGCTTTGGATGATTCGGGCAAAGCCGGAAGGACATGCCCGGCATCCGTCGCGGCGCGGATCGCGCGGCTGTGACCCGCGGCACAGCCCGATTGCGTCCGCCCCCCTAAAGTGCTCCAATCCTGCCAATCAAAACAGGGAGAAGGCGCATGACTGAAGGCGATCCGATATCCACACCATCCTCCATCCTTGAACGCGCAAAGGCGATCATCATGACGCCCAAGAGCGAATGGGCGAAAATCGACGGCGAACCCGCGAGCATCGGCGGCATCTTTACCGGCTATGCGATGATCCTGGCCGCCATCCCGGCGCTTTCGGGCCTGATCGGCGGACAAGTGTTCGGCTATGGCATGATGGGGATTTCATGGCGCCCCTCGCTGATGGGCGCGATCAGCATGGCTGTCGTCCAATATGTGCTGTCGCTGGTCGGGCTGTTCGTCCTCGCCTTCATCATCGACGCGCTGGCGCCGACATTCGGCGGGCAGAAAGACCGGCTGAAAGCATTCAAGGTCGCGGCCTATTCGGCCACGGCGGGGTGGCTCGCCGGCATCTTCTCGCTGATCCCCAGCCTGTCGATGCTCGGCATATTGGGCCTGTACAGCCTGTACCTGCTCTATACCGGCCTGCCGCTGCTGATGAAGGCGCCGCAGGAAAAGGCGGTGGGCTATACCGTCGTCACCATCATCGCGGCGGTCGTGTTGTCGCTGCTGGCCGCTGCCATCGCCGCGCCCGTGGGCGGCATGTTCGCGGGCGGCATGATGGGCGGATCGCCTGAAATATCGGGCAATCTGAAGGTTCCGGGCGTCGGCACGGTGGACATGGGCAAGCTCAACGACGCGTCCAGACAGATGGAGGTCGCGGCGAAGCGCATGGAAGCCTCCGCCAATGGCGCCCCGGCTGCCGCCGTCAACCCCGCCGCGCTGCAGGCCATGCTGCCGGCGCGCATCGGCGGCTATGCCCGCACCGAAACGGAGAGCGCCAGCATGTCGGCCGGCGCCCATGCCTCCGCCCGCTATGAGGCGGGGGACAACAGGAGCTTCCGCCTGGAAGTGACCGACATGGCGGCCATGGGGGCGCTGGGCGGCCTTGCCGCGGCGCTCAACGTGCAGTCGAGCAAGCAGACCGCCACCGGCTATGAAAAGACCCAGACGATCGGCGGCCGCATGGTCTCCGAAGAATGGGACAATGAAGCAAAGGATGGCAAATATGCCACCACGGTCGCCAACCGCTTCATGGTGGAAGCCAATGGCAATACGAACGGCGTCGACGAGTTGAAGGCCGCCGTCGCGGCCGTGGGCCTCGACAAGCTGGAAGCCATGGCCAAATGAATGGCCAAATGCGCTGACGGGTCGGGGAACGTCGCCGGAAAGCGCGGCTCCTCAGCCCAGCAGGGCAGCGATCCTCGCGTCCAACGCCTCCGGCGTCACCGTGGGCGCGAACCGGCCCGCGACCGTGCCGTCCCGCCCGACAAGGAATTTGGTGAAGTTCCACTTGATCCGCCGCGAACCCAGCAGGCCCGGCGCCTGCCCCTTCAGCCAGGCAAAGAGCGGGTCGGCCTCCGGCCCGTTCACGGCGATTTTGGCCAGCACGGGAAAGCCGACATCATAGGTCAGCGAACAGAAATCCGCGATTTCCTCTGCATTACCCGGTTCCTGCGCGCCGAACTGGTTGCAGGGGAAGGCAAGGATATCCAGCCCCCGGTCGTGATAGCGGCGATGCAGCGCCTCCAGCCCGGCATATTGCGGCGTGAAACCGCATTTGCTGGCGGTGTTGACGATCAGCAGCACGCGGCCGACATGATCGGCAAGGGGCTCGGGCGTCCCGTCCGCCCGCTTCACGGTGAAGTCGGCGATCCCCGTCACTGGAGGACGCCTTCGTGCAGCCTCACGACCCGGTCCATCTTCGCCGCCAGCCGCTCATTATGGGTCGCGACCAGCGCCGACGATCCCTCATCCCGCACCAGCCGCAGGAATTCGCCGAGCACGATGTCGGCGGTCCGCTCATCCAGATTGCCGGTCGGCTCGTCCGCCAGCACCAGTGCGGGACGGTTGGCGAGCGCGCGGGCAACGGCGACGCGCTGCTGCTCGCCGCCCGAAAGCTGGCTCGGCCGATGCTCCAGCCGGTGCGCCAGGCCGAGTGAGGTCAGCAGCGACACCGCCCGCGCGCGCGCATCGGCCATGGTCGCGTTGCGGATCATCTGCGGCAGGATGACATTTTCCACCGCGTTGAAATCCGGCAGCAGATGGTGGAACTGGTAGACAAAGCCCAGCGCGTCCCGCCGCAACCGGGTGCGCCCATCATTGCCCAGATGCGCGGCCTCCTCGCCCTGGATCATGATGGAGCCTTCAAAGCCGCCTTCCAGCAGCCCGACCGCCTGCAGCAAGGTCGACTTGCCCGAACCCGACGGGCCGAGCAGCGCCACGATCTCCCCCGGCGCGACCGACAGGTCGACACCGCGCAGCACGTCGATGGTTTCGCCGCCCTGGGTGAAGCTGCGGCACAGGCCCGATACGGCAAGGATGTCATTCATAGCGCAGCACCTGCACGGGATCGGTATTGGCAGCCTTGAAGGCCGGGTACAACGTGGCGAGGAAGCTGAAGACCAGCGCCATGACGCAGATGATGGCGATTTCCACCGGGTCCGGCTTCGACGGCAGCTCGGTCAGGAAACGGATGGAAGGGTCCCACAGATTCTGCCCGGTCACGAACTGGATGGCATTGACCATCGACTGCCGGAAGAAGAGGAAGGTGAAGCCCAGCACCATGCCCGCCAGCATGCCCAGCGTGCCGATGGTGATCCCCACGGTCATGAAGATCTTGAGCAGGCCCGCTCGCGAGGCGCCCATGGTCCGCAGGATCGCGATGTCCCGCGTCTTCGCCCGCACCAGCATGATGAGCGAGGAGAGGATGTTGAACACCGCCACCAGCACGATGATGGACAGCACGACGAACATCGCCACCCGCTCGACCGCCAGCGCCTCGAACAGGGATGCGTTCATCTGCCGCCAGTCGGTGACAACCGCGCGGCCCTCCACCTTCTTGGCCAGCGGCGCGAGAATGGACTGGACCTGGTCGGCATTGGTCGTCTCGACCTCGATCATGCCGACGACATCGCCCAGCAGCAGCAGGGTCTGCGCATCCTGCATCGGCATGATGACGAAGGCCTTGTCATAATCATAGACGCCGACCTCGAAGATCGCGCCCACCTCATAGCTGATCTCCCGCGGCACCGTGCCGAAGGGCGTCGCGCGCCCCGCCGGGTTGATGATGCTGATCCGCTGGCCCACCGACACGCCCAGATTTTCGGCCAGCCGCACGCCGATGGCGACCTTGCCGCTCCCCGCCGTCAGCGAATCGAGGCTGCCGGCGACCAGCTTCTCCCTGATCGTCGGGTTGTCGCGAATGTCGTCGACGGTCATGCCGCGCACCAGCACCGCCTCGACCCGCCCGTCATAATTGCCGAGCAGCGGCTGCTCGATCAGCGGGGTCGCGCTGGTGACGCCCGGAGTCGCCTTGGCTTCCCGCAGGATCGACTGCCAGTCCGGCAATCGCCCGCCATAGCCCTGCACCACGGCATGGCCGTTAAGCCCCACGATCTTTTCGAAAAGTTCGGCGCGAAAGCCGTTCATCACGCTCATGACGATGATGAGCGCGGCCACGCCCAGCATCACCGCCACCAGGCTGATGCCGGCAACCAGGAAGATGAAGCCCTCGCCTTTCCCCGGCAGGAGGTAGCGTTTTGAAATCATCCGCTCGTAGCGCGAAAGAATCATACAGGCTCGTGTAACCTCCGGAAAATGCCTGGCGGTCCTAGGCGGGGTGCCCGGTTCAGGCAAGCTGTGCGGCGCTGTTGCCTAATTGGCACAGCATGTATTCAAAATGAATCGATTGCTCACTTTGGCAGTGACAGCCCGCCCGTGTCGCCATAGCAATATCACCGGAACACAGGCAAAAACGGCCGTGGTTCAGGGACACCGCAGTCCCGATCCCGAGCATGGGGGCTAGGGGTTGGTCGACGCGGTACCGAGGGGGAGACGAGCAATCGTCCATCGGCGCCCGGATCGGCAACGGTCCGGGCGCTTATGTTTCCAGCCAGGGCCGATCTCGCCATGCAGCACGACCGGGCCCGCATGCGCTGAATGCCGCTCGGCCCTAGTCACACTGCATGACAATCGCATGACTGCCTTGGCACCTGACTGCTCTGGCACATGTCGTCACTGGCACATGACGGCGCCGGATGCGCGCGCCCGTCATCGCCCCTCTTGAAAGGCGAAAAAGCCCAACCATATCGACGTCATCCAGCTGCCATCTTGGGGTTGGATAACAAGTGCATATCGGGCGCCTCACAGGGTCCGGTACATCATTCTGCTTCGTCATGGAGATTATGACATGCGTGGTTTCGACCTTACCCCCTATCGCCGCTCGACCGTCGGCTTCGACCGTCTGTTCGACCTGATCGAGAGCAATGCGCGCGCGGCACAGGGTGACAATTACCCCCCCTTCAATATCGAGCGCCTGTCCGAGGATCGCTATCGCGTGACCCTGGCCGTGGCCGGCTTCCGTTCCGACGAGCTGGAGATCACCGCCCAGCAGAATTTGCTGCAGGTGACTGGCCGCAAGGAAGAGCAGAACGGCGCCGATCGCAGCAAGTTCCTGCATGTCGGCATCGCCAACCGCAGCTTCGAGCGGCGATTCGAGCTTGCCGATTTCGTGCGGGTGGAAAAGGCCGATCTTTCCGACGGCCTGCTGATCATCGAACTGGTGCGCGAAGTGCCCGAGGCGATGAGGCCCAAGAAGATCGCCATCAACGGCGGTCAGCTTCTCGACCTCGGCATCGCCAATCGCGACGCGGCGTAACGAGAAGGCGCTGGCCCCACCCTTCCCTGGGCCAGCGATACGCTTTGGGGGAGCCGGTCTTCCGGCTCCCCTTTTTGATGCCCGACTTTTTGATATCCGACAGGCCCCTCCAGCCGCAATATCCACTGGCCATCGGCACGCGGGCGCAATAGGAGAAGCGTCATGATCCTCGTCATCGACAATTATGACAGCTTCACCTGGAACCTCGTCCATTATCTGATGGAACTGGGGGCAGAGGTCGAGGTGGTCCGCAACGACGCCATGTCGGCGGGACAGGCCATGTCTTCGGGCGCGCAGGCATTCCTGCTCTCCCCCGGCCCCTGCACCCCCAATGAAGCGGGGATCAGCCTGGATCTGGTCGCCGCCTGCGCCGAGGCGGGCAAGCCGTTGCTGGGCGTGTGCCTGGGCCATCAGGCGATCGGCCAGCATTTCGGTGGCAAGGTGGTGCGCGGCGGGCTGATGCACGGCAAGACATCCCCCGTCCGCCATGACGGCACCGGCCTGTTCAGGGGCATCCCCTCCCCCTTCATCGCGACGCGCTATCATTCGCTGATCGTGGAGGATATTCCGGACTGCCTGATCGTCAACGCGACCAGCGACGACGGATCGGTCATGGCCTTCCGCCATGCGACCCTGCCGATCCATTCGGTACAGTTCCACCCGGAAAGCATCGCCACCGAACATGGGCATGAGATGCTGGCCAATTTCATGACGCTGGCCGGCATGAAGGTGCGCGAACGCGCCTGACGTGAGCGGGCGATAGGGGCGACCGATAACCGCCCTGCCTCTCAACTCGCCTTCCCCCCTCGACTCGGGCGGCCTGCTGTGGCTAAGGCCGCGCCATGGCTCTTCTTCCCGACCCGTCCCGACCGCTCGATGCGGACGAAGCCGCGGCAGCCTTTGCGGCATTGCTCGACGGCACCCCGTCCGATGAGGAGATCGCCGCCTTCCTGATCGCCATGAGCGAGCGTGGGGAGACCGCGACGGAGATCGCCGCCGCCGCGCGGGCCATGCGCGCGCGGATGATCGCCATTGCCGCCCCGCCCGGCGCCATCGACGTTTGCGGCACCGGCGGCGACGGGCACCATACGCTGAACGTGTCCACCGCCGTCAGCCTGGTGGTTGCCGCCTGCGACGTGCCGGTCGCCAAGCATGGCAACCGCGCGGCATCGTCCAGGGCGGGCGCGGCCGATACGCTGGAGGCGCTGGGCCTCGACCTCACAAAGGCGGCGGCGCGCGCCGAGCGCAGCCTTGCCGATATCGGCATCTGCTTCCTCTTCGCGCAGGATCACCATCCGGCGCTGAAACGGCTCGGCCCCATCCGCAGGGCGATCGGCCGTCGCACCATCTTCAACCTGATGGGGCCGCTCGCCAATCCCGCCGGGGTCCGCCGGCAACTGATCGGCATCGCCCGCCCGGCCTATGTGCCCATTTACGCGGAGGCATTGTGCGAACTGGGCGTCGACCGGGCGATGGTCGTTTCGGGGGACGAGGGGCTGGACGAACTGTCGCTCGCGGGCGGCAATGACATTGCGGACGTGACCGCCGACGGCATCGTGGCGATGCGTCGCTGGTCCGCCGTCGATGCGGGCCTGCCGACCCACCCGCTGGACGCCATTCGCGGCGGCGACCCCGCGCATAATGCCGCGGCTCTGCGCGCGCTGCTGCTCGGCGAACCGGGCGCCTATCGGGATGCGGTGATTTTCAATGCCGCCGCCGCCCTTGTCGTCGCCGGGGCCGCGCACGATCTGCGTGAAGGCGCGGAGGATGCCGCCGAAGCCATCGACAAGGGCCTTGCCAACGCGCTGCTCAATTGCTGGATTGCCTATCAATGACCAACAAGCTGACCGAAATCTGTGCCTTCAAGCGCGAGGACGTGGTGCGCCGCAAGGCCGCGACCACCGTCGCGTCCCTCCATGCCCGCGCATCCGAACAGAGCATGCCCCGCGGCTTCCGCATGGCGCTGGATGCGGCCGCGCGCTCGGGCTACGGCCTGATCGCGGAGATCAAGAAGGCAAGCCCTTCCAAAGGATTGATCCGCCCGGACTTCGATCCGCCGGCCCATGCCGTTGCCTATCAGGCGGCGGGCGCGGCCTGCCTATCGGTGCTGACCGACATGCCCTATTTCCAGGGGCATGACGATTATCTGATGGCGGCGCGTTCCGCCTGCGCCCTGCCGGTACTGCGCAAGGATTTCATGGTCGATCCCTGGCAGGTGCTGGAATCGCGGGCCATCGGCGCCGACGCCATCCTCATCATCGTCGCCGCGCTGGACGACGGGCAGATGGCCGAAATCGAGGATGCCGCGCTCGGCCTCGGCATGGATGTCCTGGTCGAGGTGCATGATGCGCAGGAACTGGAACGCGCGCTCAAGCTGCGCTCGCGCCTGATCGGCGTCAACAACCGCGACCTGCGCGACTTCACGGTCGATTTCGCCCGCACCTACGAACTGGTCGGCCATGCGCCGCAGGGCTGCACCTTCGTCGCCGAAAGCGGCCTTGGCTCCCATGCCGATCTGGATGCGATGGCCCGGCATGGCGTGCGCTGCTTCCTGGTGGGCGAGGCGCTGATGCGGCAACCCGATGTGGAGGCCGCGACCCGACTGTTGCTGACCGGCGCATGAGTAAACTCACCCATCTCGACGCGGACGGGGCGGCCCGCATGGTCGATGTGTCGGCCAAGGCGACCACGGTGCGGGAAGCGACCGCCACCGGCCGCATCGAGATGAGCGCCGAGGCCACCAGCGCCATCGCCCAGGGACTTGTGCAGAAAGGCGATGTGCTGGCCGTCGCGCGAGTGGCCGGTATCATGGCGGCCAAGCAGACCGCGACCCTGATCCCGCTGTGCCATCCCCTGCCGCTGAGCGGCGTCACCGTGGACTTCACGCTGGACGGCACGGGCGTCGCTGTTTGCGCGACTGCCCGCACGGCCGCGCAGACCGGCGTGGAGATGGAGGCGATGACGGCCGTGTCCGTCGCGCTGCTCACCATTTACGACATGGCCAAGGCATTGGACAAGGCCATGGTGATCGGCGGCGTGCGCCTGATCGCGAAGTCGGGCGGAAAATCCGGCGACTGGCGCGCGCCGGCATGATGGACGGGACGGCCATGCCATGGGCCTGATGCCGGTCGCGCAGGCGCAGGCCCGCCTCCTTTCGCTGGCCGCGCCGCTGCCCGCCGAAGAGATGCCGCTCGGCGACTGCATCGGCCGCTGGCTGTCGCAGGATGTCCTTGCCCGCCGGGACCAGCCCTGGGCCGATCTTTCGGCGATGGACGGCTATGCGGTGCGCGCGGCCGACTTGCCGGGGCCATGGCGCATGATCGGCCAGAGCGCCGCGGGCGGCGCCCTGCCTCCCCCCATCGGTGCTGGCGAAGCGGTGCGCATCTTCACCGGCGCGCCGCTGCCGCCGGGTGGCGATTGCATCGTCGTGCAGGAAGATGTCGCCCGCGCCGGCGATGTCGTGACACTGACCGGCGAAGGACCGGCGACGGCCGGCAAGCATGTCCGCCCCAAAGGGTCCGATTTTCGCGAAGGGCAGCCCCTGCTCGCCGCCGGCGATGCGCTCACCCCCGCCACGCTCTCGCTGGCCGTGCTGGCGGGCCATGGCACATTGCCCGTGCGGCGGCGGCCCCGTGTCGCGCTGATATCCACAGGCGACGAGCTGGTGCCACCCGGCGCGCCCGTGCCGGCGGGCAAGCTGCCCTCTTCCAATGCCGTGATGCTGCGCGCCATGCTCGCCGCGCTCCCGTGCGATGTCGAGGATCTGGGCATCGTGCGCGACGATCTGCCGGCGCTGACCGCCGCCTTTGCCGCCGCAAGCCGCGCCGATGTCGTCGTGACCACGGGCGGCGCGTCGGTTGGCGATCACGACCTTGTTCGCCCCGCCTTCGAAGCGGCCGGCGGCACGCTGGATTTCTGGCGGATCGCGATGCGGCCGGGCAAGCCGCTGATCGCCGGCACAAATGGTCCCTGCATCTTCCTGGGCCTGCCGGGCAATCCGGTTTCCGCCTTCGTCACGGGCACCTTGTTCCTGATGCCGCTGCTCCGCCATCTGTCGGGCTGCGCGCAGCCGCTGCCCTTGTCGCGCACGGCTCGATTGGGCGAAGACATGCCGCCGGTGACGGTGCGCGACGATTATGTGCGCGGCCGCAGCGACGGCGACCGGGTATGGCCGCTGCCGGTGCAGGACAGCGCGGCGACGCGGATGCTGGCGATGGCCGATTGCCTGATCCTGCGCCCGGCCAACGGGTGGCCGGCCCCCGCCGGAGAGCCGGTGACGATCATCCCCATCCGCTGATGCGACCACAAGAAAAGGGGCCGCGAAGGCGACCCCTTTCCCTTGTGCGAAGGCGCTTCAATGCTGCTGGCCGCGGCCGGGCGCCTTGTCCTGCCGACGCTCGTCGCCCATCTGGCCCTGCTTGCCTTCCTGTTCCTGCTGGCGATTGCGATCGGCGCTGCCCTGCTGGCCCCGGCGCTGCTCCTTGCCCGGATTCTGTTTCTGCTGGTTCGCCATGTCACTCTCCTCATCTGTCCTCTCTTGCGGGGACGGTGGAAAAACCGGAAGCGGGTCGCTTCGTTCCCCCAAAAGCGACGAACCGCTGAACGCTTGACTTGCCCCCTTGTGTTTCCTAAGTGTTCCCCATCCGTTCCAATGATGGTGATAAACATGCTCACGGCCAAGCAACAGGAACTGCTCAGTTTCATCCACCGCCGGCTGGAGGAAGACGGCGTGTCGCCTTCGTTCGAAGAGATGAAGGAGGCGCTCGATCTTCGCTCCAAATCGGGCATTCATCGCCTGATCAGCGCGCTGGAGGAACGCGGCTTCATCCGGCGCCTGCCCAACCGCGCGCGCGCGCTGGAGGTGGTCAAGCTTCCGGACGCGCTGGATCGCGCGCACAAGGCGCCTGCCATTCCGTCCATCGCGCCTGCCGCGCCGCGCATTCCGATGGCCGCCAACGATGTGGTCGAAATCCCCCTGCATGGCCGGATCGCCGCGGGCATGCCGATCGAGGCGATGGAGGGGCAGAACATGCTCTCCGTCCCCGCCGCGCTGCTGGGCGCGGGCGACCATTATGCGCTGGAAGTCTCCGGCGATTCCATGATGGAGGCCGGCATCCTGGACGGCGACTTCGCGCTGATCCAGCGGACGGATGTGGCGCGCGACGGGCAGATCGTCGTCGCACTGATCGACGACAGCGAAGCGACGCTCAAATATTTCCGCCGCCAGGGGCAGCAGGTCCGGCTCGATCCGGCCAATGGCGCTTATGAGCCGCAGATTTACGACGCCCGTCAGGTCCGCATCCAGGGCAAGCTAGCGGGATTGCTGCGCCGCTATAACTAGGGGATCATGGGCAAAAGTGGGAACCGGTTTTGCGCAAAAGGCGATGCGACAACAAGACTGAGCGCACGCGCCCTGCGTCAGATGTAACGCAGCGCGGCTCTGGAACCGATATCGACATTGCCCCAGTGCGGGCCTGCAAAGCGTTGAAACGAGGCATGGGCCTCGTTTCAAGCTCTGTGCGCCGGTGCTCGAAAATCACCCTTTTGCCCTGCGGTCGTCTGCGACGACGGCTCCATCCGAGTTGAAGGGCGGTTGTTCCTGAGCGGATATGGGCCGCTCACCGGTGCCCGGTGCCGGCGAGGGTTCGCCTTTCCTGAACCGTTTCAATGCCCGGGCGCGACAGTTGTGGAGACGGGCCCCGAAGACGGGATGTTCCCGGGCGATCTGGCGCGCTTACGATAGAAAGGCCGCGCGATCCATGGGTGCGCGTCGCCCTGCTGCCTGACGGTGCTCACCCTGCCCTGACGCAGGAACAGCGCCACGCCGCCGCTGCGTGACAGCGCCCAGCGGTCCAGCTTCAGCCAGCCGGGGCGGCAGGCGCGCGGAAGCCCGCGATCGCTGACGACGATGTCCGCCATGGCACAGGCGCGGATCAGCGCGCCGGCATCGACATGGGTCGCGCTGCGCGTGGCGAGCAGGCGCCAGCCCCGCCCCGCGCCGTCCTTCACCGTCACGGCGCACAGGTCCGGGTTGCAACGCGCCCGGTCGAGCGTGGCGAGCGCCTGCATTTCCCCTTCCTCCCCCGCCGCTTCGCTCAGCGTATCGCGGACATAGTCGCCCGCCCGGTCGCGCAGCGTCGCCATGCCGCCCGGCGTGCGGATCGCAAGATGGCGGCCGTCGCCTGTCACCAGGATATCGGGCGCCGGGGCGAATGCCATCAGCAGCGCGCCCATCAAGGCCGGCGCCAACCCAAGCCATCGCAGCCGGCCGCGCCAGAGCAGGCACCAGAGCAGCCCCGCCATCGTCACGGCGAAAACCCAGCCGGGAAAAGGCGCCGCCAGCGCGACCGCCCCCGGCAAGGCGGCGACCATATGGGCGATGGCCAGCAACAGCGACAACGCCTTGCCCACGATCCACCATGCCGGCGCGCCCAGCCCCGCCACATCCAGCAGCAGGGCTATCGCCTCGAACGGCATGACGACGAAGGTGGTGAGCGGAATGGCGACAAGATTGGCCAGCGACCCCAGCATGCCCGCCCTGTGAAAATGGAACAGCGCGATCGGCGCCAGCACCAGTTCCACGGCCGCGCCCGTCAGCAGCAGGCCAAGGATATTCCGCCCGAACTTGCGTATCCAGCCTTCGTCACGCGCCATCGTCAGCGCGCGGAACCAGCGCATTTCGGACAAGGCAATGATGGCGGTCACGGCCGCAAAGCTCATCTGGAAGCTGGGGCCGACAAGCGCATCGGGCCAGAAGATCAGGACGAATATGGCACCCGCCGCGACAAGCCGCAGCGTGATCGCCTCCCGCCCCAATGCCAGCGCCCCGAGCACCAGCAGCGCGGCCACGCATGATCGCACCGTGGGCACCTCCGCGCCCGTCAACAGCGTATAGCCGATGCCCGCCAGCGCGCCCGCCCCCGCCGAGATCAGCATCAGCGGCGCATGCAACGCCAGTCGCGGCGGCAGCGCCAGCAGCCGGAAGACGATGAAGATCGCCGCGCCGACCAGCGCCGTCACATGCAGGCCGCTGATCGACAGCAGATGCGCCAGGCCGCTGCGCCGCATGGCATCGGCATCCGCCTCGCTGATCGCGCCCTGATCGCCCGTGGCCAGCGCAGTGGCGATGCCCCCCTCGCCACCCGACAGCCGGGTGCGGATATGCTCGGACAGGCGCTGCCTGACCGGCGCGACGGTGGAGGCCGCCGGGCGCTCCACCAGCACCGGCGGCACCGCCCGCCCCGTCGCCCCGATCCCCATGAAATAGGCGCGCGCCGCAAAATCATAGGCGCCCGGCACCGCCGGAGGCGCAGGCGGCATCAGCCGCGCCCGCACCCGTATCACCGCCCCCGCGCCAATATCGGCCGGCGCATCGTTGTCCATCAGGTTCAGCCGGATGCGCCGCGGCAGATCGGGACGATCGCGCGGGGCCAGGATCAGGCGCGCCATGCCCTGTGCCGGCACCGGCGCGACGCCGATCACCTCCCCGCGCACCTCGGTGAACATCGCGCGCGCAAGGGGCGGCTCGCCCACCCATATCGCCTTGCCCCAGACCAGCAGGCAGCCAAGGCCGGCGAGCAATCCGGCACGCACGCAGATATGCCGCAACCGACCGCCCTGCGGCAGCAACAGGCCCAGCGCGGCAACCATTGCGCACACCATGATCCAGCCCGCCCAGCCCCAGCGATCCGGCAGGACAAACCAGGCGGCGATGCCCATGCCCATCGTCACCGGCACCCAGAGCGCGACCTGCTCCCGCTCCCCTTCCAGCCATCCCTCGATCGCATCGGCAATGCGCCGCGCAAGGGCGCGCCATCGCCCGATATCCGCGGCCACGCCCCCGCTCCCGAAGGGGCGCGTTACGACCTTCGTCGCGGCAATATCAGCAGAGGTTTGTCGTGGCCGAAAAGCCATGCTAGGGGGGCGACCGTTTTACAGGAGCGAGCAAGACTCGCACCGCAGGAATGTCAAGGAATCCGATTGTGAGCGCAACCGCAGACAACAGCCCCGTTGTAACGCGCTTCGCCCCTTCTCCAACCGGATTCCTGCATATCGGCGGCGCCCGCACCGCGCTGTTCAACTGGCTGTTCGCGCGCCACCATGGCGGCAAGTTCCTGCTGCGCATCGAAGACACCGATCGCGCCCGCTCGACCGAAGAAGCGATCGCCGCCATTTTCGACGGCCTGAACTGGCTGGGCCTGTCGGGAGACGAGGAACCCGTGTTCCAGTTCGCCCGCGCCGCGCGCCATGCCGAGGTCGCGCACCAGATGCTGGCGCAGGGCGACGCCTATCGCTGCTACGCCACGCCGGAGGAACTCGCCGAATTGCGCGAGCAGCAGCGCGCGGCCAGGCAGCCCATGCGCTATGACGGCCGCTGGCGCGACCGCGACCACACCGAAGCCCCCGAGGGCGCGCCCTATGTGCTGCGCCTGAAGGCCCCGCGCGCGGGCGAAACAGTGATCGAGGATGCCGTGCAGGGCCGCGTCGTCGTGCAGAATGCCGAGCTGGACGACATGATCCTGCTGCGTTCCGACGGCACGCCCACCTATATGCTGGCCGTGGTGGTGGACGACAATGACATGGGCGTCACCCATGTCATCCGTGGCGACGATCATCTGAACAACGCCTTCCGCCAGCTTTGCATCATCCGCGCCATGGGCTGGCGCGAGCCGATCTATGCCCATATCCCGCTGATCCACGGGGCCGATGGCGCCAAGCTCTCCAAGCGCCATGGCGCGCTGGGCGTGGACGCCTATCGCGACGAAATGGGGATGCTGCCCGAAGCGGTCGACAATTACCTGCTCCGCCTTGGCTGGGGCCATGGCGACGAAGAGATCATCCCGCGCGCGCGCGCAGTCGAGCTGTTCGACCTGGCCGGCGTCGGCCGTTCGCCTTCCCGCTTCGACCTTAAGAAGCTGGAAAGCCTCAACGCCCATTATATCCGCGAAGCATCGGACGACCGGCTTGCCGCCCTTGTCGCACCGCGCATTTCGGCCCTGATCGGGCGCGACATGACGGATGCGGACACCGCGCTGCTGGCCGCCGCCATGCCCTCGCTCAAGCCCCGCGCCAAGACACTCAACGAGTTGGCCGACGGCGCGCTTTTCCTGTTCAAGAATCGTCCTCTTGATTTTGACGAGAAGGCCCTGGCTCTGCTAGATGCGGACGCGCAGCTCCTGCTCGGCACAACCATCGACGCGCTCTCCGGCATCCAGACCTGGACGCCTGAAAGCATCGAAGAAAAAATACGCAGGATAGCAGAGGATGCCGGACTGGGTCTTGGCAAGGTAGCACAGCCCCTTCGTGCAGCATTGACGGGGCGTACCACCTCGCCGGGAATTTTCGATGTCCTCTTCCTTCTCGGAAAAGACGAAACTTTATTACGACTGTCGGACGCCCGGCGTGCAGGGCCGAGCGCTTAAAGGAGAACAATATGGCGGATAACAAAGCCTCGCTGACCATCGCCGATGGCAGCAGCCAGTACGGTATTCTGGACGGTACGGTTGGCCCGCAGGTCATCGATATCCGCAAGCTCTATGCCGAAACCGGCATGTTCACCTATGATCCCGGCTTTACGTCCACCGCGAGCTGCGACTCCGCCATCACCTATATCGACGGCGATCAGGGCGTGCTGCTGCATCGCGGCTATCCCATCGATCAGCTGGCCGAACAGTCCAGCTTCATGGAAGTCTCCTACCTGCTTCTGAACGGCGAGCTGCCTTCGAAGAAGGACCTGGAGGACTTCAGCTACACCATCTCGCGCCACACCATGGTGCATGAGCAGCTGTCGACCTTCTACCGTGGCTTCCGCCGGGATGCGCACCCGATGGCCATCATGTGCGGCGTGGTCGGCGCGCTCTCGTCCTTCTACCACGACTCGACCGACATCAACGATCCCGAGCAGCGCAAGATCGCCAGCCACCGGCTGATCGCGAAGATGCCGACGATCGCGGCGATGGCGTATAAATATTCGGTCGGCCAGCCCTTCCTCTATCCGCGCAACGACCTGTCCTACACGGGCAACTTCCTGCGCATGACCTTCGGCGTGCCTGCCGAGGAATATGAGGTCGATCCGGTGATCGAATCGGCGATGGACAAGATCTTCATCCTCCATGCCGACCATGAGCAGAACGCATCGACATCGACCGTGCGCCTTGCCGGTTCGTCGGGCGCCAACCCGTTCGCCTGCATCGCGGCCGGCATCGCCTGCCTGTGGGGGCCCGCCCATGGCGGCGCGAACGAAGCGGCGCTCAACATGCTGCGGGAGATCGGCACGAAGGATCGCATCCCCGAATATATCGCCCGCGCGAAGAACAAGGACGATCCGTTCCGCCTGATGGGTTTCGGCCATCGCGTGTACAAGAATTTCGACCCGCGCGCGAAGGTGCTTTCGAAGGCCGCGTCCGAAGTGCTCGACAAGCTGGGCATTGACGATCCGGTGCTGGAAGTGGCCCGCGAACTGGAACAGATCGCGCTCAGCGATCCCTATTTCGTCGAGAAGAAGCTCTATCCGAATGTGGACTTCTATTCGGGTGTCATCCTTTCGGCCATCGGCTTCCCGACCGAGATGTTCACTGTGCTCTTCGCCCTTGCCCGCACTGTCGGCTGGGTGGCGCAGTGGAACGAAATGATCTCCGATCCCGCGCAGAAGATCGGCCGCCCGCGCCAGCTCTACACCGGCTATGGCATGCGGGACTATGTATCCGTCGACAAGCGCTGATCGCGCGCTGCGACAGCCATGAAAAAGCAAAGACGGCGCTCCCGAGGGGGGCGCCGTTTTTCTTTGCCGCCCGTTTTTTTGCCTCAAGGTGTCAGGATGATGCAATGGGCAGCGAAAGCGTGAAACGCGCGCCCTGGCCCGGCGCGCTCTCCACGCCGATGTCCCCGCGCATCGCCCGCGCCAGCCGCCGCGAAATATAAAGGCCAAGGCCACTGCCACCGGCTTCGTCCCGCCCCAGCCGCTCGAACTTGTCGAAAATGCGGTCCTGATCCTCGGCGGCGATGCCTCGCCCCTGATCGGCCACCACGACGCGCCCCGTGCCGTCCTCCATATCCACCCTTATCCAGATGCTCGATCCTTCGGGGGAATAGCGGACGGCATTGCCGATCAGGTTGACGAGAATCTGCAGCACGCGACGAAATTCGGCACGCACGACCAGCGCTTCGGAGGGCTGGGGCGGCACGATCTCGATCCGCCGCTCCCTTGCCCGCATGCCCAGCAGACCCGCCGCGCGGCGGGCCACGTCGGCCAGATCGACATCCTCCTCGATCGTCGTGAAATCCGCCCGCTCGACAGCCTGCAGGTCGGCGAGATCGTCGACCAGTTCCAGCAGATGCCGCCCGGCAGCCGCGATGTCGGCGGCATAAGCGGCATAATCCTGCCGCAGCGGCCCTTCCAGCTGACCGCTGATCGTCTCGGCATTGGCGATGATCCGGCCCAGCGGCTGCTTGAGCGCACGGTCGAGCCGGCGTCCGAACAACGAGGACGCCGACGGTGGCATGATGTCCTGTTCGCGCACGAACGAAGACATCGCTTCATCGACCGGCTCGGGCACGGCCACGCCGCGATAGCCGATCAACCGGCCGGTCATGTCGAACATCGGCGCGCCATCCAGCCGATATAGCGCCTGGGACGGCGCCAGGAGCAAGGCCCGCTGGCCGGAAAAAGCCCGCCGCTCGGCCAGGGCCTGCAACAGGCCGGTAACGCCTCCGGCATCGGGCAAGAGCTGGAACCAGCCGGTCAACGGCATGCCCGCCGCCGGCAGGGGCATGTCCAGGCGATCCTGCGCATCGGCGGAGATGAACCGCATCCGCGTATCCACCCGCCATGTCCATCCGCCATCGGCCAGCGTCGCCGCCTCCAGCGTCATCGACTCGCCGGACGGCCGCGCAACCGGCCGTTCCCGCCAGTCGGTGATCGAAAGCTCGATGCCCGCCTCATGCGGCCGCACATGCACCCACATGTCGATGTCCGCATGGGCCCCGCCCGCCACGGCCGGCCGCGATATCAGGACGTTGAGACGCCCGGCCAGCCGCGCCAAAGCGGCAAGCTGCGGCACCAGCAGCGGCATGTCCAGCCCGCCGCCCGCCTGCATCTGCAGCGCGAGCAACGGCGGGTCGGCCGATCGGACGATCCCGTCACGGTCCAGCGCCGCACGCACGATGCGCGCATCATCCAGCGTGGTCGCGCTCAACGCTCCTCGTCCTCGCCCAGCATGGCCAGGGGGCCCCGCAGCGCCTCCGGCCGGCGCAGCGGGACGATCGCCGCCTTCGCCTCGTCGGCCGTCAGCGCCTCGAACCGGGCACCGGCGATCACCAGCGCGCTGTCATCCAGTCCGCGCACCGGCATCAGCCGCAGCAGCAGGTGGCGAAAATCCGTGGATGATCCGCCCAGGACATGGCACAGCCCGGCCAGCACGGCGAGCGGCTGCTGGATCAGCGCATCCAGCACGGCCTCCATCCTGATCCGCGCGCGATCGGCCGCGAGCGCGGCGAACAGCAGGATGCGGCCCTGCGCCAGCGCACGGCCCAGATGTTCGGCATGGTCCGGGCGATCGCGCAACAGCCGCGCCAGAGCGACGGCATGGGCGAGCGCGCCCGCCTGTTCATCATGCCGGGCAAGCAGGCGCAGGGCGGCGGCATCGACCGCCTCCATCGCCCTTTCCCGGTCGAGCACACCGGCGCGGGCAAGCGCTGTGCCCAGCACCGCCGCCACCATCCACACCAGTTCGGCAAAATATTCGGCGGGCAGGTCGGGACGCATCGGCATGTCTTCGCCGCCAATCACCGACCATCGCCCCTCCGCAAGCGCAAGCGCGACGGCCGCCTGCGCGACCACGGCGTCCGCATCGTCGATCAGCCAGCCACTATCCTCGCCGGCGGGCGCCACCGCCTCGCCCCGCGCCTCCAATGCGCCGCGCATCAGCAATCCCACCCCCGCGCGAAGGCGCATGTGGGAGAGCAGCGACGCGCCGATCACTTGCGGGCGGGTTTGAAGCGTGGACCAGGCGATTCGATCGCCACCCCCCGGCAGCGCGCCGGCGATGGCGGCATCCAGGTCCATGACCAGCGCGGTTTCTACCGCATTGGTACATCCCGCCAGATGCCTGCGGGTTTCGCTGACCAGCATGTCGGACCAATGCAACCCATCGACCGGGAAAAAGCGGGCAAGGTCAAGCATATGCCGGGTGGCCGCACCCACCGGCCCGCACGGCCGCGCGACCGGCGACCACAGGCCGTCGGGAATGCCCGCATCATTGCTGAACGACAGTTCCGCCATGCTCCCGGTGATAGGGGCATGCGGTTAATTTCAGCTAAACCGTGATGTTCCGTTTCCGTCGGGTTTTCGCGGCTGAACCCCGCCCAGCGCAAAGCCCAGGGTCGCAATCGCATAGATGTTGGCGACCATCAGGGAAAACGCCCCCTGGCCAATGACAATGCCCGCAAACAGGATGAGGAGGGCGGCCGTGGGCGAGAATATCGCCCAGCGCGGCACCGCGAGCAGTCGCCCTTTCCACCCCGCCATCGCAATGACGCCCAGCAGCAGAGCCAGGTAGAGCCCCTCCGCATCGCGCCCGATCGCCCGGCCGATCATGGCGATGCCCGCCAGCACCAGCACGGGCGCGGCCAACATCGCCGCCCTGTCCTGCCCGTCGCGGCGCGCCAGCCGGATCAGCCGGTCGCCGCTATGGGCGAACAGGGTCGCGAAGAGCAGCACGGGAATGGCGATCACCGTCCATGACAGGAGCGCGGCGAGAATGCCGATCGCCGCCATTGTCGCCGCGCCGATCTGCACCTGCAGCGCGGGCACCTGCCCACGCAGCATCAGTCCGGACAGCCAGGATGCCACCGGCGCGATCACGATGCCATCGACGATCCCGGTCATATCCGGCCGGTGCGAAGGCGTGGAAAGCAGCGCGGCGCCGGCGATGTCGGCCTCCTGCTGGGTTTCGATCAGCGCGATCCGCCCTTCCAGCACATCGTCGTCGCGCACTTCGCGACATTGCGCCCCGGCCTGCACGGCGGCGCGCACCAGCGTCAGTTCCAGATCCCAGTCGCCGATCATATCCAGCGTGGAAAAGAGCAGGTCGGGCGTCATCCGCGCAAGGCCCGCCCAGCGCCGCGCCGCGTCGATCCGCTCGAAGCGCTCGCTGGCCCGGCTATCCCTGGCCACCAGCAGCCAGTTGCCCGTTTCCCGCGCCATCGCCTCGAAATGATGCTGGGGCACGATCACGCCATCGGCGACGAGCAGCAGGTCACGGTCGCGCGGCGCGCTTCGGACGATGCTGACCATGTCCCGAATCAGCATCACCGCGATGCCGTCGGCCGTCAGATTGTCGACGGCGCGCGAAATCGGCTGGGTCACGGCGGACACCACGATCATCACCGTATCCGCACCGGCGGCAGCGGCCTGACGCGCCTGATATTCGACCAGGCTCTGGCCGGCAAAATGCAACTGCCCGCGCAGAAGTCCGCTGGACCCGCCGGCGGCGCGGCTGGCGTTCAATATAGCCGTAAATGGCATTGTTGTTGTGGACCCGGCTTTCTTTGACCGGCGCCTTCATCGCAATACCGCGTCATGCTGGCAAGAGATGCTTTTCCCGGCGCCATGACAAGATGGCGGCGCGCGTGCCGATCAGCCCTGCGAAAATCCCGCAAGGGCGGCCTGGAGCCGTCGCACGACACGCGGATCGCCCGGCGCCGCGGTGGCGGCCTCGTCCGCCAGCAGCATCAGGCCCGACATGCCGAAGCTTGCCGCCAGCCCCTTCAGCCGCCATGCCGCCAGCTGCCAGTTGGCGTCGCAACGCGCCCGCTGGAGCAGATCGACCTGCCGTTCGGCGCTTTCCAGGAACGCAAGGCGCAAATCCGCGACAAGGGCAGCATCGTCACCCACCGCCGCGGCCAGCGCCGCGTCCAAACCTCCCGGATCATAGGACATACGGCACGCTATGTCGCGATCGGTTAAGGTTTCGTTGCAAAAGGATATTTCAGCCTTTCAAAAACATGATACAGCTTGGGGCATGAGCGGGGGGAACAATATTGTCGGCTTCAGGCGCGACACCGATCCATTGGCCGATCAGGCAGTGACCATGCAGGACGAACTTGTGCTGGGCGACGCCTATCGACCGCAGGAATCATTGTCGGAATTGCAGCTGCCTGAATGGGACGAGGGCGAAGCACCGGTCGCACGCTGGCCGGCGGTGACGCGCGCCCTGCTGGTGGCGACGGGCGTTGTTTGGCTGGGTTTCAACCTCTGGCTGCGGCTCGGACGCGGCGCACCCCTGCCTCCCATAGACAGCCTGCCGATGCTCATCGCCGGCATATGCGTGCCGCTTGTCCTGCTGGGCACCATCTATCTCCTGCTGCTGCGCAACAGCGCCAGCGAAGCCAGCCGCTTCGCCCGCACGGCCCAGCTCCTGCGCAGCGAAAGCGAAGCGCTTGAATTCCGCCTCGGCCTCATCGCCACGAAACTCTCGGCCGCGCGGCAGGACATGCAGGAACAGGCGGCGCTGCTGGAAAGCTATGGCGCGGCGACCAGCGCCAATCTGGAGGCTTCGGCCCGGATTCTGGCGACCCATTCCGCCGAGATACAGGAAAAGTCCGGCGCGACCGAGCGGTCTGCGGCAGGATTGGCCCGCGAATTCAACAGCATCGCGGACCTGATGCCGAAGCTGGAGGATCGCGCCGCCAGCATGTCCGCCCAGCTGATGGATGGCGGCCACGCCCTGTCCGAGCGAATCGACGCGCTGGAAGCCCGGCTGCACAGCATCGCGGAACTCTCCGACGACGCGCGGTCGCGCACATTGTCCGCCACGAAGAGCCTTGCCGGCCAGCTGATCCAGCTGCAGGATGCGACCCGCAGCGCCTCCGACGAAGTGACGGGCATGGCGGACCTTGCAGCCAGCCGCATCGACAATGCGCTGGAACGCGCCCGCGCGGCGATGAGCCAGAGCAGCGAAGGGCTCTCGCGCCAGGCGACCGACCTCACGACCCTGATCGAACAGTCGCAGAGCGCGGTCAGCCAGATCGGCAGCCAGACGGTCGAGCGCTATGTCGACCATCTGGGCGAAATCGAAAGCCGCCTGCACGAATTGCGGGCGATGATCGAAGATCAGGACCGGCTCGCCGAAGGGCTCAATACGGGTCTGGTGGAGAAATTCACAGCGCTGGAAACCCGCTTCGCCAATATCGAGCGTGACGGCATTGCCCGGAACGACCGGCTGGCCGATGCGCTCGGCCGCCTGACCCGCGAAGCCGAGCGGATGGACGGCGCGCTCAACAGCGGCAACGATGCGGCGGAGCGGCTGATCGCCCGGTCCGAAACGCTGCTGCTCGCCATCGATTCGGGCGTGCGGGAGATGGATGAGACCTATCCGCTGGCCTTCAACCGGCTGGACAGCCGGGTTAATGACACCCGCCTCCTGCTCTCCGCCGCCGCGCCCGAGATCGAGAAGCTGGAAGCGATTTCCGACGCGATCCTCAGCCGCACGCTGGAAGTGGAGGAGCTGCTGCGCGGCCAGAGCCGCAAGCTCACCGAATGGCTGGAAAGCACCGAACATGGCCTCATCGCCAATCGCGATCAGGTGGAAGCGCTGCAGGATGCGCTGAAAACCGCCGATGAAGGCGCCGTCCGCCTCACCGAAAGCGCGGGGCCGCTGCTCATCACCGCGCTGCTGCGGGTGAAGGACACCGCCGACCAGGCCGCCGAACGCGCCCGGCAGGCGCTCGCCCGCGCCATTCCGGAAGCCGCCCAGGCCCTGGGCGAAGCCAGCGAGGAGGCGATGCAAAAGGCCATCGGCGATCGCGTGACCGCCCAGATCGCCGAAGTCGCCGACGTGGCCGAACGGGCGGTGAAGGCCGCGCATCTGGCATCCGACCGCCTGATGCGGCAGTTGCTGACCATCGCGGACACCAGCAGCACCATCGAGGAACGCATCGCGCAGGCCGAGCGTGCCGCCGAGGACCGGGATCGGGACAATTTCGCCCGCCGCTCCGCCATGCTGATCGAATCGCTCAACAGCACGGCAATAGACGTCGCCAAGATCCTGTCCAACGAAGTGACGGATTCAAGCTGGGCCGCTTATCTGAAGGGCGATCGCGGCGTGTTCACCCGGCGCGCGGTGAAGCTGCTGGACGCCGGCGAAGCGCGTGAAATCGCCCAGCATTATGACAATGATCCCGAGTTCCGCGATCATGTGAACCGTTACATCCATGATTTCGAGGGCATGCTGCGGATCATCCTGTCCGCGCGGGATGGCAGCGCGCTGGCCGTCACCATCCTGTCGTCCGACATGGGCAAGCTCTATGTCGCGCTGGCGCAGGCGATCGAGCGGCTGCGGCAGTAATCCTGGAGCATCGTGCGGAAAAGTGGGAGCCGGTTTTCCGCAAAAAACGATGCGACACCAAAACCCTAGAGCGCGCGGCTTGCGTCAGATTTAACGCAGCGCGCTTAGCAGGCCGCCATTCCCGGCACGCCTGCGGTCAGCGTAACAGCTTGCGGAAGAAGACGACCCGTTCGGTCTCTTCGGGCCGCATGCAGGGCGTGGCTGTCGCGATTGGCGATCTCCGCATCGGAACCCAGTTCCATACAGCCCAGCGCCCGTCCCCACGCTTCAACGGCCGCGATCAGGGCCCGGGCCATGCCTAGCCGGCGAAATCCGGGCCGGACATGGATGCCCTCCAGAAAAGCGACCGGGCTGCTGTCGCACCCGTTCACATAGTCGTGACGGAGGGATGCCTCGGCAAAGCCCACCGCCTGCCCTTCCGCGGAAAGGGCGATAAAGGCAATGATTGCCGCATCGCCATCGGCCATGCGGGCCAGCATGTCGTCAATCTCCGCCAGATGTTCCCCGCGGGAAACCTCCGGCCAAAGTGCGTGCCGCATGTCCGCCCAGGCGAGGCGATGGTCCGGCATTGGCAGGATGACCGGCATGACGCTGCGTCAGGTCACGCGGAAATAGGATGCGATCTGTTCGGCCGTGAGCCAGCCATGGACATAATTGGCATAATAGGCGCCGAACAGCAGGGCCGACAGGATCGTCGCACGCAGCACGACGATCCAGGGGCGGAAATTGACCGGCGCACTGTCGGCATGACCGCGCGACACCAGATCGCCGGTTTCATCGGGCGTGCGCAGACCGAAAGGCAGCACGATGAACGCGCTGATCACCCAGAACAGCACATAGATGGCGACGATGGCGTAACTGTTCATGCCCGTTTCTTTACGCGTTCACGATCAGCACGTCGACCACCGGCTTCTTGCCGGTCCAGCGCGTGGCGGTACGGCGCACGGCCAGCCGCAGGCGCTCACGCAGCGCTTCTGTCTCCCGCGATCCCTTGTTGATCACGGCGGCAGCCTCTTCCGCGGCTTCTTCAAGGAAGCTATCGCGATCTTCCTCCACCGGCACGCCCTGCACCCGCAGCACCGGCTTGCCGATCAGCCCGCCCTTGCGGTCCAGCGCGATAGCGACGCTGATCTGGCCGTGCAGGGCGATCTTGCGCCGCTCGTTCATCGTCGTACCGTCGGCAGGCAGGATGACGTCGCCGTCCAGCACCAGCCGGCCGGCGGTCTCACGCCCGATGATCTCCGGCACGCCGGGCGCCAGCCGCAGCACGTCGCCATTGCCCTGTACCACCGCATGGCGGATGCCGGACGTGATGCCCAGCCGCGCCTGCTCGGCCATGTGACGCATCTCGCCATGGACGGGCAGCAGGATGTCCGGCCTGATCCAGCCATACATCGCTTCCAGCTCCGGCCGGCCCGGATGACCGGACACATGCACTTCGGCCTGGCGATCCGTCACCATCACGATGCCGTCGGCGGCCAGGCGGTTCTGGATACGGCCGATGGCGATCTCGTTGCCGGGAATCTGCTTGGAGGAGAAGACGACCATGTCGCCCTGCGTCAGCTTGATCGGGTGGGAATCGAAGGCGATGCGGGCAAGCGCCGCGCGCGCCTCCCCCTGCCCACCCGTGGCGACGATCATGACCTTGTCGCGCGGCAGATCCATCGCCGCGTCCCATTCGACCATCGGCGGGAAGTCCTTGAGATAGCCTGCGGCCTTCGCGGTGCTGATGATCCGGTCGAGCGATCGCCCGGCCACGCACAGCGCCCGCCCCGTGGCATTCGCGACTTCGCCCAGGGTCTGCAGCCGTGCCGCATTGGAGGCAAAGGTGGTGACGAGCACCCGCGCCTTCGCACCGGCAATCACCTCCATCAATCCTTCGCGGACATCGCCTTCCGATCCGCTGGGCTGCGGATTGAAGACGTTGGTGCTGTCGCACACCAGCGCAAGAATGCCCTGGTCGCCGATGGCAGACAGCTGCTCGGGCGTCGAAGGCACGCCCAGCAGCGGCCGCTCGTCCAGCTTCCAGTCGCCGGTGTGGAAGATGCGGCCATAGGGCGTCTCGATCAGCAGCGCGTTCCCTTCGGGGATCGAATGCGCCAGCGGCACATAACGAAAGCCGAAGGGGCCAAGGGCAAAGCTGCCCTCATTCTCGATGACATGGAGCTTGACCTCGTCGGTCAACCCCTCCTCGTCCAGCTTTGCGCGGATCAGGCTGGCGGTGAACGGCGTGGCATAAAGCGGCACGCCAAGATCGGCCGCCAGATAGGGGATCGCGCCGATATGGTCCTCATGCCCATGGGTCAGCACGATGCCCAGCAGGTCGTCGCGCCGCTCCTCGATAAAGCTGAGGTCCGGCAAAATCAGTTCCACGCCCGGATAGGACGGGTCGGCAAAGGTGAGGCCCAGATCGACCATCACCCATTTGCCCTGGGTGCCATAAAGATTCACGTTCATGCCGATTTCGCCCGACCCGCCAAGGGCCAGGAAAATCAGCTCATTTTCAGGTGTCATTATCTATTCAAACTCCGTTCGTGCAACAGCGCGAGACCCTGAATGGTCAGGTCTGGCGCAATGGCATCGAAAATATCACTATGTTCATCGAACAGGACGGCGAGCCCGCCTGTGGAGATAACCTTGGCCGGGCGGCCGATCTGGCTGCGAATGCGGGCGACCAGCCCTTCCATCATCGCCACATAGCCCCAAAAGACGCCGATATGCATCTGTTCTTCCGTCGTCCGGCCGATGACGGAGCGGCTTTCGGGCGCCGTGATGGCGATCTTAGGCAGTTTCGCCGCCGCCGCGACCAGCGCGTCCAGCGACAGGTTGATGCCCGGTGCGATGATGCCGCCCTTATAGGTGCCCTGATAATCGACGACATCATAGGTCGTGGCGGTGCCGAAATCGATGACGATCAGGTCGCCGCTGTAAAGATGGTGGGCGGCAATGACGTTTACAACCCGATCGGCGCCGACGGAGGCGGGCTCGGCCACGTCCAGCTCGATCCCCCAGTCGACCGGCGGCTGGCCGGCGATCAGCGGCTCGACCTTGAAATATTTGCTCGCCAGCACCTGAAGATTGTGGAGCGCGCGCGGCACCACCGTCGCGATGATGACGGCGCTGATGTCCGCCAGGGCAAAGCCTTCCAGCATCAGCAGCTGGTTGAGCCACACCGCATATTCGTCCGCCGTGCGGCGCGGATCGGTCGCGATCCGCCAGCGCGCACGGATATCGCGGCCTTCGACCAGCGCGAAAACGACATTGGTGTTGCCGGCATCGATAGCGAGCAGCATGGACTTGGGTCCCTTGGTTCAGATCAGGAAGACGTCGCCGGCATGAATGGCATGGCTCTGCCCATTCGCCAAGCAGAGGATCAGCGCGCCCATCTCGTCCAGCGTCACGAAGCGCCCCTCGATCGCCGCACCGTCGGGCAGCAGGACGCGCAGCGGCGTGCCGGCAGGGTGCGCATTGGCCAGCCAGTGCGCGCGCACCGGCGCTAGCCCCTGCGCCCGCCAGATGCCCAGCCAATGGGCGAAGATCTCCGCCAATCGCGCCACCAGCCCTGCCGCATCGGCATCCACCCCGCCCTGTGCCCAGAGCGACGTGACCGGCCGATCGAGGCCCGACGGCGCGCTGGTGACGTTGATGCCGATGCCGATCACCACGGCATCGCCCGCGCGCTCCAGCAACATGCCGGACAGCTTGGCATCGCCGACCATGATGTCATTGGGCCATTTGATCTTCGCCTGCCCCGTGCAGAGCGGCGCGACCACGGCATGGACGGCAATGGCCGCCACCAGCGCCAGCGTCGGCGCCAGCGGATCGCCATCGCGAAGGCGCACCAGCGTGGAACAGTGGAGATTGCCCTGCGGGCTTTCCCACGCCCGCCCCATCCGGCCGCGCCCGCCGGTCTGGCGAAGGGCGCGCAGCCAGAAGCCTTCGGCTGCACCCTCCGCCGCCAGTGCGATCAGATCGGCGTTGGTCGATCCTGTTTCCGCAACGGTGCGGATATCGGTCAGCGCTGCGCCGATCAGAACAGCGCCGCCGCCGCCGCCGCGCTCGCCTTGTCGAGCATGGGGTTCAGCAGATAACCGAACACGATCAGCACGGCACAGACGGTCATGACGCCCGTCTCCAGCCATCCGCCCCTGGCTTCATATGGCGCCACCGGCTCATCGAAATACATCGTCTTGATGATCTTGAGATAGTAGAAGGCGCCGATCACCGAAGCCGCGATACCGATGGCCGCCAGCGCCGTCAGATGTGCCGCCACGGCGGCATCGAACACCAGGAACTTCGCCCAGAAGCCGAAGAGCGGCGGAATGCCCGCAAGGCTGAACATGAAGATGGCGAAGGCCGCCGCCAGCCCCTTGCGCGACTGGGAAAGGCCGGCAAGGCTGGCGATCGTCTCGATCGGCTTGCCGTCCGCATCGCGCATCTGGAGGACGCAGGCAAAGCTGCCGAGCGTCATCAGCACATAGATCGCCATGTAGCTCATCGTCGCCGCGACGCCGGCGGGTGTGCCGGCGGCAAGGCCGATCAGCGCGAAGCCGACATTGTTGATCGACGAATAGGCAAGCAGGCGCTTGATGTTCGTCTGGCCGATGGCGGCCACCGCGCCGAAGATGATCGAGGCCAGCGCCACGAAGATCACGATCTGCTGCCAGGCAAGGCCGCCGGGGCCAAGCGCTTCCACCGCCACGCGAATGGTCAGGCCCATCGCCGCCACCTTGGGCGCGCTGGCGAAGAAGGCCGTGACCGGCGTCGGCGCGCCTTCATAGACGTCGGGCGTCCACATATGGAACGGCACGGCGCTGATCTTGAAGGCAAGGCCGGCCAGCACGAACACCATGCCGAACAGCTCGCCCTTCGACAGGCCGTCACCAATGGCGACCGCAATGCCGTCATAGGCCGTGGTCCCGGTGAAGCCGTAGAGCAGCGACACGCCGTAGAGCAGGATACCGCTGGCGAGCGAACCCAGCACGAAATATTTGAGGCCCGCTTCGGATGACCGCTCATCCTGCCGCATGAAGCTCGCCAGCACATAGCCGGCAAGGCTGTTCATTTCGAGGCCGACATAAAGCGTCATCAGGTCGCCGGAGGAGACCATCATGCCCATGCCGATACAGGCGAACAGGATCAGCACCGGATATTCGGCGCGCATCTGCCCATCGACCGTGAACCAGCGGGGCGCAAGCAGGATGGAGACGCCGGCCGCCAGATAGATCAGCACCTTGGCGAAGGCCGCAAAGGCATCCGCGCGGTACAGGCCATCGAAGGCGTCGCCGCCATGGCCCGGAAGCCCCAGAAGCGTGAGGCCCGCCGACAGCAGCGCCGCGGCGGAGAGCCATCCGACGACGCGCGCGCTCCGATCGCCGCCAAAGGCCGCGACCAGCATCAGGACAAGACCGGCAACGGTCAGCACCAGTTCGGGCATGACCATCATGAGGGAAGCGAAATCAAACATCAGTGCGCCTCCCCCGACGCTTCATGGGTTTCGGTGGTGGCGGCCTCTCCATGGCCTTCGCCATGCTGGGCTGCGGGTGCCGGCTTTCCGGCGGTCAGCCCGGCGTCGCCCGCGGGCTTGGCCGGGGCAAGGCGTGCTTCGAGAGCGGTCACATCGGCGCGCATCGGCGCCAGGAAGCTTTCGGGATAGACGCCCATCCACAGCACGACGGCGGCAATCGGCGCCATCAGCCACATTTCGCGCGCCGACAGGTCGGGCATCGCGGCGGCATCGGCATGCACCTGCTCGCCATAGCAGACCCGGCGATAGAGATAGAGCATATAGGCAGCGCCCAGGATGATGCCGGTGGTGGAGACCAGCGCAACCCAGCTCGACGCCTGATAGACGCCCATCAGGGCCAGGAATTCGCCAACGAAGTTGCTGGTGCCCGGCAGGCCGATCGACGCCATGGTGAACAGCAGGAACAGCACCGCATATTTGGGCATGTTGATCGACAGGCCGCCATAGCGGCTGATCTCGCGGGTATGCAGGCGATCGTAGATGATACCGACACAGAGGAACAGCGCGCCGGCGACCAGGCCATGGCCCAGCATCACCATCATCGCGCCTTCGATACCGGAGCGGTTGAAGGCGAACAGGCCGACCGTCACGATGCCCATATGGGCGACCGACGAATAGGCGATCAGCTTCTTCATGTCCTGCTGCACCAGCGCGACGAGGCTGGTGTAGACGACCGCCACCATCGAGAGGCCGAAGACCAGCGGCGCGAACTGCGCGGAGGCTTCCGGGAACATCGGCAGCGAGAAACGGATGAAGCCATAGCCACCCATCTTCAGCAGCACGCCCGCCAGGATGACCGAACCGGCCGTCGGCGCCTGGACGTGCGCGTCGGGCAGCCAGGTGTGGACCGGCCACATCGGCATCTTCACCGCGAAGCTCGCGAAGAAGGCCAGCCACAGCCATGTCTGTACCCTGGGATCGAAATGATAGGCCATCAGCGTCGGGATGTCGGTGGTCCCTGCCTCATGCACCATCCACATCATCGCAATCAGCATCAACACGGAGCCGAGCAGCGTGTAGAGGAAGAATTTGTACGAAGCGTAGATGCGGTCGGCGCCACCCCAGATGCCGATGATGAGGTACATCGGGATCAGGCCGGCTTCGAACATGATGTAGAAGAGGAACAGGTCCTGTGCGGTGAAGACGCCGATCATCAGCACCTCCATCAGCAGGAAGGCCGCCATATATTCGCCGACGCGCTTCTGGATCGCCTGCCAGCTGGCGCCGATGCAGATCGGCATCAGGAAGACGGTGAGGACGATCAGCATCAGCGCGATGCCGTCGATCCCCAGCGCCCAGGCGAAACGGCCGAAGATCGGCGCATATTCCTGGAACTGCCACTGCGCCGCGCCGCCCGACTGATCGAACTGCGCCCAGAGCAGGATGCCCAGGACAAAATCCACCAGGGTCGCCAGCAGGGCGATCCAGCGGGCCGTATTGGCGCCGGAGAACAGGCAGGCGATGGCACCAGCCATCGGCACCGCCATCATCAGGGAAAGAATGGGAAAGCCCGCCATTATCGTGTCATCGCCCAGGTTGCGGCCGCAGCGAGGCCAAGAAGCATCACCAGCGCATAAGTGTAGAGATAGCCAGACTGGAGCCTGCGGGTGAGCTTGCCGCCCTGGACAACCAGCCCGGCAAGACCGTTCGGCCCGAAGCGGTCGATGAAGCCCACATCGCCCCACTTCCAGAAGAAGCGGCCGATCGCAAAGGCAGGCTTCACGAAGATCGCATCGTACAGCTCGTCAAAATACCATTTGTTGAGCAGGAAACGGTAGAGAACGCCGAACTGCCCAACGAACTGCGCCGGCCATTGCGGGTTCTTGATGTAGCTGAGCCATGCGATCAGCAGGCCCGTCAGCATCACCGTGAACGGCGCGAACTTCACCCACAGCGGCACTTCGTGCGAAGCATGCATCAGGTGGCTGTTGAACGCGATCGCGCTCTTCCAGAACTCGATGCCGCCTTCCGGCCCGATGAACTGATCGTGGAAGGCAAAGCCGGCGAATACCGCGCCAAGGCTGAGCACGATCAGCGGGATCAGCATGACCCACGGGCTTTCATGCGGATGATAGCCGGCCGTGCCGGTCGCGGCATGACCATGATCGCCATGGGCATGATCGTCGTGGCCATGGTCATGCGCGTGGCCGTCATGCACCGTTTCTTCGTCCGGCGATTCATGATGGCCATGCACCGCATGCTGGATATGCTCCGAAGCGGCCCAGCGCGGCTTGCCGAAGAAGGTGAGGAACACCAGGCGCCAGCTGTAGAAGCTCGTCAACAGCGCCGCGAACACGCCCACATAGAAGGCGCCGACGCCACCGCCGCCCGAAGCATAGGCCGCTTCCAGGATGCCGTCCTTCGAGAAGAAGCCGGCAAAACCGAAGCTGGTGAGCGGCAGACCGACGCCGGTGATCGCCAGCGTGCCCGCGGTCATCGCCCAGAAGGTGATCGGGATCTGCTTCCGCAGGCCGCCATAGTAACGCATGTCCTGCTCATGATGCATCGCATGGATCACCGAGCCGGCGCCCAGGAACAGCAGCGCCTTGAAAAAGGCGTGGGTGAACAGGTGGAACATCGCCGCGCCATAAGCGCCGACCCCGGCCGCGAAGAACATATAGCCCAGCTGCGAACAGGTCGAATAAGCGATCACGCGCTTGATGTCGGTCTGCACCGTGCCCACGGTCGCGGCGAACAGGCAGGTCGCGGCACCGATGAAGGTCACGAAATGCAGCGCCGTCGGCGATGTCTCGAACATCGGCGACAGGCGACACACCATGAACACGCCGGCCGTCACCATGGTCGCGGCATGGATCAGCGCCGACACGGGGGTCGGGCCTTCCATCGCGTCCGGCAGCCAGGTGTGGAGGCCGAGCTGCGCCGACTTGCCCATGGCGCCGATGAACAGCAGCAGGCAAAGCACCGTCATCGTATCGAAGCGAGCCCCAAGGAAACCGATGGTCGAACCGGCCATGGAGGGCGCGGCGGCCAGGATTTCCGGGATGGAAATGGTGTTGAACACCAGATAGGTGCCGAAAATGCCGAGCATGAAGCCAAGGTCGCCAACGCGGTTGACCACGAAAGCCTTGATCGCGGCGGCATTGGCGCTGGGCTTGCGGAACCAGAAACCGATCAGCAGGTAGGATGCCAGGCCAACGCCTTCCCAGCCGAAGAACATCTGCAGCAGGTTGTTCGCCGTCACCAGCATCAGCATGGCGAAGGTGAAGAGCGAGAGATAGGCGAAGAAGCGCGGCTGATCCGGCTCCTCATCCATATAACCCCAGCTATAGAGATGGACGAGCGCCGAGACGCTGGTGACGACGACCAGCATCACCGCCGTCATCGTGTCGACCCGCAGCGCCCATTGGGCGTCGAAGCTGCCCGACTGAATCCAGGTGAAGGCCGGCTGCACATAGGGTTCGGCATGGCCGAAGACGAAGGCGAGGAAGATCGGCCAGCTCATCGCGCAGGACAGGAACAGCGCGCCGGTGGTGACGATCTTAGCCGGCAGCTTGCCGATGGCCTTGTTGCCAAGACCGGCAATGATGGCGGCAAGCAGCGGAAGAAGGACGATATACTGGATCATGTCGCTGGTCTCAGCCCTTCATCCGGTTGACATCATCGACGGCGATGGTGCCGCGACCGCGGAAATAGATGACGAGGATGGCAAGGCCTATGGCCGCTTCACCCGCCGCGACGGTGAGCACGAACATGCTGAACACCTGCCCCACCAGATCGCCCAGAAAGGCGCTGAAGGCGACGAGGTTGATGTTCACGCTCAACAGGATCAGTTCGATCGCCATCAGGATGATGATGACATTCTTGCGATTGATGAAGATGCCGAGCACCCCCATCACGAACAGGATCGCGCTGACCACCAGATAATGCTGAAGGCCGATCACAGCTCCACCCCCTGCCCCGTGGGCTGATTGACGTTACGGATGGCGTCCTGCGGACGACGACGGTTCTGCCTGCCGACATTCTGGCTGCGGACGCCGCCGCGTGCCCGGTGCGTCAGGACGATCGCGCCGATCATCGCCACCAGCAGCACGATGCCCGCCGCTTCGAACAGGAAGATGTAGCGCGTGTAGAGCAGCCGCCCGATCGCCTCGATATTCGGCACGTCGTTCGCCACCGGCGCGGCGCGCTGCGCCAGTTCGATCGGCCCGACCTTCCAGATGCCGATGCCCAGCACGATCTCGGCCAGCAATGCCAGCGCGATGAGCACGCCAAAGGGCAGGTAGGACACGAAACCGGCGCGCAACTCGGCAAAATCAATGTCGAGCATCATCACGACGAAGAGGAACAACACCGCGACCGCACCCACATAGACGATGATGAGCAGCATGGCGATGAATTCAGCGCCCAGCAGCACCATCAGGCCCGCGGCGTTGAAAAAGGCGAGGATCAGCCACAGCACCGAATAGACCGGATTGCGTGACAGGATCGTCATCGCACCGCTCGCGATGACCACGCAAGCGAAGAGATAGAAGGCGAAGACGTGAATCACAGGTAACTATCCCCCTCGAACGGGTGGCGGCTTAACGATAGGGTGCGTCGGCGGCAAGGTTCGCGGCAATCGCCCGCTCCCACTTGTCGCCATTTTCCAGCAGCTTCGACTTGTCGTAGATCAGCTCCTCGCGCGTTTCCGTCGCGAATTCGAAATTGGGGCCTTCCACGATCGCATCCACCGGGCAGGCTTCCTGGCAGAAACCGCAATAGATGCACTTCGTCATATCTATGTCGTAGCGCGTGGTGCGGCGGCTGCCATCGTCGCGCGGCTGCGCCTCGATGGTGATCGCCTGCGCCGGGCACACCGCCTCGCACAGCTTGCACGCGATGCAGCGTTCTTCCCCATTGGGATAGCGGCGCAGCGCATGCTCGCCCCGGAAACGCGGCGAAATCGGGTTCTTCTCATAGGGGTAGTTGATCGTCGCCTTGGGCTTGAAGAAATACTTCAAGGTCAGCCAGTGCGCCTTCACGAACTCCCAGAGGGTGAAAGACTTGACGTAATATCCGAGGCTCATTGTGCGCCTCCATAGCGCGTCAGCATGAGGAAGCCCGAGACCAGGAACACGAACAGCAGCGAAGTCGGCAGGAAGATCTTCCAGCCCAGCCGCATCAGCTGGTCGTAACGGTAGCGGGGCACCGTCGCCTTCACCCAGGAGAAGACGAAGAAGAAGAACAGGATCTTGGCGAACAGCCAGATGATGCCCGGCACCAGATAGAGCGGCGCCCAGTCGAACGGCGGCAGGTAGCCGCCCCAGAACAGGATGGCGTTCAGCGCGCACATCAGGATGACGTTGGCATATTCGCCAAGCCAGTAGAGCGCGAAGGCCATGGACGAATATTCGGTCTGATAGCCCGCGACCAGCTCGCTTTCCGCTTCGGTCAGGTCGAAGGGCGCGCGCGCCGTTTCCGCCATGGCCGAGATCAGGAACATGATTGCCATCGGGAAGAGCAGCGGATTGAAGCCGTTGCCGTTGATGAAGCCGTAATAGCCCTTCTGGCTCTCGACGATGGTCGAGATGTTGAAGCTGCCGGCCCACAGCACGACCGTGATCAGGATGAAGCCGATCGAGACTTCATAGGAGATCATCTGCGCCGATGCGCGGATCGCCGAATAGAAGGGATATTTGGAGTTGGACGCCCAGCCCGCCAGCACCACGCCGTAAACGCCCAGCGAACTGATCGCCAGGATGTAGAGCAGGCCGACATTGATGTCCGCCAGCACCACGCCCACGTCGAAGGGCACCACCGCCCACGCCATCAGTGCGACGGTGAAGGTGATGATCGGCGCGATAAGGAACAGGGTCCGGTTGGCGGCCGAAGGGATGATGGTTTCCTGCAGGAACACCTTGGCGCCGTCCGCGAAGGACTGGAGCAGACCGAAGGGGCCGACGACGTTGGGACCACGACGCAACGCCATCGCCGCCCAGATCTTGCGGTCGGCATAGATGATCATCGCGACCGCCAGCATGAGCGGCAGCGCGATCACCAATATGCCGATGATCGTCGAGAGGAACCATGCGAGCCCGAACGGCGCGCCCCAGGATTGAAAAAGCGCCGTCACTCTGCGGCCTCCGCAAGCGTTTCACCATGGACCAGTTCGGCCGAGCAGCGCTGCATCGTCGGGCTCGCCCGGCAGATGGCGTTGGTGAGGTAGAAATCCTTGATCGGCGAACCGAACTCGCCGGTCGCGCCGGTCGGGAGCTTCGGCGGCGCCCAGTCATAGCTGGCAAGGCCAAGCTGGCCGAGCGCTGGCACGGCCTTCGCCATCTCGCCGCGCAGCGCTTCGAAACTGTCGAACGGCAGGGTGGCGCCCATCACGTCGGACAGGGCACGCAGGATCGACCAGTCCTCGCGGGCATCGCCCGGCGCGAACACGGCCTTCTCGCCGCGCTGTACCCGGCCTTCCAGATTGACATAGGTGCCGGCCTTTTCGGCATAGCTCGCGCCCGGCAGGATGACATCGGCCGCATGAGCGCCCTTGTCGCCATGATGGCCGATATAGACGGTGAAGCTGTCTTCGAAGGCGGCATAGTCGACCTCGTCGGCACCCAGCGCGAAGAGCAGCTTGGGCTTGGCCGCGGCCACCGCCTTGATACCGCCCTGCGTCGCATAGCCCAGCATCAGGCCGCCCATGCGCGCGGCCGCGAAGTGCAGGACATTATAGCCGTTCCAGCCATCCTTCACGAGGCCGAGCGTATCGACCAGCGCGAGCGTGTCGCCATGCGCGCCGTCCTTGGCGAGCGCGCCGCCGCCGACGATCACCGCCGGGCGGGCCGCGCCCTTGAACGCATCGACCACGGCCGCAGGCAGATTGGCGACGAGCGAAGCGTCGTTGCCCAGCCATTCGACCTTGTAGGTCAGGTCCGTTTCCGGCCCGACCGCGAACACCTTGGCGCCCTTGCGCGCGGCCTTGCGGACGCGCGTGTTCACCAGCGGCGCTTCCCAGCGCAGGTTGCTGTTGACCAGCAGGATGATATCCGCCGTCTCGATGCCCGGCAGGGTCGTGTTGAAATTGACGGCGGCAATGTTCGACACGTCATAGGAAAGGCCCGTCTGGCGCCCTTCCAGCATCGTGCCGCCCAGCTTCTCGACCAGCAGCTTGCCCGCGAACATCGTCTCGCAATCGAGCAGGTCCCCGGCGATCGCCGCGACGCTGCCGCCATGCTGGACCGCCGCGATCGCCGCGAAGGCCTCGTTCCAGCTCGCTTCCACCAGCTTGCCGTCCTTGCGGACATAAGGCTTGTCGAGCCGCTTGCGCACCAGACCGTCCACCGCATGGCGGGTCTTGTCCGACGCCCACTCCTCGTTCACGTCGTCGTTGACGCGCGGGAGCGAGCGCAGCACCTGGCGGCCACGACTGTCGAGGCGGATGTTGGTGCCGACCGCGTCCATCACGTCGATGGCGAAGGTCTTCTTCAGCTCCCAGGGACGCGCTTCGAACGCATAGGGCTTGCTGGTGAGCGCGCCGACCGGGCACAGATCGACCACATTGCCGGAAAGCTCGCTCTTGGCGGCACGCTCCAGATAGGTGGTGATCTGCATGTTCTCGCCGCGATAGATCGCGCCGATCTCCTCCACGCCGGCAACTTCCTCGGCGAAGCGCACGCAGCGGGTGCACTGGATGCAGCGGGTCATCACCGTCTTGACGATGGGGCCCATATATTTCTCGGTAACGGCGCGCTTGTTCTCGTGGAACCGGCTCGCGCCCTTGCCATAGGCAACCGACTGGTCCTGCAGGTCGCATTCGCCGCCCTGGTCGCAGATCGGGCAATCGAGCGGATGGTTGATGAGGAGGAACTCCATCACCCCTTCGCGCGCCTTCTTGACCATCGGGCTGTCGGTGCGGATTTCCTGCCCCTCGGCGGCCGGCAGCGCGCAGCTTGCCTGCGGCTTGGGCGGTCCGGGCTTCACCTCGACCAGGCACATGCGGCAATTGCCCGCGATGCTCAGCCGCTCATGATAGCAGAAACGCGGGATTTCCTTCCCCGCAAGCTCGCACGCCTGCAGGACGGTCGCACCCGCCGGGACTTCCAGTTCTACGCCGTCTACGGTTAGCTTGGGCAACTCAGCCTCCCTTCGCTTCGTTTGCCCGACCGCTGGCCAGCGCCGAAAGGCGATATAGCGCCTCTCCGACAAAGCCGCGCAGGGTCAACTTTGAAAATTTCAACGTTACATCACTTGTCATGCAAGCGGACACCGAAGGCATCATCGCAGAAAAGGCAGCCGTTTCCACTGAAGTGCCGATGGGCGAGAGAATTAGTTGCCTAGCCTGCACGGGGCCATGCCGGACAGCGCAGTCCGCCAACTGCCGTAGCGGTGCATTGACATCTTTTTCACTATTAGTGTCCGCTTCTGCCACCGACATGTAGTTGATTGAGGGCACGGCAGAAAAATCTATCGGAGCAGTCTTCGCGAAATCGACATGGTACATCACATCATAAGCTGCTGCACGATACAGAGGTTCTTCAAAACTTATTTGTCCGCCAATCAGACAATCGCTCCATATAAGCTTGTTTACTAGCTTCTCGGATTCGACAGAGCCCGGAGCAGTAGCAAGATAACGCTGGACGCCAGCGTGCCGCTTTTTAACGGTGCATTCCGCGAATTGATACATCAGCTTACGTTGATCCGCATCGCTCAATGTCCTGTCAGCGGGTATCTTGGCCGCCAAATCTTTCAATATCGTGCCGGTCTGTGCCATCGCTGACACAGGCATTATCAACGGTATAACAAAAGCGAGCAGAAGCGACCTGTTCACTCCGCCGCCTCCATCATCGGGGCGTCGCCCTTATGTTCGTTGATCCGCCGTTCGATTTCCGGGCGGAAATGGCGGATGAGGCCCTGGATCGGCCATGCGGCCGCGTCGCCCAGGGCGCAGATGGTGTGGCCTTCGACCTGCTTGGTCACTTCCTGCAGCATGTCGATCTCGCGGATGTCGGCCTCGCCGGAGCGCAACCGCTCCATCACGCGCCACATCCAGCCGGTGCCCTCGCGGCACGGGGTGCACTGGCCGCAGCTCTCATGCTTGTAGAAATAGCTGAGGCGCGAAATGGCGCGGACAATGTCGGTCGACTTGTCCATCACGATGACCGCCGCCGTACCGAGGCCGGAACCGAGCGCACGCAGGCCGTCGAAATCCATCGGCGCGTCCATGATCTGGGCGGCCGGCACCAGCGGCACCGAAGAACCGCCGGGGATCACCGCCAGCAGATTGTCCCAGCCGCCGCGAATGCCGCCGCAATGCTTGTCGATCAGTTCCTTGAACGGGATCGACATGGACTCTTCGACAACGCAGGGCTTGTTCACATGACCGCTGATCTGGAACAGCTTCGTGCCGGCGTTGTTCTCCCGCCCGAAGCTCTTGAACCAGGGTGCGCCACGGCGGAGGATCGTCGGCGCGACCGCGATGCTCTCCACATTGTTCACGGTCGTCGGGCAGCCATAGAGGCCAGCACCGGCGGGGAATGGCGGCTTCAGGCGCGGCTGGCCCTTCTTGCCTTCAAGGCTCTCGATCTGCGCGGTTTCCTCGCCGCAGATATAGGCACCCGCGCCGCGATGCACAAACACGTCGAAATCATAGCCCGAACCGCAGGCGTTCTTGCCCAGGAAGCCCTTTTCATAGGCCTGCTCGACAGCGGCGAAGAGCACTTTCGCCTCATAGATGAACTCGCCGCGGATATAGATGTAGGCGGCACGCGCGCGCATCGCGAAGCCGGCGACCAGCGCGCCCTCGATCAGCTTGTGCGGATCGTGGCGGATGATCTCGCGGTCCTTGCACGAACCCGGCTCGGATTCGTCGGCGTTGATGACGAGGAAGCTCGGGCGGCCGTCCTTGCTTTCCTTGGGCATGAAGCTCCACTTCATGCCGGTCGGGAAGCCGGCACCACCGCGCCCGCGCAGGCCCGAAGCCTTCATCTCGTCGATGATCGCGTCCTGCCCGCGTTCCAGCAGCGCCTTGGTATTGTCCCAGTCGCCACGCTTCATCGCGGCGTCTATGCCCCAGTCCTGGAAGCCATAGACGTTGGTGAAGATGCGGTCCTTATCAGCCAGCATCCTAGCGGCCCTTCCCGATAATCTTTTCAGCGAGGAAATATGCGCCCACGGCCAGCGCCAGCCCGATCACGACGCCAAGCACGGCACCGATGATCTTGATGGCCAGCAACAGCACGATCAGGCCGATGATGATGGCGACGATCGCGCTCATCCCCACTGGCTCCGATAGTCGTGATTTTCACTGGCCATTTCCACCAGCGACGTCGGGCCGCCTTCCGGGCAGCTCGTCTGGCGCGCGATCTGCGGGCCGATCTTCGGCTGCTTGCCGGCGGCCAGATCCTCCAGCACGGCGCTCATGCTGTCGTAGGTCAGGTCTTCATAATTGTCGTCGTTGATCTGGACCATCGGCGCGTTGGCGCAGGCGCCCAGACATTCGACCTCGGTCAGCGTGAACAGGCCGTCCGGGGTCGTATGCCCCTTCACCAGCCCCTTGTTCTTGCATGCGGCCATCACGTCGTCCGACCCGCGCAGCATGCACGGCGTCGTGCCGCAGACCTGCACATGATAGCGGCCGACCGGCGCGAGATTGTACATGGTGTAGAAGGTCGCGACCTCGTACACGCGCATATAGGCCATGCCGAGCTGCCTGCCGATATATTCCATCACCGGCACCGGCAGCCAGCCCTGCGTCTGCGTTTCCACGCCGACCTGCCGCTGGGCAAGGTCGAGCAGCGGCATCACCGCGGACTGCTGGCGGCCCGGCGGATAGCGGGCGATGATCTTTTCAGCCTGAATGACGTTCGCAGGCGTCCATTCGAAATCGCCCCAGCGCGCGCGGGTCTCGGCCTCGTCTGGGATGTGGGGTGCGTCAGCCATTAGCGGTCACATTCTCCGAAAACGATGTCCATCGCGCCCAGAACGGCGGTCACGTCGGCCAGCATGTGGCCCTTCATCAGGAAGTCCATCGCCTGAAGGTGGGAGAAGGCGGTCGGGCGGATCTTGCAGCGATAGGGCTTGTTACTGCCGTCGCTGACCAGATAGACGCCGAATTCGCCCTTGGGGCTTTCCGTCGCGACATAGACTTCGCCGGCCGGCACGTGGAAGCCCTCGGTATAGAGCTTGAAGTGGTGGATGAGCGCCTCCATCGAGCGCTTCATCTCGCCGCGCTTGGGCGGGGAGACCTTGCGGTCGAAGCTGGCGATCGGCCCTTCGGGCATTTCATTGAGGCACTGCTTCATGATCCGCGCGGACTGGCGAACCTCTTCCACGCGCACCATGAACCGGTCGTAGCAGTCGAACTGCGTGCCGACGGGCACATCGAAGTCCATGCGGTCATAGACGTCATAGGGCTGGCTCTTGCGGATATCCCAGGGGATGCCGGAACCGCGGATCATCGGACCGGAGAAGCCCCATTTCAGCGCGTCTTCCTTGCTGACCACGGCGATATCGACGTTGCGCTGCTTGAAGATGCGGTTATCCGCGACCAGCGAAATCGCATCCTCGAACAGGCGCGGCAGCCGCGTGTCGAGCCAGTCGGCGATGTCGGTCAGCAGCTTGAGCGGCACATCCTGATGCACGCCGCCGGGACGGAAATAGGCGCTGTGCATGCGCGCGCCCGACGCGCGCTCGAAGAAATTGAGGCAATCCTCGCGGATTTCGAACAGCCACAGGTTGGGCGTCATCGCGCCCACGTCCATCACATGCGAACCAAGGTTCAGCATATGATTGCAGATGCGGGTCAGCTCCGCGAAGAACACGCGCAGATATTGCGCGCGCAGCGGCACTTCCAGATCGAGCAGCTTCTCGATCGCCAGCACATAGCTGTGCTCCATGCCCAGCGGCGAGCAATAGTCGAGGCGGTCGAAATAGGGCAGCGCCTGCAGATAGGTCTTGTACTCGATCAGCTTCTCGGTGCCGCGATGGAGCAGGCCGACATGCGGGTCGCACCGCTCGACGATCTCACCGTCCAGCTCCATCACCAAGCGAAGCACGCCATGCGCAGCGGGATGCTGCGGACCGAAGTTGATCGTGTAGTTCTGGATCTCGGTATCGCCCAGCGTCGGGTCTTCCGCGTCGGTCAGGTGATCCAGTTTCTCGAGATAATCGGCCATCAGGCTTCACCCTTCGGCGTCTTGGGGGCAGCGGGCTTGCGCTTCGGCTTGGGCGCATCGCCCTCCGCCTTGGGCGCGGCAGCCTTTTTGGCGGCGGCGGGCTTCTTCGCCGGCGAAGGCTTGGCTGCCTGCACATTGGCAGGTTCGCCAGCGCCGCTATCGGCGGGCTTTTCCGTCACCTTGGGCATCGGCGCAGCAGCGGGCGCGGCGGCAGGCGGCGGTGGAGCCGGCGGCGCGGCGGCGGGGGCAGCAGCAGGCGCCGCCGCCTTCTCGTCGCCAGGCAGCACATATTGCGCGCCTTCCCACGGGCTCATGAAGTCGAAGCTGCGGAAATCCTGCGCCAGCTTCACCGGCTCATAGACGACGCGCTTGTCCTCTTCCGAATAGCGTAGCTCGACATAGCCCGTCAGCGGGAAGTCCTTGCGCTGCGGATGCCCCTTGAACCCATAGTCGGTCAGGATGCGGCGCAGGTCCGTATTGCCGGCGAAGATCACGCCGTACATGTCGAACACCTCACGCTCCAGCCAGCCGGCGACCGGCCAGATGTGCGTCACGGTGGGGACAGGCATGTCCTCGTCGGTCGACACCTTCACGCGGATGCGGTGGTTCCGCGTCACGCTGAGCAGATGATAGCAGACCTCGAAGCGCTCGGGCCGCTCGGGATAATCGACGCCGGCGATTTCCATGAGCTGCTGATACTGCGCCTTGTCGCGCAACAAGGTCAGGGCCTCGGCCAGCGCCTCGCGAACAACGGTGAAGCTCAGTTCGTCGGCATGGTCGACGGTGGCGATCAGCATCGAACCCAGAATGCCGCCGATTTCCTCGGCAATCCCGTCGATGGTCGCGATCTTTGGAGCAGAATGACCCATCTTAGCGCTCAATCGTCCCGATACGGCGGATCTTCCGCTGCAACTGCATCACGCCATAGAGCAGCGCTTCGGCGGTCGGCGGGCAACCAGGGACATAGATGTCCACCGGCACGATCCGGTCGCAACCGCGCACGACGCTGTAGCTATAATGGTAATAGCCGCCACCATTGGCGCAGCTGCCCATGGAGATGACATATTTGGGCTCCGACATCTGGTCGTAGACCTTGCGGAGCGCCGGGGCCATCTTGTTGCACAGCGTGCCGGCAACGATCATCACGTCCGACTGGCGCGGGGATGCGCGCGGCGCGGCGCCGAAGCGCTCCATGTCGTAGCGCGGCATGTTCACATGGATCATCTCGACCGCACAGCAGGCAAGGCCAAAGGTCATCCACCACAGCGAGCCGGTGCGCGCCCAAGTGAACAGGTCCTCGGTCGAGGTGACGAGAAAACCCTTGTCGTTGACCTCATCGGTCAGCGCATTGAAGAATGCGGCATCGGGGACAGTACCCGCCGGCGGCGCACCAAGCGTGCCGGGCCGTTCAAGCTCTACTCCCAATCGAGCGCTCCCTTCTTCCATGCATAGACGAGGCCGAGCACCAGTTCCGCTATGAAAATCATCATCGTCAGCCAGCCGGCCCAGCCGATCTGGTTCAGGCTGACGGCCCATGGGAACAGGAATGCCGCCTCAAGATCGAAAATGATAAAGAGAATGGCGACCAGATAGAAGCGCACGTCGAACTGGCTGCGCGGCTCCTCGAATGCGGGGAAGCCGCATTCATATTCGCTGAGCTTGGCTGGATCGGGCTTGTGCGCTCCGGTCAACCGGCCGACCAACATCGGCAGGAATACGAAGGCGCTGGACAAGGCGAGCGCGACTGCAAGAAAGAGCAGGATCGGTAGATATTGGGCGAGATCGACCAATGGAATCCCCTGAAGGAAATGGCGTCTGTCGGCGGCTTTAGGACTGCTGCACCCGCGAAGCAAGGGGCGAAAACCTGAGAATGAATCGCAATTAACGACGAAAAAGTCAGGATATCATCCCGCTAGCCCGATCGGTCGGGAAACGCTGCCCCGCGCCCGATCGATCAGCTTTTCTCAATAGGACAAATTGCCCCACACGCGCTGCAATGCAACATAAAAGCCTGACGCGGCTTGCGATCCGGTGTCATCGGATCGCAAGCCGCGTCAGGCTTTTGATGTGCCACATTTTCCGAGCCGTCAGCCGATCCCAGCTGACGGGAAAATGCGTTAGCGCAGGGCGTTGGCAACCAGCTTGTGCAGCTTGCTGTGGATCGCGTCATTGCCGGCAAGGACTTCCTTGCGCTCGATCGGCTGATCGCCCCCACGGAAATCCGTCACGAAACCGCCTGCTTCGCGCACCAGCAATATGCCGGCGGACACGTCCCAGGGCGCAAGGCCGCTTTCCCAGAAGCCGTCATAACGGCCCGACGCGACATGGGCGAGATCGAGCGCCGCCGACCCGAAACGGCGGATGCCCGCCACGGAAGGCGCGACAGCCCCGAAAATGCGCGTCCATTGCGCCACATTGCCATGACCGAAAAACGGAATGCCGGTCGCGATCAGCGCATCCGCCAAGTCGCGGCGCGCGGACACGCGCAACCGCTGGTCGTGACGCCAGGCGCCCCGATTCTTTTCCGCCCAATAGCTTTCATCGGTGATCGGCTGATAGATGAGGCCGGACGTCACCTCGCGCTTGCCGTTCGGCATCGGCTCTTCCACCGCGATCACGATGGCGAAGTGCGGGATGCCGTGGAGGAAGTTGGTCGTGCCGTCCAGCGGATCGATGATCCAGCGCGGCTTGCTGGGATCGCCGGGCGTCTCGCCGCTTTCCTCCGCCAATATGCCCCAGTCCGGCCGCGCCTTGCGCAGTTCCTCGATCACCGTCTGCTCGGCGCGCTTGTCGGCCATCGAAACGAAATCCGCCGGCCCCTTGCGGGACACCTGCAGATGCTCGACTTCGCCGAAATCGCGACGCAGGCGCGGCGCGGCCTTGCGCGCGGCGCGTTCCATGACGGTGAGAAGACCTGAGTGGCTGACCATATTCATTATCTCCCCCCTCCTTCGCGGAGGGGTCGGGGGTGGGCGCGATTGCGCCAACAATCGCCTGCAATGCCTGGGGTGAGGCCGTGCCATGCGACATCTGGCCCACCCCCTGCCCCCTCCCGCCGGGCGGGAGGGATATGCGCGGTGGACCTTAGTCCGCCCGCTTCACATATTCGCGTTCATAGACATCGACGATGATGCGCGTGCCTGTCGTGATGTGCGGCGGCACCATCACGCGCACGCCATTGTCGAGGATCGCGGGCTTGTAGGAGGCGGAGGCGGTCTGCCCCTTCACCACGGCGTCGGCTTCGACCACGGTCGCTTCGACCTGTTCGGGCAGCTGCACGCTGATCGGGCGATCTTCATACATTTCCAGCACGACATCCATGCCATCCTGAAGGAAGGCGGCGGCATCGCCGATCAGGTCCTGCGGCAGGTTGATCTGGTCGTAGGTTTCCTTGTCCATGAAGACGAGCATGTCGCCTTCGGGATAGAGATACTGGAAATCCTTGGTGTCGAGGCGGATGCGCTCGACGGTCTCGGCCGAACGGAAGCGCACATTGTTCTTGCGGCCGTCGATCAGGTTCTTCAGCTCCACCTGCATATAGGCGCCGCCCTTGCCGGGCTGGGTGTGCTGAATCTTGACGGCGCGCCACAGGCCGCCTTCATATTCGATGTTATTGCCGGGACGAATGTCCACGCCGCTGATCTTCATGGGAAGGCCTGCCTGTTTTGACGATGATGAAAAGAGCCGGTGGCCCTCTACAGCGCCGGGCGGCGAAGGGCAAGGGGGGCGGCGATCATGCTGCCACCCCCTCCAGCGCGACCGCGATCGCCAGGCCCGCCATATCGGCAACAACCATGAGCTGATCGGCAGACATGCCGTCCCGCGCATTGACGGACATGCCGGAAAGGACCGTGATCACATAATCGGCAACCGCGGCAGCCTGCCCGGGACAGGCCGGCATCAGGAAATCATGCAGCCGCGCGGCGTTCGCCTCCTTCCAGCGGCGCGCCCGAACCGCAGCTTCGGCAGCGCCGCCGCGCGCATGCTCCAGCACCAGGCAGCCTCTTGCGCCATCGTCCGCGGTATAGATGCGGGCCGCTTCGTGAAGCAGTTCGCGCAGCGCCGCCGCCGGCCGGGCACCGGGCACCAGCAGCCTTTCGACCGGAAGCGCCTCTGGCGCATAGCGGCCCAGAACTCGGTCGAACAAATCGGCCTTGCTCCCAAAGGCCGCATAGAAGCTGGGCGGATTGATCCCCAATGCCTCTACGATGGCCGCCACACCGACACCGTCATAGCCATGTGCGTGAAACAGCGCCTGCGCCTTGTCCAGCGCCGCATCCACATCGAAGCCGCGCGGCCGTCCGCGCCCTTTCGCAATTTTCTTAGTATTCACTATAAAACCCTTGAACCTTCCCTGCCCCAATTTATATAGCGATCATTACATAATTATCAAGGAACAGACCATGTCAGACTTTTCGGGAAAAAAGGCCCTCGTCCTCGGCGGTAGCCGGGGCATTGGCGCAGCAGTTGTCCGCCGGCTGGCGCGCGATGGCGGCGCAGTCACCTTCACCTTCGCAGGTTCACATGATGCCGCGACGGCACTCGCTTCGGAATCCGGCGCCCATGCCGTCCAATCCGACGCAGCCGACCGTCAGGCCGTGATCGACATCGTCGCCGACCAGGGTCCGCTCGACATATTGGTGGTGAATGCCGGCACGCTGGTCCTGGGCGATCCCTTGACACTCGATCCCGACGCAGTGGACCGGATGATCGACGTGAATGTCCGCGCGCCCTATCATGCAGCGGTCGAAGCGGCCCGGCGCATGCCCGAAGGTGGCCGCATCATCATCATCGGATCAACAAATGGCGACCGCATGCCCTTTGCCGGCGGCGCAGCCTATGCGCTCACCAAATCGGCGATGCAGGGCATGGCACGCGGGCTGGCCCGCGACTTCGGCGAACGCGGCATCACCGTCAACGTCGTCCAGCCCGGACCGACCGACACGGACATGAACCCGGCAAGCGGGCCGATGAGCGAATTCATGCACAGCTTCATGGCAATCAAGCGCCACGCGACCGGCGAGGAAATCGCCGGGATGGTGGCTTATCTCGCCGGACCGGAAGCAGGCATCATCACCGGCGCCACGCACAGCATCGACGGGGGCTTTGGCGCCTGACGGGCAAGGCAGCCCTGCCCTCCCATATCGACACCCTGCCCATAAGCGTCACCCGTCGCGAGCGAGTACCGGCCCGAACAGCCGCACGCCCGCGGCGGGACCGTCGGCATGGTTCCAGATCGCGCCGCTCACCGCGATGAAATCCGCCCCCGCCCGGATGAGCGGCGCGGCATTGTCCGCCGTGATCCCACCGATCGCGACACAGGGAATTTCGAACAGCGTCGTCCACCAGCTGAGGATCGACGGGTCCGGGCGGTGATGCGTGTCCTTGGTCGTCGTGGGATAGAAGGCACCGAAGGCCACATAATCGGCCCCCGCTTCCCCGGCCTCCATCGCCAGATGACGGCTGTCATGGCAGGTCACGCCGATCTGCGCGGACGGGCCCAGGATTTTGCGCGCCTCGCGCGGATCGCCATCCTCCTGCCCCAGATGCACGCCATCGGCGCCCAGCTGCTGCGCCAGCGCGATGCTGTCATTGATGATGAAGGCCACGTCGCGGTCGGCGCACAGGCGCTGCAACGGTTCGGCGGCGCTCGCAATGGCGTGATCGTCCATGCCCTTGAGCCGAAGCTGGAAGGCGGCGATCTTGTCGCTCGCATCCAGCGCGGCGGCCAGCCGATCGGCAAAGCCGCCGTCGATCAGGGGCGGCGAAATCACATAGAGCTTGCAGGCCGGGCGGAATCCCTGCTCGAAACGCGCGGCGAATTGGGGGTCGAGTGACAGTTCGTCGTCGGTAAAGTCGGTCATGCCGGTGCCTTATACCGGGCAGCGGACATGCGCCAGAGGGTGAGGCTATGGCATCGCGACACGTTGAAGCGATGACGGCATATCTTGCAAGGGTCAGGGAGTAACGGGATGGGACGCACAGCAATGATCGGGATCGGGACGATCGGGACCGGCACGCCATTGGCGATGGTCCGGGCGGCGGTGCGGGCGGGCGTATTGCTGCTGGCGGCCGCGCTGGCCTTCGCCACCCCTGCCGATGCCCGCCCCGGCCCGCGTGCGCGCGAAGCCGGCGTGGTCGTCGGCATCCTGAAGCCCGGCCCGCTCAATGCCATTACCGATGTTGCCGGCGTGCGCGTCGGCCAGGTGACATTGCCCCGCAGCAAGGCGGTGAACACCGGCGTCACGGCCGTGCTGCCCCATGGCGGCAACCTGTTCCAGGAGAAAGTGCCGGCGGGCTTCGTCGCCTATAATGCGTTCGGCAAGTTCATGGGATCGACCCAGCTTGTCGAGCTGGGCGAAATAGAAACGCCCATCCTGCTCACCAACACATTGAACGTCGCCGAAGCGGGCGCCGCCGCGGTGGAATGGACCTTGTCCCAGCCCGGCAATGAGGAGGTCCGGTCCGTCAACGCTATCGTCGGCGAGACCAATGACGGTTATCTGAACGACATCCGCGGACGCCATGTGACCATCGCCGACGCCCGCCGCGCCATAGAGGGCGCGACGGGCGGGCCAGTGGCGGAGGGCGCGGTCGGCGCCGGCACGGGCACGGTCGCCTTCGGTTTCAAGGCCGGCATCGGCACCGCCTCCCGCGCCCTGCCCGCCGCGCTTGGCGGCTGGACCGTCGGCGTGCTGGTGCAGGCGAATTTCGGCGGCGTGCTGACCATCGCGGGCGTACCGGTGGGCGTCCGGCTGGGCCGCTATGATTATCGCAAGGAGGTGGAGGAGAAGAAGGCCGACGGCTCCGTGGTCATCGTCATCGCCACCGATGCGCCGCTGTCGGACCGCAATTTGCGGCGGGTGGCCGAACGCGCCTTTGCGGGGATCGCGCGGACGGGCTCCAGCTTCTCAAACGGATCGGGCGACTATGCGATCGCCTTTTCCACCAGTGCAGCGGTGCGGCGCACGCCCGAGCGCCGCGCTGCGCCCCAGCCGATCATGGACCTGCCCAACGACAAGATCTCCCCCATCTTCCAGGCGACGATCGAAGCGACAGAGGAAGCGGTGTTGAACGCGCTGTTCAAGGCGGAAACCGTGACGGGCGACAGGGGCACGATAGAGGCGCTGCCGCTCGACAAGGTGCTGCCGATGCTTACCGCGTCCAGCAACGGCAAACGCTAAACTACCGACCTTCTGCCCCGCGCGATTTCACGCATCGCCAGGAACAGCGGCAGGCCGCAGGAAACACCGATCAGAAAGGTTGCCGTGACCGGCAGCCATAATGGCCGCACACTGTCGCGCCGGCCCTGAACCAGGATGAAAACGGTCAACACAATGGCCGAGAGAATGACATCCCAGCCGAAGAATCTGCTCACCGGATTGGCGAACAGGTCCGCCAGAAAGCGCGGCACATCGACGCCATATGTCGACAGCCATGGAAGGAAAGCGGCCAGCGGCACAAGCGCGCCGACAACGGCCAGCACCATATAGATGCCGGCCGCGCCGTTTGCCTTTGTGAGGCGGATTATTCCTCGCCCTTGTAGATGGCGACGAGCTTGTCGAGCATCGCCAGCGCGTCTTCGCGGCTGCGCTGGAAGGTGTTGCGGCCGATGATCGAGCCGTTGCCACCGCCATCGCGAATGTCGCGCGCGTCCTGGAACACCGCGTCCGTGCCCTTGGCCGCGCCGCCCGAGAACACCACGATGCGACGGCCGCTGAAGCAGGACTTCACGACATGCTCGACCCGCTTTGCCTGAGTCGAGGTGTCGATGCTCTCATAGCTCTTCTTGGCATCGTCCTGCTCGACATGGTCGGAGGGCAGCTTCACCTTGATGATGTGCGCACCCAGCAGCGCGGCCATATGGGCCGCATAGGCGCCGACATCGACGGCCAGCTCGCCCGACTTGGGCAGCTTGCCACCGCGCGGATAGGACCAGATGACGGTCGCCACGCCGACGGACTTGGCCTCCGCCGACATCTCCCTGATCTCCTCCATCAGCTCGAAACAATCGTCCGAACCGGGATAGATGGTGAAACCGATGGCGGCGCAGCCCAGGCGCAGCGCATCCTCGACACTGCCGGTCAGCGCCTGATTGGCGGTGGTCGCCCAGCTGTTGGAGCTGTTCACCTTCAGGATCGTGGGAATCTGGCCGGCGAAGGTGGCGGCGCCCGCCTCCAGCATGCCCAGCGGCGCGGCATAGGCGCTAAGGCCCGCGTCGATCGCCATCTGGAAATGATAATGCGGGTCATAGGCCGACGGGTTGGGCGCAAAGCTGCGCGCCGGGCCGTGCTCGAACCCCTGGTCGACCGGCAGGATGATCATCTTGCCGGTGCCGCCCAGGCGGCCGTGCATCAGCATCGAGGCAAGCTTGCCCTTCACGCCCGGATTGTCGCTCTCATAATTGTCGAGAATGGCTTTTACGGTCGGAGTGATGGACATTGAGGCTTCCTTCTTCTGCACGTGAATGGCTCTGTATCGCAATTGCGGCATGGGCCCGCCCGGCCGCCGCTCCCGCGATGTTTGCGCTGGCGTGATAGCGATTCGCTGCCTGTGCTGCAACGCAACAGCCATCAGTTAGGTGCAAAAAGGACAGAGCGGTGTTGGCGCTTGCGAAATCGCGAAAAACGGCGCTAATCTTCTCGCTCTGGGGGGAGAATGGCTATTCTCACGTCTCGCAACTATTCGCCTTCGGCAAGCCTTCGGGATATTGTGGCGCGACATTATGTCTTCTCCGCCGCCCTTCCCGAAAACGCGACGCTCATCGACAGCCTGCTTTCCGAAACGGCGTTCATCCGTATCATCGCCTCGGGCGATTGGGCGGCGGAAGCCGCGCCGGGCCAGTGGGAAAGCAGGAGCGGCGCGCTGCTGTTCGGCGCCAATTGCCGGCCGTTTCGCGTCCGGGTCCGCGGGCCCTTCCGGGTCATCGGCATCGCGCTGCGCCCCTGTGGCTGGCGCAGCCTGTTCGACGCGCCGGCCAGTTGCTTTGTCGAACGCCTGATCCCGGTCGCCTCGGCCTGGGGCGATGCCCTGGGGGTCGCGCTGGCCGACGTCGTCCAGTTGCAGGACGATGTGGACGTGATCGCCGCGTGCGAGGCGCTGATCGAATCGCGGATCAATGCCATGGGCGGCATGAAGGTCGATCATCCCATGCGTGCCTTCGAACGGATCGCGCGCTGCGACAGCACGATGATGGTGCAGGAGGCGGCCCGGCAGGTCGGCCTTTCCGAACGCCAGCTGGAACGGCGAACATTGGCGAATTTCGGCCACACCCCAAAGGCGATCATGCGCCGCAGCCGCTTTCTGGACATGGCGGCGGCGATGCGCGGCCTTGGCCAGCCCAGCGACGAGGTTCTGGCCGGGCTGCGCTATTTCGACCAGTCCCATCTGACGCGGGAATTCCGCCGTTTCATCGGCATGTCCCCCAGGATGTTCGCCCAAAGCAACACGCCGTTGCTCGATGCCGGCCTGATGCTGCGCGACATGCGGAAAGCCGAAGCGACCGGTTCGAGCCGTGGCGGCGCGCCGGTCGTGACGCCGGGATATGCCGGAAAACCTGGGTGAAGCGAAAACCCGGCTGACACGAAAGCGGAGCGCACGACCCATGTCGCCGCCCCGCCTGCATCGCCGGTTCTCGTTGCAGCCCATACCGCCGGGGCAATCCCCGGCAGGGCATGGCCTCAGCCGATCAGCGCCGTGACGCCGGGCAGATCTTTGCCTTCCATCCATTCCAGGAAAGCGCCGCCCGCGGTCGAGACGAAGCTGAAATCGCCCGCCACGCCGGCATGGTTGAGCGCCGCGACGGTATCGCCGCCGCCGGCCACCGACACCAGCGAACCCTCGCGGGTCAGCGCCGCGGCGGTCTTGGCCAGCGCCACCGTCGCCGTATCGAACGGCGCGATCTCGAACGCGCCCAGCGGGCCGTTCCACACCAGCGTCCTGCAATTCTTGAGCACATCGCCCAGCGCCTCGACGGCGGCGGGGCCGACGTCCAGGATCATCTCGTCCTCGGCCACCTCATTGATGTTGCAGGTGCGGACGGACGGCGGATTGGCGGCAAATTCTTTCGCCACAACCACGTCATAGGGCAGATGAATGACGCAGCCGGCATCGTCGGCCGCATCCATGATCCTGTCGGCGGTCTCGGCAAGGTCATGCTCGCACAGCGACTTGCCGACATCCACGCCGCGCGCGGCAAGGAAGGTGTTGGCCATGCCGCCACCGATGATCAGGTGATCGACCTTCCTGATGAGGTTGGTGAGCACGTCGAGCTTGCTCGACACCTTGGCGCCGCCGACGACGGCCGCGACCGGCTTCACCGGCGCGCCCAGCGCGGCGGTCAGCGCGTCCAGCTCCGCTTCCATCGAGCGGCCGGCAAAAGCGGGCAGCGCATGGGCGAGACCTTCGGTCGAGGCGTGCGCGCGGTGCGCGGCCGAAAAAGCATCGTTCACATAAAGGTCGCCCAGCGCCGCCATGGCGGCGACCAGCGCGGGATCGTTCTTTTCCTCGCCAGCATGGAAACGGGTGTTCTCCAGGATCGCGATATCGCCATTGCGCATCACCGCAATGCCATCGACCGCCGCCTGTCCCTGGCAATCGGGGATGAACTGCACGTCGCGGCCCAGCACGGCGGAAAAGCCGCGCGTCACCTGGCTGAGCGACATGGAGGGGTTCTTCTGGCCCTTGGGCCGACCGAAATGGGCGAGCACCAGCACCTTGGCACCGCGATCGGCCAGTTCCAGCACCGTCGGCATCGCCGCGCGCAGGCGCGTGTCGTCGGAGATCGACCCATCCTGCATCGGCACGTTCAGGTCTTCGCGGACCAGAACGGTCTTGCCGGTGATGTCACCCATGTCGTCGAGCGTCTTGAACGGCTTGGCCATGATGATCTCCCTTACCCGGAAAAGTGGTTCGCCCCGAACCTGCCCCGGCCCTGCCCGTCCTTCCGGAGGGGCAGACCCGTGACACGCTCGGGGCGAACGATATCGATGATGTTTAGAGCAGACCCGCCACGATGCCGGTCGTGTCGATCATGCGGTTCGAGAAGCCCCATTCATTGTCGTACCAGCTGAGCACGCGCACCAGCTTGCCTTCGATGACCGCGGTTTCCAGGCTGTCGATGGTCGAGCTGGCCGGATCGCCGTTGAAGTCGATCGAGACGAGCGGCTCGTCGGTATAGGCGAGCACGCCCTTCATCGGGCCTTCGGCGGCCGCCTTCAGCAGGCCATTGACTTCCTCGACCGTGGTTTCGCGGCTGGGGATGAATTTGAGATCGACAACCGAGACGTTCGGGGTCGGCACGCGGACCGACGAACCGTCCAGCTTGCCCTTGAGCGCGGGCAGAACCTCACCCACGGCGCGGGCGGCGCCGGTAGTCGTGGGGATCATCGACAGGGCAGCGGCGCGGGCGCGGCGCATGTCCTTGTGGATCTGGTCCAGCGTGTTCTGGTCGTTGGTGTAGCTGTGGATCGTGGTCATGAAGCCACGCTCGATGCCGATGGCGTCGTGCAGAACCTTCGCGAGCGGCGCCAGGCAGTTGGTGGTGCAGCTGGCGTTGGAGATGACGATGTCGTCGGCGGTCAGCGTGTCGTGATTGACGCCGAACACGATGGTCTTGTCGACATTGGTGCCGGGGGCGGAGATGACGACGCGCTTGGCGCCGGCGGTCAGGTGCGCGCTCGCCTTTTCCTTGCTTGCGAAGATGCCGGTGCATTCCAGCGCGATGTCGACGCCCTGAGCGGCGTGCGGCAGCTTGGCCGGATCACGCTCGGCGGTCACGGCGATGCGCTTGCCATCCACCACCAGGAAGTCGCCGTCGACGCTGACTTCGCCGGGGAACTTGCCATGGACGCTGTCGCGCTTGAAGAGCAGCGCATTCGACTTGGCGTCGCCAAGGTCGTTGATGCTCACCAGCTCCAGATCATGGTCGGTGCGCTCCAGGATAGCGCGCGCAACCAGGCGACCGATACGTCCAAAACCGTTGATTGCTACCTTTACTGCCACTGCACTAGCCTCCTTGGACTGGGTTACGAGAGGGCCGCGACGATGCGCGGGGTGATCTTGTCGGCGGTCAGGCCGAAATAGTCGTACAGGGCCTCGATCGGGGCCGAGGCGCCGAAGCGATCGATGCCGAAACGCAGGCCGTCAAGACCGGTATAGCGTTCCCAGCCGAAGGTCACGCCCGCCTCGATCGAGGCGATCAGCGCATCCTGCGGCAACAGGTCCGCTTTATAGGCGGCATCCTGCGCGTCGAACAGCGACCAGCAGGGCATGGAGACGACATCGGCGCCGATGCCCTGCGCTTCCAGAGCGTCAGCGACAGCGACCGCGATCTCCACTTCCGATCCGGTGGCGAGCAGCACGACCTTGCGCGCGACGCCCGCGGCCTTCAGGCGATAGGCACCCCTGGCGGACAGGTTCTCGCTCTTCTGCGTGCGCAGCTGCGGCAGGTTCTGGCGGGTCAGCGCGAGCACGGCGGGGCCGTTCGCATCCTTGAGCGCCAGTTCCCAGCATTCCGCCGTCTCGACAATGTCGGCTGGGCGGTAGACGTCCACATCGGGCACCATGCGCAGGCTCATGACATGCTCGATCGGCTGATGGGTCGGGCCATCCTCGCCCAAGCCGATGCTGTCATGCGTCATCACATAGACGACACGCGCCTTCTGCAGCGCGGACAGGCGAATGGCCGAGCGGCAATAATCGGAAAAGACCAGGAAGGTGCCGCCATAGGGGATGACGCCGCCATGCAGCGCCATGCCGTTCATCGCGGCGGCCATGCCGAATTCGCGGATACCGTAATAGACATAGCGGCCGGCATAATCCTCCGCCGTCAGCGGGCCGGTGCTCTTGGTCTTGGTGTTGTTCGATCCGGTCAGGTCGGCCGAACCGCCCAGCGTTTCGGGCAGCAGATCGTTGATTGCGCCCAGCGCCAGCTCGCTCGCCCTGCGGGTCGCGACCTTCTGCGGCGCGGCGATCAGCGTGTCGATATAGGCGTCCAGCGAGAAGCCCTCGGGCAGGTCGCCGGCCATGCGGCGCTCGAACTCGGCCTTGTCGGCATGGGCGGCAAGGCGCGCCTTCCAGGCGGCATGGGGCGCAGCGGCCTTCAGGCCGATGGCCTTCCAGGTCGCGGCGATGTCGTCAGGGATGACGAAGGGTTCGGCGGTCCAGCCCAGGAATTCGCGGGCGGCGGCGACTTCATCCTTACCCAGCGGCGAACCGTGGACCCCGGAGGTGCCTGCCTTGTTGGGCGAACCGAAGCCGATCTTGGTGGCGCAGGCGATCAGCGACGGGCGCGGATCGGCAAGGGCTTCGTCGATCGCGCGGCGCACATCGGCGGGATCATGGCCGTCGCACGACACGACATGCCAGCCGGTCGCGACATAGCGCGCCCTGATGTCCTCGCTGGAGGACAGGCTGACCGCGCCGTCGATGGTGATGCGGTTATCGTCCCACAGCACGTTGAGGCGACCGAGCTTCATATGGCCGGCAAGGCCGATGGCCTCGTGGTTGATGCCTTCCATCAGGCAGCCGTCGCCGGCGATCACCCAGGTCTTATGGTCGACCAGATCGTCGCCGAAGGTCGCGTTCAGGTGCCGCTCGGCAATCGCCATGCCGACCGCCATCGCCAGGCCCTGACCCAGCGGCCCCGTGGTCGCCTCGACGCCTGCCAGCTCGAAATTCTCCGGGTGGCCGGCGCAAGGGCTGTGCAGCTGACGGAAATTGCGGATGTCGTCCATCGTCGGGCGGGCATAGCCGGTCAGGTTCAGCAGGCTGTAGATCAGCATCGAGCCATGGCCGGCGGACAGGACGAAACGGTCGCGATCCGCCCATTTGGGATCGGCCGGATCATATTTCAGGTAATCGCTGAACAGCACGGTGGCGACGTCGGCCATGCCCATCGGCATGCCGGGATGCCCGCTGTTTGCGGCCTGCACCGCGTCCATGGAAAGCGCCCTGATGGCGTTGGCGAGCTGCGTTTCAGAGGCGGTCATGCGCCGGTTCGTCTTCCCTGTTGACTGGCCCTGTCGCACGGACATGGCGACGATTCGGAAGGGTTCGGCACCCCCCTTGGCGCGTGAAGCCCAAGGCGTCAACCGCACGCGCCCCCCTGCCATGGTTCACCCCCGACCGGCGTGCCCGCCATATCGGACCCGATCCGGCAGCGCTCCGGTTGCCCCTTGAGCTTCGCACCGGCCTGCAAGAGCACTTTTGCAACATCCGCGCTTCCTGCTATGCGCTGCCGTCATGCCAAGCGAACGGATGATACAGGCGATTGGTCGATTGGAACGCGCGATCGCGCGGCTGGAGCGTGTCGCCGATTCGGCGCCGCCGCTGCCCGCCTCCACGCTGGCCGCGCGCGATGCGCTGGAAAAGCTGGATTCCCTGATCGTGGAACTGAAAGCGGGCAGTCGCCGTGGCTGAAGTGACCCTGACCATCGCCGGGCGCCAATATGCCGTGCATAGCCGCGACGGCAGCGAGGCGCATCTGGAGCATCTCGCCAGCATCGTCGATGCGAAGGCCGCGCTCGCCCGTCAGGCGACCCCGGGCCTTACCGAAGTGCGGCAATTGCTGTTCGCCGCGCTGTTCCTGGCCGATGAACTGAACGACCTGAAGCGCGAAGCGGCGGGGCGTCAGGGCGCGCTGGACCTGCCCGAAAGCGACGATCCGGCCGCCCGCGCGATCGAGTCGCTGGCCGAGCGGCTCGAATCCTTGGCACAAAGGCTTGCCCCCGCCCCTGCGACACCCTAAATCATAGGGCGGCGGGCACTGCCTGGTACGAGCTTTTGCGAACATCCCTGAGGCGATATCAAAATCCAAGGGGGCTGTCCCTGACCGGGCCCTGGCCCGACTTACATGGTCCCCACCTGACGTTGAGGCGTCAGAGGATCTTCCAGCAAACGGCCGAGGCGGTCCCGCCACCCCGCTTCTCTTCCTGCCCCGATACGGGCAGGCCAGTGCATCTGACGGAGCGACATGCCCTTGAGCGACGACAAACAGACGCTGCGCACCATCGCGAAACAGAGGCGGCGCAATTTCGTCGCCAGCCTGGACCCGCTGGCGCATCGGCTGGCGTTCAAGGTGATCCCCTCCCCGCTTGCCCGGCTGCTGGACGGGCGCGACCGGATTGCGCTGTATGTGCCCAAGGATGAGGAAGCGCCCGCGCTGCGCCTTGCCGCGGCCCTGACGGCGGCGGGAAAGATATTGTGCCTGCCGCGCGTGATCGACCGGCTGGGCAGCATGGATTTCCAGCGCTGGCAGCCCGACGACCAGCTGTTCCCCGGCCCCTTCGGCACCAGCCACCCGGAGCCGGGCGGCGGCCCCGTCATCCCCGATGCGATCATCACGCCGCTGGTCGGTTTCGACCGGGCGATGAACCGGCTGGGCCAGGGCGGCGGCTATTATGACCGCGCCTTCGCCCGCCATCCCGATGCGTTGCGTGTCGGCCTTGCCTGGTCGGTGCAGGAACATGAGTATCTGCCCGCCGATCCGTGGGACCTGCCGCTGGACGCGGTGCTGACGGAAATCGCCTTCATCGCGCCGTCGGACGATGTCGCGCTTCCTTCCGACGACAATGGACCGGCCGCCGCATGAACGATCCCCAGCCAAGCTGGCGCAAACCCGCCGGCATGTTCATGATCCTGACGCTGATCGCGGTCTGGGCGGTCATCGTCGCCAGTTGCGCGCCATTTGTCGGCCGCCTGCATGGGCTGATCCAGCTGGCCTTCTATATCGTGACCGGCATCGTCTGGATATTGCCGCTCAAGCCGCTGCTGTCGTGGATGGAGACGGGCCACTGGCGCCGTTATTGAGGCGATCGATGGCGCGGCGCCGAGGCCGCCTATCCGGATACCACAAAATTGCCCTGCCCCCCGCGTCTGCCGAAACATGGCCGAAGCGCTTGAGGAGGAGCGAGGAGCGATTCGTGCAATCGCGAAAAACCGCCAAATCCTGGTAAAGGCCAACCCCGAAAGCGAGGTCGCCGATCCATATTCAAACTGTCGAATTGTGCTGTAGGGCCGATTTTCCGGAATATCATTCCGGCATCCCCCAGCCATCCACCGAACGCTTAAATCATGCCATTTCCCGGTAGGAAATGGCGCGAGTGACGGGGCTCGAACCCGCGACCTCCGGCGTGACAGGCCGGCACTCTAACCAACTGAGCTACACCCGCGTTCGGTGTGGAGCGCCCAACTAGAAGCTGGCACCCACCCTGTCAACACCCCTAAACAGACCTTTCATCAATATCTTCGCGAGGGGCCGGGGGACGCATGGTCAGCGTGCCCGCTTCGAACAGGAATCCGGCGATATCCGGCTTGCCCGCCGCTTCCACCACGGTCTGGATGATGATGAGCAGCGGCACCGCCAGCAGCGCGCCGATCGTGCCCCACACCCATCCCCAGAAGGAAAGCGAGACGAGAATCAGCAGCGGATTCATCGTCAGCCGCCGGCCGAGGATGGTCGGCGTGATCGCATTCGCCTCCACCAGATGGAAACCCACCTGCACGGCGGCGGGCAACAGCGCGACCCAGACGTCATCAAACACCATCAATCCGCCCAGCGCCATCAGCACGGCGGCCAGGATCGGCCCGAAATATGGAATGAAGTTGAGCAGCGCCACGATACCGCCCCACATCAGCGGCGACGGCATGCCGATCAGATAGAAGGCCAGCGCCACCGACAGGCCAAGGCTGATGTTGATGGTGGCGATGGTCAGCACATAGGCCGATGTCGCATCGACCACATTCTGGATCACCCGCGCCACCGCCAATGCGCCGTCGAAGCTGCCTCGGCTGCTGATGGTCCGCTTGCGCAGCTTCGTCCAGCCGGCGAGGAAGAAATAGATGGCGAGCAGCGCGAAGAACATCTGGATGATGACCGAGGGCGCCGATGTCGCGGCGAATTGCAGCAGCGACCGGGGCGCTTCCACCGCCGCCGTCTGCGCCGCCGCCACCGGGCCGCTCGCCAGCATCTGCACCGTCTCGTCCACGAAGCGCTGCAGGTTGGAATAGAAATCGATGAGCGGCGCCAGATTCGCCTGAATATGGGGAATACGCTCGGGCAGGATGCGGAACCAGTCCGTCGCCGGGACGACGATCAGCACCAGCGCGGTATTGGCGACCAGCAGGAACAGGATGACGGCAATCGCCGCGGCCACCGCCGAAGGCACGCCGCGCCGCTCCATCCATTCCAGAAAGGGCACCAGCGCGATGGCGATGACGAGCGCCGCCGTCAGCGGCATGAAGAATTCGGCCCCCTCCCGCAGCGCGAACGGCAGCGCAATCAACAGCCCCAGCCCGCCCGTCAGCGCGAGCGATGCCAGCAGACGATCCCGCCGCCGGTCGATTTCCTGCCTGTTGTCTTCTGCCACCTTGCCCACCGTTACGGCGCCGCTTTTATGGCGCCGATTTGAACATTGCCTTGCGCCCGCCCCCTTGGGAAATCAATTGCGCCGGAAAATATGGTGGCTAGGACGTTAACCAAATTTTCGGCCGATGCCGCCTAAGCCGGACACCGGAACGGCATTTCATCGAGGACGACATGATCGCGCGGTCAAAGGCAAGGACGGTGGTGGCAAAGACGATAGCGGCAAAGATGGTGGCGGTATTGGCAATGCTGGCGGCGGCAGGATCGCCGGCCGGCGCGACCATGGCCCGTGCCCCCCTGCCTGCCACCGTCGCCCTCGATTCGCGCGCTTATGTGGAACGGGTCAGCACCGACCTCAACGGACGCGCCCGCCGCGTGCTGGCCGCCGCCAACCGGCTGGCGCCGGGGGACCGGGTGGTCTTCGTGGTCAATTATCGCAATCGCGGCGATGCCCCGGTGCGCGGTTTCTATGTCACCAACCCCGTGCCCGCCCGCGTGCGGCTGGACATGATGCAGTTTTCCGCCGCGCCTGCGGACATGCAGGTATCCGTGGATGGCGGGGCGCATTGGGGGCGGCTGGACGATTTCACGATCCCGACCCCGCTTGGCGGCACCCGTCGGGCGACCAGCGAAGACATCACCCATGTCCGCTGGGGCGTGCATGCGCCCGTGGCGCCGGGCGACAGCGGCCGGATCGCGTGGCGCGGCGTCGTCCGCTGATCCTTGCTTTCAAGGGAGCGTCAGGCCCCCTTCCCGATCGGCCAGGCGCGCCCTAAGCTCCACCGCGACAAGCGGAGAGCGATGGCATGACGGCAAGGGACGGGGATGCAGCCCCCGGCGCGAACGACGATCTGATCCTGGTCATCGATGCGGGCACCACATCGACCCGCGCGCTGATCTTCGCGCCGGACGGCCGGTGCCTTGCCCTCGCCCAGGCGGACATCACCCAATATTATCCGCAATCGAGCCATGTCGAACATGATGCAGCCGAAATCTGGGACAAGACCCTGGCCTGCATCCGGCAGGCGGTAACGGCCCTGCCCGACCCTCGCCGCCTGGTCGCGCTGGGCATCGCCAACCAGCGCGAGACGGTGGTCTTCTGGGATCGGAACAGCGGCGCGCCGCTCTCCCGCGCCATCGTGTGGCAGGACCGGCGCACCGCGGAGCTTTGCGCGACGTTGCGCGATGCGGGCCATGAACCGCTGATCCAGGCGCGCACCGGACTGCTGCTCGATCCCTATTTTTCCGCCGGCAAGATCCGCTGGGCGCTGGATCACTGGCCGCAACTGGCACAGGCCGGGCGCCGGCTGGCCGTGGGGACGGTGGAAAGCTATCTCGTTCATCGGCTGACCGGCGGGCTGCATATCAGCGACGCCAGCAATGCCGCGCGCACCAGCCTGATGGATATCGACCTTGGCCGCTGGGATGACGACCTGCTCGCCCTCTTCGGCATCGACGGCGGGATATTGCCGGAGATCACCGACACGGTCGGCGCGTTCGGCAAGACCGATCCGGCGCTTTTCGGCCTGGCCCTGCCGATCTGCGGGCTGGCGGGGGATCAGCAGGCGGCGACCATCGGGCAAGGATGCCTGTCGCCGGGGCAGTGCAAGGGCACCTATGGCACGGGCGCCTTCATCCTGTCCGTCACCGGCACGCAGCGCGCGCAAAGCCGGCACCGGCTGCTCTCGACGGTGCTGTGCCAGCAGGGTGGCATCCGCCATTATGCGCTGGAAGGCGCGATCTTCGTGGCGGGCAGCCTGATCCAGTGGCTGCGCGACGCACTGGGGCTGATCGCGACGGCGCAGGAAAGCGCGGCGCTGGCCGCCGGCGTGCCCGACAATGGCGGCGTGGTGATGGTGCCGGCGATGACCGGCCTTGGCGCGCCCTATTGGCGGCCGGATGTGCGCGGGCAGATCACGGGCCTCAGCTTCGGCGCCGGGCGCGGCCATATCGTGCGCGCGGCGCTGGAAGCGATGGCGCACCAGACCCACGACCTGCAGACAGCCTTCGCCGCCGACGGCGCGCCATGGCAGAGCCTCGCCATCGACGGCGGCATGGCGGCGAACGACTGGATGGCGCAGGATCTGGCGGACATGCTGGACATCCCGATCATGCGGCCGGATTTCATCGAGACGACGGCCAAGGGCGCGGCGATGCTGGCCGCAGTGGGCGCGGGCCTGTTCGCCGACCTGCCCGGCGCGGCGGCGGCGATGACCGGGCCGGTGCAGCGCTTCACGCCGGCGATGGACGCCGCCGTGCGTGACAGGCGGCTGGTGGCGTGGCGACGGGCGCTGGACGCCGCGCTGTGGCAGGCGGGCGAAGCATAGAGCCGTCCCGCCTCCCCGTTAATCAGCGAACAGCAGCACCGGCGTTTCCAGCAGGCGGCGCACGGCCTGGACGAAGCTTGCCGCGTCCCAGCCATCGACCACCCGATGGTCGCAGCTGATCGAGAGGTTCATCAACTTGGCGGCAACCACCTCCCTGCCACGGAAGACGGGGCGTTCGATCACGCGGTTGGGGCCAATGATCGCGACTTCCGGCCGGTTGATGACCGGGGTCGTCGCGATGCCGCCCAGCGGACCGAGCGAGGTGACGGTAAGCGTCGAGCCGGAGAGTTCCTCGCTCCTCGCCTTGCCGCTGCGGGCGGCCTCGGCAAGGCGGGTGATTTCGGCCGCGAGCTGCCAGACATTGCGGTCCTGCGCGTCACGGATGACGGGGACCATCAGGCCGGCGTCTGTCTGGGTCGCCATGCCCAGATGCACGGCGCCATGGCGGGTGACGATGCCCGCCTCGTCATCATAGCGGGCGTTGATCATCGGGAAGTCCGGGATCGCCTTGCACATCGCCACGATCAGCAGGGGCAGCATGGTGAGCTTGGGCTTGTCCCCGCGACTGGCGTTGAGATCGGCGCGCATCGCCTCCAGCGCGGTGACGTCGATTTCCTCGACATAGGTGAAGTGCGGGATGTGGCGCTTGGACGCCGCCATATTCTCCGCGATGCGACGGCGCATGCCGATGACCTTCACGGCTTCGTCTGGGCGGGCGGCGGATCGCCCGGCCGGGCGATAGCCCTGCCCCTGCCCGTAGAGTAGGAACGCATCGAGATCGGCATGGCGGATATGGTCGCCGACGGATTTCACCTGCGCAAGGTCGATGCCGAGGTCCTTCGCACGGGCGCGAACGGCGGGGGATGCGAGGATGGGGGCTTGGGCTTCATCCCCCGCTGTGTCGTGCTCCTGCGCAGGCAGGAGCCCAGGGTTATGTTGCGCAATCTGGCCCTGGGTTCCTGCCTGCGCAGGAGCACCGAGCGGCTCGGGAGAGGCAGGCGCGTCGACCGTCACCTCGCCGGGCGTTTCCGCTGCGATGGCTTCTTCCGACGGCGCAGGCGCTTCCGCAACCGCCTCCCCTTCCGTCTCGATCACCACCAGCATGGAACCGATGGCGACCTGATGGCCCGGTTCGCCGGCCAGTTCGACCACGGTGCCGGCCACTGGCGATTCCATCGCCACGGTGGCCTTGTCGGTCATCATGTCGGCGATTTCCTGGTCTTCCTCGACCCGGTCGCCGACCTTTACATGCCAACCGACGATTTCCGCTTCGGCAATGCCCTCGCCGATGTCCGGCAGGCGAAAAGTGAACAGCGCCATGGGGTCAGTCCTTCATGATCTTGGCAATGGCTTCGCGGATGCGGACGGGTCCGGGGAAATAGGCCCATTCCAGGCTATGCGGATAGGGCGTGTCGAAGCCGGTCACGCGCTCGATGGGCGCTTCGAGATGGTAGAAGCAGCGCTCCTGCACCAGCGCGGAGAGTTCCGCGCCGAAGCCGCTGGTGCGCGTCGCCTCATGCACGATCAGGCAGCGGCCGGTCTTGCGCACGGACGCCTCGATCGCCTCGATATCCAGCGGAACGAGCGTGCGCAGGTCGATGATCTCCGCGTCCACGCCGCTTTCGGCAACGGTATCGGCGACCACATGCACCATCGTACCGTAGCACAATATGGTCAGCGCCTCCCCGGCCCGCACGGTGCGCGCCTTGCCCAGCGGGATGCGGTAATAGCCGTCGGGTACCTGCGCATCGGGATGGCCGGCCCAGTTCTTCGACGGGCGATCATAATGGCCGTCGAAGGGGCCGTTATAGATGCGCTTGGGCTCGAAGAAGATCGTCGGATCATTATCCTCGATCGCGGCGATCAGCAGGCCCTTGGCGTCATAGGGCGTGGACGGGATCACCGTCTTGACGCCCGAGACATGGGTGAAGATGCCTTCCGGGCTCTGGCTGTGCGTCTGCCCGCCGAAGATGCCGCCGCCAAAGGGCGAGCGCACCGTCATCGGCGAGATGAATTCGCCGGCCGAGCGGTAGCGCAGCCGCGCCGCCTCGCTCACCAACTGGTCGAGCGCGGGATAGATATAGTCGGCGAACTGGATTTCGGGCACCGGGCGCAGGCCGTAGGCGCCCATGCCCACCGCCACGCCGATGATGCCGCATTCGGTGATCGGCGTGTCGAACACGCGATTCTTGCCATATTTCGTTTGCAGCCCCGCCGTCGCGCGAAAGACGCCGCCGAAATAGCCGACATCCTCGCCCATGACGATGACGGTCGGGTCGCAATCCATCATGACGTCCAGCGCGCTGTTGATCGCCTGGATCATGTTCATCTGCCGCGCCTCGCCGGTGGCGAGGTCTGCCGGCGCGACCGCCATGTCTGCCTCGATGCCGCTCATAGCCCGGCCGCCTTCTGCTCGCGCAGCATCTGTTCGCATTGTTCCTTCAGGTGCCAGGGCATCTCCTCGAACACCCCTTCGAACATGGTGTCGAACGGCTGGTTCAGGCCGTGGCCGAGGATGCCGTTCTTCTCCGCCGTGCGCGCGGCCTCCTTCACCAGGCTCGCCAGTTCCAGGTCCATGGCGGCATGGCGTTCCTCGTCCCAGATGCCGATGCGGATGCAATGATCCTTCAGCCGCTTGATCGGGTCGCCCAGCGGCCAGGCGCTGGCTTCCCCGGCGGAGCGATATTGGCTGGGGTCGTCGGACGTGCTGTGCCCTTCGACGCGATAGGTGAAATGCTCGATCAGGGTCGGGCCGGCATTGCTGCGCGCCCGGTCGGCGGCCCAGCGGGTCGCGGCATAGACGGCGAGCGGATCATTGCCGTCCACCCGCAGCCCGGCGATGCCATAGCCCACGGCGCGCGCTGCGAAGGTGGTGTTCTCGCCTCCCGCAAAGCCTGAAAAGCTGCTGATAGCCCATTGGTTATTCACGATATTCATGATGACGGGCGCGCGATAGACGCTGGCGAAGGTGCAGGCCGAATGGAAATCCCCCTCCGCCGTCGATCCCTCGCCGCACCATGTCGCGGCGATGCGCGTGTCCCCGCGCGAGGCGCTGGCCATCGCCCAGCCCACCGCCTGCGGCCATTGCGTGGTGAGGTTGCCGGAGATGGAGAAGAAGCTCGCCTCCTTCACCGAATACATGATCGGCAGCTGCCGGCCCTTCAGCCGGTCGGCGCCGTTCGAATAGATCTGGTTCATCATATCGACAATGTCCCAGTCCCGCGCGATCAGGATGCCCTGCTGGCGATAGCTGGGGAAGCACATGTCGTCACGGTCCAGCGCCAGCGCGGCGGCGACAGCGACGGCCTCCTCGCCGGTGGACTTCATGTAGAAGCTGGTCTTGCCCTGCCGCTGCGCGCGGAACATGCGCTCGTCGAAGGCGCGGGTCAGCGCCATGGCGCGCAGCATCCTGAGCACGGTCTCAGGCGGCAGTTTCGGGTTCCAGGCGCCAACCGCCTCGCCCGAATCATCCAGAACGCGGATCAGGCCATAAGCGAGCGGACGGATATCGGCAGGCGCGGCGGCTTCATCCGGCCGGGGCGCGGCGTCGGCGGCGGGGATATCGAAATCGGTGAAATCCGCTGTGTCGCCCGGCCGAAAGCGCGGTTCCGGCACATGCAGACTGAGCGGCGGAAGGTTCCGGCCGTCCTTGGCTTCCATCATTCCTGCTCCCGTGCAGCCGTTGCTGCATCGCAATAATATTACTCTTGCGGGGCATTATATTACCGAGTCGGAAAAAGGCAAGCCTTACTGTCCTATTGTGCCGTTCGACATGCCCGCAACAGCGAGCGCGCGGGATCTCTTATGCGGTCCCACGCGACGAATACCCATATAAGAGAAGCTTTTTCAGACCGCGACGGGCGCCGCGATATGGCCCTGCGGCGCATAGTCGACAACGTCGAAATCCTCGATCCGATAGTCGAACATGCTGGCCGGCCGACGGTTGATGAGCAGCCGGGGCGCGCCGCCGGGCGCACGCTCGATCTGCGCTTCCACCAGTTCGGCATGATTGAGGTAGAGGTGGACGTCGCCGCCGCTCCACACGATCTCGCCCGGCCGCAGGTCGCATTGCTGGGCCAGCATCCGGGTCAGCAGCGCCAGCCCGAAGATGTTGAAGGCAAAGCCCAGCCCCAGGTCGCAGCTGCGCTGGAACAACATGCCCGACAGCCGGCCATCGGCGACGTGGAACTGATAGGTCATGTGGCAGGGCGGCAGCGCCATGCCCGCCAGCTCATCCACATTCCAGCCGGTGAACAGCAGGCGCCGCGAACCGGGATTGGTACGGATGCCCGCCACCAGCTCCGCGATCTGGTTGTGCCCGCGCGGCGCCCGACGATACAAGTCGCCCTCGACCTGCTCGTAATGCGGCCAGTTGGTCCATTGCGCACCATAGACGGGGCCCAGATTGCCCCATTGCGCGGCAAAGGCTTCGTCCGCGACGATCCGCGCCTCGAAGGCGTCGCGGTCGATCGCCTCGCCGGTCGCGCGGCGATAGGCGTCGAGCGGCCAATCGGTCCAGATATGCACGCCCTGCGCCACCAGCGCGCGGATATTGGTGTCTCCGCTCAGGAACCACAGCATCTCGCGCGCGGCGACCTTCCAGTAGACGCGCTTGGTGGTGAGCAGCGGCACATGGTCGTCCGCCAGATCGAATCGCATCGTTGCGCCCAATATGGAGCGGGTGCCGACGCCGGTGCGGTCGATCCGTTCGTCGCCTTCGCGCCAGATGCGGCGCATAAGGTCCAGATATTGCTGTTCATAATGCGCCATGGCGAAACCGGCCTGTCCCCGAATGCGAATCTGCGTGTCCATGCTGTAGCGGAGGCGACCGCCCGATCCAAATATGGCGGCGCACCGCGAAACTCATTCCATATTCGATTGATTTTTCCGCATGGTATCGCCGAAATGGAGCGGCCTTGGCTGGCCTGAATCGGGCGAACATGGCCAGATTTGGCGCATGGCATGCCTCGATCACTCCTGGCGCAAAAGCACCCATGAGGATGCCACGACACTCTATTTCGATGGCGACTTCATGCCCATCGGCTCCCGCCGCTTCGCCGGCAAGGAAGATGGCGTGTCACCGGACTGGAGCCTGGTGATGGGCGATATGCTGGTATTCGGCGCGCGTTTCCTGATCCTCCAGCATAATCATCCCTCGGGCGATCCCAGCCCCAGCATGTCCGACATCGTCGTCACCCGATCGCTCTGCGCCATGCTGCGGCCGCTGCGGCTGAAGCTGATCGACCATGTGATCTGGGCCGGGGACCGGCATTACAGCTTCCGCGCGAACGGTTTGATGTAAGGCCCCGCACGGGCAAAAAAGGTGCGATGCAAAAAGCCCGGCAAAAAAGCCTGGAAGGTCGCTTGCAACATCCTGAACCCGACTCTATAGACCGCCGCCTGCCTGCCGGAACGCAACCTTGCGATTCCGGCTCGGTCGGGGAGTAGCTCAGCCTGGTAGAGCACTGTCTTCGGGAGGCAGGGGCCGGAGGTTCGAATCCTCTCTCCCCGACCAAATCTCATTTAAGGGGGTAGCGGTGCCGCTGCCCCCTTGGGATGGGTCGGTTTCATTTACGGTATTTGCAAGCATATCAAATGGTTGACGGTACTCGGCACTCAGCTCGCCATGCTTCCAAGTGCAGTTCGATAGTACGAAATTGAGCAACCGACGTTTCTCAATTCCATTAGAACCCTCGAACAATCCGAGCGCTTTGCGCGCTAGCTTCAGCAGGGCCACCCCTTCATCCATGTAGTTATTGCTGGCCTCTTGATGCCGGACGAGATCGCGCTGGCAGCGATCGAGCTCGTCGCGCCATTGCAAAGCCATGCGGCGATAAAAATCGTCAGTGACAGTGCCATCCAGCTTATCGACGTAGACAGCTTCCAGGCGCTTCCGAAGGCGCTCGCTCTCTGCATGAAGGTGCGTCATCGCCTCATCATGGTCGTGCCGCTCAACCTCGAAGCTGTCCTTCAGCGCTTCGACGATAATATCGTAAACATTCTCGTCGAAACGTAGCTTGGCCATCAGTACGGCAAACTGCTCCTCAAGAACCTCTTCACGCACGAATTTCTCGGGACATTTTCCCCGGAAGCCGGTGCAGTGGTAATATATATATTTGCCCTTCTTGATCTCGGCCGTCACAGCGCAGCCGCAGTGGCCACAGCTAATTAGGCCGGTAAAAGCAAATTCACGGACACCACCGCCGGTTTTAGCGTTGCGGGTTTTCTTGTTCCGTCCATCCAGAATGTCCTGCACACAGTACCACAGATCTTTCGAGATGACCGGTTCATGGCTTCCTTGGTAGACCTTGCCTAGCCATTCGAACTCTCCGGCATAGAGGCGGCTCCGAAGAATCTTATGCACGGTGCTGATTGGCACTGGGCGCTGGCTCTTGCGGTAGGCAAGACCTTCCTGCCGAGCGAGAGCGCCGATCTCCTTCAATGAGTAGCTTCCAGTTGCATACCACTCAAACAATCGCCTGATGATCGGACCCTGATCGGGGTCGATGACGATCCGCTTTTTGCCATCTTGACCCATTAGATTCTGATATCCGAATGGCGCAGCACTCGGCCAAAGACCCTGCTCTGCCTTCTCCAACATGCCCTTGCGGACTTCCTCGGACAGATTGTCGATGTAGTTCTTAGCCATCAGCACCTTGATGCCGTGCATGAACTTTTCAGAAGACCGGGATTCCCGGGAGAGCGCGATACCCTCTTTCACAAGATGGATTTCGACATCAAGCTCGTCGATTGTCACCCAATCCTTGAGATTGCGGTAGAGGCGATCGGTCTTTTCGACCATAATCGTCTGGATGGTTTTATGCTTGCGAAGGTAGCGGATCATCTCGTCGAAATTGGTCCGTCCGCTTTGCTTAGCCGTCTCCACGTCCACATATTCGGCCGCTACGGTAAATCCGCTGGCCTCGGCGTGCTCGCGAAGCAATTTCAACTGGGCAGGTATCGAGAAACCCTCGCGCTCCTGTTCGCGTGAAGACACGCGCGCATAGACCACGGCCTTGGGAGTTTGAACCTCCTGCGCTTTCTGCTTCGTTTTCGTTCGAACTGCTCGCGCCATATCGATACTCCGTTGTGCCGGCTAATGCCGTTCTCCGCTCCCGCCTGCCACTTCCTTCAAGGAAAGAATCGATTGCGCAGCCGCAGGCGAGGATTGGCGAACCTTGTCGAGGAAGCGCGAGTCAGCAGTCACGAACTGCCATCTATGGCGCATTGCCGTCGCGAGTTTCGCACAGTCATACGCTGGATGATTAAGGTCAATAGCAAGTTTGCGGCTGGCTCCATTAGAGACCGCATGGGCAACGCTCCAAGACGGCGCAGTGGATGGCTCGCATCGCAATGCCCCCTCCTCCGCCGATATCTCGAAAATGACGTGATGGCGTGGACGGCATGATGCCATAAGAGGCACGAAGCTGACGCGTTGCACTATCGAGGGCGGCTCGTAATCCGCCGAGCGATCGCTCGTGCCGCCTTCAATCCGGCGTGATCGAGGGCCACTGACGGTGTCGATATTCTTCAATGGGCTTGCCAAAAAAGCGCGCCGAAGTGTCCACTCTATAGGAGGTGAACCATTGCCTCGGTCGGGGTAAATTTTTGTCACAAACAAGTAACAATAAGACGCATCTTGAATAGTTAATCTAAAATATCCAAAATGGTGACAAGTCATATAAGTGATTTTTAAAATCAAATACTATTGCGTTTATGTGAAAATGAATCCTGTTGTCGATATTATCAAGTTAATATAGAAATCTCTACAGATCAATAAATCGCGCGCATCCGATTCGTTTCGCCGAAGGTGGATGCGATAATTGCTTCTATATCTAAAACTGGGCAACGATTATTCACGCGAGTTTTCCGCGTGGGATCGCTTTGTGCTGTCCAAGCGGGGTGTGTGATGGAAGTTGCCAGAGGCGATCCGTCCAGCGATAGCGAACCTGCCGGCGATTCCGGTCTGGCGACGCTGGCCCTCATTTTGGGCGTCCACCAGATCGCAGCGGATCCGGCGCAACTGCACCATGCGTTAGGCAAAGGCGCCCCTGCCGACAATCAAGACCTCGTGCGACTCGCACGCAAGCTCGGCGCCAAGGCGCGGATCGCCCGGATCGAGTTGGCCCGGCTCGCCGATGCGCCGCTCCCTGCGATCATGCGCGCCACCGATGGCCGCTATGCCGTCATCGGCGCAACGCGGGACGACCGCTTCCTGATCCAATGGCCGGGACAGGCACCGGTCGCCTGCGCGCAAGATGAGCTTGCGCCGCTGTGGAGCGGCGAGGTCGTGCTGATCACCACGCGCGTCGATGCCGGCGGCGAAGGCACGTTCGACCTGTCCTGGTTCGTGCCGGCGCTGATGCGCTATCGCGGGCTGCTCGGCGAGGTGCTCGCCGCCACCTTCGTGCTGCAACTGTTCGCGCTGGCGACGCCGCTGATCTTCCAGGTGGTGATCGACAAAGTGCTGGTCCATCAGGGCCTCACCACGCTTGATGTGCTGGGCATCGCGCTTGGTGGCCTGATCCTCTTCGAGACGTTCCTTGGCGGTCTGCGCGCCTGGCTGTTCACGCACACGACGAGCCGGGTCGATGTCGAGCTGGGCGCGCGGCTCTATCGCCATACGCTCGGGCTGCCGCTTGCCTATTTCGAACAGCGCCGGGTTGGCGACACGGTCGCACGCGTGCGCGAACTGGATACGATCCGGGAGTTCCTGACCTCGTCGGCGATGACGCTGGGCATCGATCTCCTATTTACCTTCGTTTTCCTTGCGGTGATGTGGTTCTATTCGCCCTGGCTGTTCCTGATCGTGCTGGTGACGATCGTTTTCTACATCGCCGTCTGCGTGGCGATCACCCCGACGCTGCGGCAGCGGATCGAGGAGCGGTTCCGGCGTGGCGCGGAAAGCCAGTCGTTCCTGGTCGAGAGCGTCACCGGCGTCCAGACCTTGAAGGCGGCGGCGGTCGAACCGCAGATGCAAAGCCGCTGGGAAAAGCTGCTTGCCGCCTATGTCGGGGCCGGGTTCAAGGCGGCGCGGATCAACATCATCGGCAATCACGCCATCCAGCTCGTCAACAAGCTGTCAATGGCGCTGATCCTCTACGTAGGCGCCCGTCTTGCGATTGCGGGCGAGTTGACAGTCGGGAGCCTCGTCGCCTTCAATATGCTCGCGGGCCGTGTTGCCGAGCCCGTGCTTCGACTGGCGGGTCTGTGGCAGCAGTTCCAGGAAGCGCGCGTCGGCGTGGCCCGGCTGGGCGACATCCTCAACACGCCCGCCGAGGCGGCCTTCTCGCCCTCCCGTTCGGCACTCCCCCAGATCAGGGGCGAAATCGCGTTCGACGACGTGACCTTCCGCTATCGCCCTGGTGGGCGCGAGGTGCTGCGCCGGGTGAGCCTCTCGATCACGCCCGGCGAGGTGATCGGCATCGTCGGCCCCTCCGGCTCGGGCAAGTCGACCCTGACCAAGCTGGTGCAGCGGCTCTATGTGCCCGAGAGCGGACGCGTGCTCGTCGATGGGGTCGATCTGTCGCTGGTCGATCCCTCCTGGTTGAGGCGGCAGATCGGTGTCGTGCTTCAGGAGAATCTGCTGTTCAACCGGTCGGTGCGCGAGAATATCGCGCTCGCCAATCCTGCCCTCCCGATGGAAGCGGTGATGGCGGCGGCGACGCTGGCGGGCGCGCACGAGTTCATCCTGGAGCTGCCCGAAGGCTATGATACGCAGATCGACGAGCGTGGCGCCAATCTCTCGGGTGGCCAGCGCCAACGCATCGCCATCGCTCGCGCGCTCGTCACCAATCCGCGCATCCTGATCCTCGACGAGGCAACCTCGGCGCTCGACGCCGAGAGCGAGGCGATCATCCACCACAATATGCGCTCAATCGCGCGGGGCCGGACGGTGATGATCATTGCACACCGCTTGTCCGCGATCCGCATGGCGAGCCGGATTGTCACGATCGAGGCAGGCGCGGTCACCGAGCAAGGGACACATGACAGCCTGATCGCCGCAGGCGGGCGCTACGCCGCGCTCTGGCGCGCGCAGATGCAGGGAGCGGCGTGATGGCGATGGCCGCACAGCTTGGCATGATCGCGCGCGCTTGGCAGGCTGAGACCGAGCGTCGGCAAGCCCATTGCCGCCGGCCGATCGAAACCGACTTCTTGCCCGCTGCCCTTGAGGCGACCGAGACCCCGCCGTCGCCGTTTGGCCGAACGATCCTTTGGACGATCGTTGCCGCCGCCTTGCTGGCGCTGCTTTGGGCTTGCCTGTCGATGCTCGACGTGGTGGCGGTCGCTGAAGGCCGCATCGTCCCCCGCGCTCGCTTGCAATCGGTCGAAGCAGCCGAATCCGGCGTGATCCGCGCCATCCATGTTCGCGAAGGCCAGCGGGTCAAGGCCGGACAGTTGCTAATCGATCTCGATCCGACCTATGCCGACGCGGACGCGGGCAGCGCCCGCAGCGAACTTGCCGCCGCCACGCTTACCCGTGCGAGATCGGGCGCGCTGCTTGCCTATGCTGCCGGCTTGCCGCCAGTGTTCAATCCCAAATCAGGTGTCGATCCCCTTGCGGCAGCAGCCGAGCGCCAGGCGGTCGAGGCCCGCATCCGCGAATATGAGGCGCGCCGCGCGTCCCTCATCGAGAAGCGCGCCGGCGCCATTGCCAATGCCGAGATGGCAGCGCAGCAGGCGGCCAAGCTTCACGAGACGCTGCCGCTCGCCGAGAGCAGGCTGACGGCACTGCGCACGCTCGAAGCAAAGGGGTACGCCCCCAAACTTAGGGTACTGGAAGTCGAAGAGAAAGTGATCGGCATGCGGCGCGATTACCGGGTCGAGCTTGCGCGGCAGAGCGAGGCGCGTGCCCAGATCGCAGCACTCGACCGCGATCTGGCGCAGGCCGCCGAAGAGTTCCGGGCGCAAGCAGCAAAGGAAAAGGCCGAAGCGGAATCTGTGTTCGCCACCCGTTCCGAAACGGTGCGCAAGGCCGATCAGCGCCAGGCATTGCAGCGCATGGTCGCGCCGGTCTCAGGCGTGATCAACGAAATCTCTGTGACGACCATTGGCGAGGTCGCCGAAGCCGGCAAGCCGCTGGTGACGATCGTGCCGGGTGGCGACGAACTGATCGTCGAAGCTTTGGTGCTCAACAAGGACGCCGGATTCGTCAAGCGGGGCGATCCGGTGGTGGTCAAGCTCGAAGCCTATCCGTTCACCCGTTACGGCACGATCAAAGGCCAGCTGGAGAATATCTCCGCCGATGCGATCGTCGACGAGCGGCGCGGATTGGTGTTCCCGGCACGTGTGAAGCTCGCGCGAACCGCACTCCAGATCGACGGGCGACCCGCGCCGCTCTCGCCTGGCATGGCGGCTACAGCAGAGATCGTCACCGATCGCCGGCGTGTGATTGATTTCCTTTGGTCGCCGGTCGCAAGGGCCGTGGCCGAAGCGGGGAGGGAAAGGTGAAGCCTAGCCTTCTCGCCCTTCTCGCCCTTCTCGCCCTTCTCGTGGCCGCTCTTGGATCCGCATGTGGCTCGCAATCCCAATCTGGCGGCGGTGCCATCCTAGAGAAGCGGGTTGGCGGCTTTACATTCAGTCCGGAACGCAAGTGGGTCGATACCATCGATGGCCAGAGTGCTGCGGAACTGGTTCTTGTCTTTAAACTTGGGGACAAGGAGCCGCAGCCCGCCGAATGTTCCGAAGATCCTAACTGGGAGTGCATTCAGGTTCGCGTCGTGTCACGTGCACAACGAAGCGAGTTTGACCAACTCCGCCAGTCTGGCCGTCCAGCGATGGTCGCGAGCAATCGATCGGACCCGCCGATGCCAAGCGATCTCGCGTTCCTGGGAAGCACGAACGGTGTCGCAACCTACCAATCTCATCCAGATGTCGACGGATCCGTGTTCCGATGTTGGGCGGGCGAAATCGGCCAAGGCAAGGCGGGCTGCCAAGGAGAAAGCTTAAATGCCGATTTCCGGCTGATCTATGTCTTTCGTCGAGACGAATTGGTGCATTGGCGCGCGATCGTGGAACAAGCTCACGATCTCGTCGAACGTCTTCCACGTGTGGCGGTCCGTCGGCAAAGCCGAGGTGAGCAATGATCAGCAGGCTCACGAAATGCGGCTGGGCAATCCTGTCAGCCAGCCTCGTGCTTCTTTCCTCCTGCGGGGAAGGACAAAAGCACTTCAACCACGAACGGGCCGAATTGCGTATTGGGGATAAGACTTTCTGGCCGCGATCCAAGTTTCTCCGTGATCCTCCGGTCGTGAATAATGCCTTCAATGTGGTATTCGATCTGGGGGCAAATGAACCCGTTCCATCGGACTGCATAAAGAACCAACAGGACGATTGCGTCTGGGCAGTGGTCGATAAAGGCACCGGCATGGGACGGCGCGCGCTCTTCATGTCGACGTCCCTGAAGAGCGGCAATTACAGGGTTACCCCACTGGATAACGGACTCGTGCGCTACGAGTCCCGACATAGACGAAACGACAAGGTTGTCGGCACTCGAATGTACCTTCCCTACAATACAGATGACAATCTGCTTTTCTCATGTTGGGAAACGGGATTGAGCTACAGTGATGGCACGACATGTGAAGGTTGGTTACTCGAAAATGGTTTGGACATTCATTTTATTTTTCCAACACGATACTTATTTAGATGGCGAGACATTCTCAGAGACATGAGAATAATCATTGAAGATGCTCGCCGTCCATCATCAACCACTGATTTTGGAGATAGGCAATGAGCATCACTTTGACACCCGCGGAACGCGCAACAATTCTAAGCTATGTTCCAAATTATAATGACCCGACCCATCCGGCAAATGACTATGCCGGTGCCTATGAGGCAATTGCGGCGATGCTGGAATCGCGTGTTACCGAAGGCTCGGTCGATCCGTCGGTGCGCCTATGGTTCCTCGGCGCCGAACAGGCCAATGAGGGTAATGGCATCACCTCTGCCATCATCCGGACCTACACGCGCGTTCAGGGGCTTCTGAACTATCTCGATCCCACTCTGCAGGGGAATTGGATCACGCAGCAGGAGATGGACCTCGCCTCCGACAGCGTCGGCGCGGCAGTGATCTCAAGCATCCTCGATCGCAATCAGTTCTATACGGAACTCGACCCGATTGCTGATCACGATGCGCATGCGATTGCGCAAGTCCTCAATCTTGACCCTAATGATGCCCAATGGTCTGGCGACGTCCTGTTTCCGCTCATGGGCTTGGACGAACTGGAACGGTTTGGCCCGCGATTCCTCGATATGTCGGCGAAGGATAAGTTGAAGGCCGTCGTCTCGCTCACGGCAACTTTTGCCTATCTGGCTGAAGACGTGATGTTCTCCAACGTTTTCGACCTACTCAATGATGAGGTCCTCAATCCCGTTAAATACGCGACGGTGCAAGATCTAAAGGATGACGTCACGATCTTTCGCGAACTGTTCACCACCTGGGCCGGCGAGATCATGGAGCGGGTTGCGCCCCAGTGGGCGCCGATCAATCCCCTTGCCCGCGAGGGTCGTTGGACACCGGCAACCTCGCCTTGGTATGCGACCGAGGTCGGCACCGCCTCGACCACGCTGGCAGGGGTTCAGGCACACTCCAACGGCAATATCGGCATCCAGACTCGGACCAACACGGGCCAGATCATCGAACGCGAGTATCATCAGGACGTCGATGGAACGCGGCAGCTTGTCAATGTCTCAAGCCCCTACGGCCAGAATTTCGGCAGCCTCAACGGCACTGCAGCGAATATCAACGCGGCGACACAGTTCCTCAACCAAGCCTACAATATCATCCGAAACCCAGGCTCCACAATCAGCGTGACAGTGCTTGGGTTCGAAAACGAAAACATTAATCCCCTCCAGCAAAGTATATTCGGCAACGGATATGGCCTGAAATTCGATCCGGCACAAACAACGGCATTCAACAGTGCAGGGATCGTAGAGGACGTAAATGCTGGAACCCTCGGGCTTGTTCGTGTGGAGAAAGGACCCACCAGCCCTGCCGATTTAGCCGCCGGTCGCGTCAGAATTATGGTCTACTCTCAGGCTACAAACGAGTTGATCAGCAACACCGTTGAGCCGATAGCACCTGCGCAGGTTCCGCTGGGACAAGGTGGGCTTTTTCTAGATTCCGCTTATACTACTGCCACTTCCACTATTCCGAATCCCCTTGGCGCTGCCACGGGCTCCGTTGTGGATGACCGTATCAACATCATCAATACCCCTCAAAGTGGCGCACCCGGCAGCGAGCCAATTGTGAACGAGGGCGCAACACCTTGGCTCAATGGTCTTCTCTATGGGTCTGGAACCTACCGGGTCACAATGAACCCGGGCGTTCTCAATGGCGATGGATTAGTGAACGTCGGTCCGTCGCTGATTGCCGGTGACGCCTGGAGGCCGGGTGGACAGCAACTCGCGCCGGACACGAATCTCTACATCGGCAATGAGAATATCCTCACCCGCGGACTGCTGCCTTCATCGACAAACTCTGCCGTCAATCTTCTTTCGGGCTTCAACCATAACTACCTCAATATTGACCCATTCGTGGTCGATCTCGACGGCGACGGCGTTGAGCTGCGGCCGTTTGATGCGATCAACGTGCTCTTCAATGTGGACAGCGACGCTTACAAGGAGCGCACTGGCTGGCTGAAGGGTGATGACGGTTTCCTGGTACGCGACATTAACGGCAACGGGCGGATCGACAGCATCACCGAGATCATGTCCGACTACTATAATGGCCGGACGCCAAACGGTGCCGCGGCGGTGGATGTGCTGCGCACGCTCGACAGCAATGCGGACGGCAAGTTCACCTCGGCCGACACGCAGTTCGCGTCGTTTCGCATCTGGCAGGATGCGAACGAGAACGGGGAAACGGACGCTGGCGAACTGAAAACCTTCGCCAGCCTGGGCATCAGCGGTTTTGATCTCACCAAGACTTCAACGATCGGCCTGATCCAGGGCGGCGCGGACGTGCTAGCTCGCCATGACGTTATCCTGTCAAACGGGACGCGCCGCGAGGCGCTCTCGGTCGAGTTCGTCACCGATCCCTTCGGTACGATCATCGAAGCGCTGGGCAGCGATTTCAAGGCGAGCTTCCAGTCTTTCGAAGGTTCGGCTGATGTCAAGGCGTTGATTGCCGGATCATCCGCACTGAACGTCAGTTTGCTGGCATCGAACCCCGAGGGCTTCCGACATGTTTATGGCGGGGACGGCGCGGACACGATCACCGGCGATGCCAATGACAACTGGATCATTGGCGGAAAGGGTGCCGATAGGTTACGCGGTGCCGGCGGAAATGACTTCCTTCTATTCGATGCTGATGACCTGGTCGTCTTTGGCGGTCCTGGTTTCGACATTGCCCAGGCAGTGGGAACCAACGGCGTCGTGCTCAACCTGACCCAGTCGGCCATTGAAACAGCAATCGGCTCTTCGGCTTCCGACATCCTGATCGGCGGCGGCAACAGCAACGTTTTCATCGCCGGCGGCAAGGGCGCCGACTTTATCTACGGCGGCGGCGCTGACGACGTTCTCTCCGGTGAGGATGGTGACGACCTTATCGAAGGCATGGCTGGCGACGATCTCATCCGTGGCCATCGGGGCCAGGACTTGCTTCGTGGCGGTCAGGGCGATGATATGATTTATGGCGGCGATGATCAGGACGTGCTGATCGGCTCGGATGGTAACGACCTTCTCTCCGGGGGCGCGGGCGACGATGCGCTATCGGGCGGCGATGGCATCGACACCGCCGACTTCTCCGGCGACATGCAAGATTATAGCTTCGTGAAATCGGGCACGGAGTGGATCATCACCGATCGGCGGGTGGGAAGTCCCGATGGCACCGATCGGCTCGACAGCATCGAGCGGCTCAACTTCCGCAACCTCAAAGATGTGGATTTGGCCATGCCCAACCCGCTGCCCGCCAACGACCTCATCAACGTCGCAGCAGCCGGCCCTTACACGATCGCAGCCTCCGCACTGCTCGCCAACGACGTCGACCTCCAGGGAGGCGTACTCAGCATCACCTCGGTGCTTAATCCGGTTGGTGGCACCGTCGCGCTCAGCGGCACCAACATCATCTTCACGCCGACTGCTGGATCCGGCATCATGTCGTTCCAATACAAGATCAAGGACGCGCAGAACAATGCTGGCGCGCTGATCGGCGTGATCGGCAATCCCGGGGCGGGCACGGCGGAAGCCAAGGGCACCGTGTTCCTGCGCACGCCCACGATGCCGCTGGACCCACTACTGCGCGACCAATGGTATGTCAGCGAGATAGACCTCCTGAAGGTCTGGAAAGAATATAGCGGCACAGGCATCGATATCGCGGTGAGCGAGCCGGGCAATTTCGATGTCGCCCATATCGACCTTGACGGCAATTTCGGCGCGGCATGGCGCGAGGATGGGTCTGGCGGTGCTCGCGAAGCCTCAACCCATGCAACACTCGTCGCTGGCGTGATCGGCGCCGAGAAGAATGGCGTGGGCGGTGTCGGCGTCGCCCACGGCGCGACCCTGCACTCGGTCTCGCTTCCCCAATCCGGAACGGGCGACTTCAGGAACATCCTGCTGTGGCGCAACTATGATGTGGTCAACAACAGCTGGGGGTTCTCCAATCGCTTCGGCTCCAACTTCCTGGTCGACACCGCCTTTGGTCAGGCTTTCCGTGATACCGCCGCTCTGGGTCGCGGAGGTCTCGGCACGGTCAACGTCTTCGCTGCCGGCAACAGCCGCGCGGACGGCGGCAACGCCAATGACGGCAATGTCACCAACTCGCGCTACTCGATCGCTGTCGGCGCTATCAATCACCAGGGCGACCTCGGCGCCCTGGTGATCGGTTCCGCACCGTTCAGCAGCCCAGGCGCCGCGATTCTGGTCTCGGCACCCGGCTCCAACATCAGCTCGACCGGGCGGCTCGTGGAGAATCCGAACGGCTCCGCATTCGGAAGCGATTTCGAAACCGCACAGGGCACCTCGTTCGCCACGCCGATCGTCTCGGGTGTGGTGGCGCTGATGCTCGAAGCCAATCCCACGCTCGGCTACCGCGATGTCCAGGACATCCTGGCCTTGTCGGCGAAGCGCGTCGATGTCGCCAACACCGGCTGGGCCTACAACGGTGCCAAGAACTGGAACGGCGGCGCCATGCACATCAGTCACGATTATGGCTTCGGCGAGGTCGATGCGCGGGCGGCAGTGCGGCTTGCCGAAAGCTGGGCGACGACGCATGTTGTGACCGACAGCAATCCCTCGACCTTCGACCTTCAGACGCGCACCGCTTCGAGCGGTACGCTCAATGCAGCGCTCGTCGACAACGGCGTGCTCACCCGCACCCTGACCATTCCGGCCTCCGGCACCTTTGCCGTCGAACATGCCGAGGTCCGGCTGACCCTCGATCACCAGCAGATCGGCGATCTCGTCGTCACACTGATCTCCCCGACCGGCACGCGCTCGGTACTGATCGACCGTCCAGGCAAGACGCCCGGCAGCACCGACGCGGCCGATCGTGGCGACGGTGCGACCAACCTCGACTATACGCTCATGACCACGCTATCGCGCGGGGAAGCGGCGGCAGGAAACTGGACGCTTGAAGTCAGGGACGCGGTCACGGGCCAAACCGGCACGCTCAAGAGCTGGACAGTGACCCTAACTGGCAAGGCCAACGAAGCAGACGAGGTCTTTGTTTATACAGACGAGTTCGCCACGCTTGGCACGGGCACACGGGCGACACTGACGGCTTCCGGGGGCTATGATGCGATCAACGCATCAGCCGTTTCCACCAACTCGGTAATCAACCTCAACCCCGGTACGACCAGCACCATCGCCGGCAAAGCGCTGCTGCTTGCCGCCACCTCGACCAGTGTTGTCGATGCATTCGGCGGTGACGGCAACGACACGATTACCGGCTCGGCAGCCGACAATCTGATCTTTGGCGGCCGTGGCAATGACATACTGAGCGGCGGAAACGGAAATGACATCCTCGCCGGTGGCGCCGGAGCCGATCAGTTGAACGGTGGCGCTGGAACCGACACCGCCCACTACTACGCGACTGGGACGGCTGGCGTGAACGTCAACTTGGCCTTGGCAACTGCTCAGTCCGGCGGCGAAGCGCAGGGCGACGTGCTTACCGGGATCGAGAACGTCAACGGCACCCGGTTCAACGACGTGCTCACCGGGAACACGCTTGCCAACATCCTCGAAGGGTTCGACGGCGACGACACGCTTGCCGGAGGTCTCGGTGCGGACATACTGGTTGGCGACGATGGCACCGACACGGTAACCTACGCGGCATCGAATGCCTCGATCTCGATCGACCTCACAACTTTGGTCAACACCGGTGGTCATGCCGAAGGCGACCAACTTTACGGCATCGAGAGCATCATCGGTTCGGCCTATGACGACAATTTCCGTGGCACGACGACCGCTATGGCCTGGACCGGCGGCAACGGTTCGGACCTGCTGGTGGTCGGAGCGGGTGCGGAGCGCTTTGACGGCGGCGTCGATACCAGCTTTGGTGACATTGTCGATCTTGGCTGGTCCAATGCGAAGGTCACGCTCAATCTCGCAACGGGAGCCGCCAGTGGCGGATATGCCGCAGGCGATACTTATCTCAATATCGAACATGTGTTCGGTTCGAACTATGGCGATAACCTGACTGGCAGCTCTGCCAGGAACATCTTCATCCTGTTCGGTGGCGTGGATACGGTCGATGGCGCCGGCGGGATCGACGCCGTCAGCTACGAGTATTCCAGCGCCGGGGTGAAGGCCAGCCTGGCGTCCAGCGTCGGAAGCACTGGCGATGCGACCGGCGACGTCTTCGTCAATGTCGAGGATCTGACCGGCACACTCTATGCCGATACGCTGACCGGCAACAGCCTTGCTAACACCATCGATGGCTATGAGGGCAACGACATTATCGACGGCGGGGCTGGAAATGACACACTCATCGGCGGCGCAGGCAATGATGTGCTGACCGGAAATGCCGGTTCGGATACGATCTTTGGGGGAACCGGAACAGATACCGCAGTTTATCTGCAAGCCCGGTCGATGTTCACGCTCACGACCGGAACGGATGCGAATGGTGCATACACCGATGTTTTTCTTACCGGGTCAGCAATGACCGATCGTGTCTATCAAGTCGAGTATCTTCAGTTCACCGATCAAACCATCGCGGCACCCGCTGGCGCGATGACGATGGCGCTACGTTCGGCAACGATGCAATCCGAAGTGACAGGGACAGGTTCAAGCAGTTCACGACCATCCCGCTTTGCTGATCTCGAACCCGCTGCGGTGCGCAATAGGTCCGAAGAGGCGTCCGGAACCAAACCCGAGACTGCGAGCGAAAATTCAACGCCTGCGATCCACCCCGGCCAGTTCGGTTCCGCCGGGTTGAAGAATGTCACCGATGTCCCCGCCTTGACTGAGCCGCAGCGGCCAAGACCAATCAGCACCGGCGGCAGGATGGCTACCGATCCGATCGCTGCCGGCCAGGTGGAGACCGGCGCCGATGTGCCTGCAACGGAGGCCGACCGGGCGGCACAGCTTCTCGCCGATCAGGAGGTCGAAACCCTTTGGAGCGATGCGCTGCCAACACTGGGACATGATGGCGCATCGGGCTGGTGGCGTGCCAGCGACCATCGTCGCCCAGGTGTCGCGCATGCAGCCGGGATCACAATCGGCGCGACTGATGAAGAACAGGCATTGGATCGACGCATGGAAGCGCCGACAATAGCCGAGCGTCAGCGGTTCCACCAGGCGATGGCGGCGTTCCGGGGTGACGCCGGCGCCGCACCCGCTGTTTGGCGCCGTCAGGCTAGCGAAGGCTCAGAGACGAACGTCTCCGCGCCGACATGGCAAGCGCGCGCGCTGGATCGGCACCGCAATCTCGCCGCATAGGCTTCAAATGCGACACACGGTGGGGGGCGGTTCACACCGCTCCCCTCCGTTCATTGTTCCAATTGGATTGCATGCGATGACACAACTGACGCTGGCAATTGCACCAGCGATGATATTGGCAATGCTCGCGACTGGCGGACATGCTCAGTCGGTGGTCTCCAACAAACATGATGTCCGTGCCCCAGCGGCCAGGCAGCCGCTTGCGCTGAAAGTGGACGAAAAGCAGCCAAGTCCTCAATCCACGATGCGACCGCCAATCACGCTTCACCTCATCGAAGCGCCAACCTCGCTCTCCATCCCAAGCGAGCCAGGACACCGACGTAAGGAAGGCGCGATCCAGCTCAAGTCCGACAGGGATTGGAAACCTCTCCTGCGCTATGCGCGTGGGGACAGCCTTTTCGGAGGAATCGGCCTTCCTCCCGGCGTTCACGAACCCTGGCCGCGAGGCACTCCGTTGGACGATACCATTCTGCCCCAATGCACCGAGGCCAAAAGGTGGCCATGCCTGATGCCGGAGGACTATCCAGATCAAGCACGAGCGGCGGTCGCTATCGGCGGAGCGTTCTGGATGACCGCGTTCAAGCTCAAGCCAGGCCGTTCCGCAGCGATCGCCTTCACCGGCGAAGACGATCGCAACGACCTCACGGCCATCGGCGTGGAGTCCGTCTCCTGTGAAGGCGGGGCGGTCACCGTCGCCGCGCGCGTTCGCTATGCGGCAGGCCACCGTGATCCGGCGACCGGTGACGAAATGCTGCATCATCGAGCCGATGCCCAAGTCTATCATTCACTTCTCGCCTACACCGATGATGCCGCGTCGCCGGTCGAGGTGAGAATTCATCTTCTCCCGCCCGAGCATAGAGGACTCATCGAGTGGACCAGGGAAATCGGTCACGAATTGCGCGCAACGCAGGTGCAACTCCAGTGCCGCTAGGCGAAGGCTCGATGGCCACCAGCCGCCGGTCTGGTTCGGTCGTCCGGTGCGTCAGGACACGGCGAAGGCTCCGCGCGATGTTCCTGGCAGGCTTCATCTGTTGTGCTTGGGCACCGGCCTTTTCGCCCGCCTCGGCACAGCATTACATGGCCCCGCTCGACTATCCGGTTCCGGTGCACGGCTCGTTCTCCACCGGCGGCCAACTGATGCGAACGGCCGCTGTGCCGAAGATCGAAACCGAACCCCGATTGCTGGCGCGATTGGTGAGCGACATCTGCCTGGAACGGCTTGTTGCGCCAAAGGAACCGAAGCCTATTTCGATCGACCGTCTGGATTGGGGATTTGTCTGGCGACCTTACAACCCGGACGGCAGTCTGCCATGGCGCGACGGTATGGTCGAATATGGCGGTGCGAGCAGTCAGGGACCATGCACCTACAAAAGCTGCGCGGTAACGGGTCCAGAGGTGGAGGCGTTCCACCAACCCCTGTCCGCGCATTGCTGGGTGGTCGGAAAGGCCACAACCCTGGAAGATGCGGCGGGTGCGATCCGCGCGCGACCGGCACTGGCGAGCTTCATGCCCCAGGACGGTATGGGCGGCTATATGCTGAACTATCGAATATTCGAGGGGAACCGCCGCCGCGATGGCCTTCCCGTGACAATCGTGGTCGCAGCACCGCGCGATCCGAAGATCGTCGGTCCGGCGGTCGAGGTGCATGTCCTTGCCGGCCGCTTCGATTGGCCGAAACCCCGGAGCGTGCCGGAACTGACCGATGGCGTGGCGGCACTGGCCGGCGCGCGGAAGCTATGTAACTGGTGGGTCACGCAAGATCGTAATCCAGGCATCAACGTCCTCCGCGACCGTGCGGGCGATGTGAGTTTCGGAAGTGAATCACACCTGTCGGAACTGGAATTCTACGCTCCGGTGCCGACCATCTATCACTTTTCGACGCCTCGGCTGCGGGACGGGTCAAAGACTACCGCCTTCCTTCAGGGAGACCGGCGCTGCACAATTCAGCTATATGGCGGCGCCGAGCGGATGGAGGCGCTGGGTGCGGCCTTGGCCGGCGATCCGACCGTCCGGCAGCGCATTTCCGTGGCGCAAAGGGGCGACCGGGTGTGGGTGGAACAGCAGACCCCGCTGCGGCTGACGCTGACGCCGGCAGAATCGGTGCGAAAGGTGCCCGACTATCAGGGCGCGCTCAATTATTCCTATGGGCGGCCAGCGCACTATCGTCCCCCTGCCCAGTTGCCGCCGCCCGGCCCGACCACGCTTGTCGAAGGGCTTGGCATCATGGTCCAGTCCGTATGCGAGCCTTACCTGATGGGCAGCGACGACCCGGAGCGTGTCGCCAGCTTCAACTGGAACACACCGCCCATCGAGGGGGCGTCCGCCTACCTCATGAGAAACTGGGCCGATATGCGCAAGTTCGAGCGGTCGGTTTCTCAGGGCCGGCTCATTGCCGCAACGCAGGCGCGCCGCTTCGATTGCAGATTCGCCGCGACGAATGCCGGCGCATCGGATCGGGCGGTGCTGCTGTCCTTGCTGAGGGAACGAGGCTGGCTTCTGGAACGCGAGGAACGGCGGCGCGGCAGCGAAATCCGGAGATTGCGGCGCAATCAGCAAGGCGAAGCGCCCCAACATGCCACGATCTCCTGGCTCGAACGTCCAGGGACGAACGAACAACCGCTGGCGGCGATCTTTGCCCTGGAGGCCAAGCCGGGCGTGCTGCTGACGCCGGTGCCAGTTGCCGATGCGATTGGCGAGGCGGCGCGCTTCTGCGCATGGCGGCTCTCAGTCCCACCGGGAATGCGGGACGATGCCGACGCGCTCGCGGAACGCGGCATCGCGGACAGCCAGACGCGCAATGCCCCGGTCACAGGGTTCCGCGCCCTTCATGCTGAGGGCGGACTGTTCCAGCGCCGGCGCGACCTCAGCACCTATCATCGGCCGACGACGAACGGCTATGTCACCATCACCTATTCCGCTGAGCCGGATAAGGTATGTGCGATAAGCGTCGTGGGAGGGCCGGAGGGCGATGCGGCCCGGACGATCGCATCGAGTGCCCTCAGGCGGAACGGGCGAGTAGACGTCTTGGCACAATCCGGAAGCGATGCACCCTACCTACTATTGATCCGCAACAGGGCATCGTTCTTCACACAATAGGGCTTCCTGCGGCTATTTGCCGCCAGTTTGCGGCCACAGTGCGGATCGCGGCGGCGGGTTCCTCAAAGGATGGATCCGCCTCGGTCGACAAGGCTTGCCGCAGAGCATCCTTGTTTTCCGCCTCAATGGATCGGCTGACGGGCCACATGGTCCGTCTGCGCGCTGATAATCTCGCCGTCCAGATTATGCGTGAATCGCTCCGGCGCTGCGGCCGTCGGCTTGCCTCTTGATGGGACATGATGCCAGGTCGTCATTCCTCGTTCGTTGGGATGTACGGGGAATTTTCGGGTAACTGCTCCTCAGCAGACGCCTTCTCTTGTGCCCTGTCCCATTCGCCGAGCACCCGGAAGAAACCCGTCAGATTCTCCAGAATCTGACGCGCATCCTCGTTGGTGAGTTGCCTGGTTGTACGTTCCTGGAAAAGCTTCCGGGTTTTCTCCACCAACTGGTCGGAGAACCGCCTACTGTGGCGCACAGAAGGCTCGCCCGGCATGTCAACACCGCTGTTCTCTCGCCCTGTCATTGGTTCGCCTGCCCAGCCATACGGCTGAACTCCCTGGTTGCGCCAACAGTGAAGGCGAACTGTGCTGTTAGCACCTGATCGTCAGTACAAAGGAAGCCGGGGACGAGACAACGTCGATCATCGATCCGGAACGAACAGTCATATCTGTTCAGATTAGCTATATTCATGGAACGCCACCTCAAAGGCAGCGCAAGGCGATCAAGAAGCTTAGGCAGTGTAGCATTATGAATGAATGCGATGAAGGACCAAGATTGCAGTTTTGGCACCAATTGGCACAAACAGGCGCCCTGATGCCTTTTGGATGCCAGTTGATCAACGTTCGTCATGGTGACTGGAAGGCCACCATTCTGACGGCAAATCCTGCTTCAGAGAATTGACCGCCCAATCCACGATCAATTCGATGCACTTACGTTCGAGGCCCCTGATATCCTCGTAATATAAGTGCTGCGGAAAACGGATGCCGTGCGCCATAAAGAGGACCGGGAACATAATATGTCCGATCGAGTCCCCTAGCCGCAAGGTTGCGCTGATATGATCTTCCAATCGCGTACCCGGAGCACCGGCCTCTACATCCCGTAGCCATCGCGGTCCAAACCCCATCTCGTGGGCAAGTTCCGATTGCGTGACTTGTCGACGTTTACGTTCCTGCCTGACCCGCTCCCCGGCCATCTTTTTGATGACCTTGAAAGGGGACAGGTCGACGGGGGCGAATTTCTCATTTGATGACATTGCTCCGCTCTCCTCGGAAAATCTCCTGACATGATAAATTGAGGCAGGGCGTAAGGTATTCATCCGATATTTAGCAATAATAGATGGCGTTGAATTTAGAGGCACTTCACTGCCGATAAGGCAGAGAAATGCTCATTTGCTTTCGCATTGTCACTGAAGCCATCCTTTTGGTGCATTTCGTCGGATTTCGACTATTTTGACAATGCGACGCCGGCAATGGCCTACACCGGGTGATTTGAGCAAAACCGCGCCTGTAACCAACTAAATTCGTACATTTAGAACTCATTTCGGTGAGCGGTGCGGTTCCACTCCTACTGCTGTTGCAATTACTTCTGTTTCAAATCACTCAGACATCGAGCCGAAAAACACAGATCGATTCGGGTCTTCTACTTCGGGTCCACAAGTAATTCTCAAACCTGGCGCAATGCGCCGAATGGAGTCGTGCATGACGCCGATTGCCAATGCGATGACCCTTGCCTGTTGCGCCCTCGTGGTCACGACATCCACACAGGCGGGAACTGACGGCAGCGCACCGCTAAACCTGGAAGGTCAGCGGACCATCGTTCCGACGATGAGCGGCTTTGTCATCCGGGCTTCCGGCGCCGGTGGAGCCGGAAGCGCCTCCGTTCCGCCGACCCCATCCAAAATCATCCGGATCGGCGCCGACATGCATCTTGATGCGCGGCTGTTCCTGCGTCCGGCCCTTTCAACAGAGGAGAGTTCGCATGCGCGTCGCTAAGCCGGGGGCATTCGCCCTCGTCCTGCCTTTTATCCTGGTCTTCCAGAGTGCCGCCTCAGCGCAGCAAGTTGATCCTCTTGTCGTCGCGGCTCGCGAAGCCGAGAACGAGTTGAGGCAGACATTCACTAACCTGCAGTTCGAGGATTTCGGTCCGGCACCGGTCAAGGGCCCGATCTATCAGGCGAGTGCCGGCGGCCGGATCATATATTACGCGCCTGAGAGCGAGCACCTGCTCTTCGCGGCGGTTTATGATCGCAATGGCATAAACATTACCGCTCTTGCCCAGGATAGGTCTGCGCAGCGGAAGCTGGCGGCGATCGACACCAGCAAGGCCTTGGCGATCGGCCCCGCTGACGCCCCACAGGTGATCGAGTTCACCGATCCCGATTGCCCTTATTGCCGCGCGCTCGACCGGTTCTGGGCCGCGAAGGAAGCAGAGGGCAAGCCCGTCCGCCGCCTGATCATCTTTGTCTCGGGCATCCATCCGGAAGCTGCCGCCAAGGCCGAGCATATCCTCTGTTCGCCTGACAAGGAGGCTGCGTTCAAGACGGTTTACGCGGGAGCGGCTCCAGTTGAGCTCCGCAGCTGCGCGGAAGGCCGAGCCAGGGTCGACGCGGACGCGCGTGTCGTGAGCAAGGCGGGCATCACCGGCACACCTACGCTGATCGTGGGCGGAAAGATCATATCCGGCTTCCAGCAGGCCGAATTGGAAGAATTTCTGAAGACCGGGAAGGCGCTCGCCGATGCCGCGCGCTGAATGGTTCTTCACTCTCCCATCGCGGACGCTCGCGGCCGTCCTCCTGCAGCATGGCAGGACGGCACCGCGCGCACCGGAATGCCGACGGCGAGACCCGAAACGGGCCGTCCAGCCTCGCCGTCGGCCGACAGCGATCCCCATCGATGCCGGCCAGCATATTGCGGAGCGGCCCATTTTGACTGGAGCACGTGCATGTTGAAGACACTCGGAAGACAAACCGCTTCCTTCGCCAATATCGGCATTCCCCTGGCCTTCGCCGCGATGGTGAGCGGTGGCGCTCACGCTTTCACCGCGCCCGCGGTCGGCGACCTTGGTTACGACATCTATGACATCGTCGTGAACAAAGGCGTGAAGGGACCGCTCGGTTTCGTCGGCGGCGTTGCCGCGTTCTTGTTCGGCGTCTCGCGCCTGTTCAGCAACGTCATGGTCGGCATCCCGACCATCGTTGCCGCGGTCTGCCTGATCAAATCCGACACTATCCTCCAGACTTTCGGGATGGTGATCTGACGGTTTGGTTCGCCGTCCGATTACACGGATGGCGGACCTCAACAAGCCAGAGCGCTTCGGCGTGCTGGCGAGACTGCCTGTGTTGTTCAACCGCAGCTTCGCAGGGCGGTCTTGAAGCAGGAGGAGAAGGGTTCGTGGACGAACGGCTACCCCAATATCTGCACAAGCCGGTTCAAATCCTCTGGTTTGGGTCGGACGAGTTCGTGCTGGTGATGTCGACCATCTTCGTCGCCGTAATCCTCGGCGGGATGCTCGGCTGGGCGCTCATCGCGGCCCTTCTCCTTTTCATTCCCTGGCTTCGGACCAAGCCGCGTGGGTTCATCCCGCACCTGGCCTGGCGTTGGGGGCTGGTTCGCTGGTCCAAATATCCGGGTCCGACGCAGACCCGCTTTTTCGAGTGAGAACAAGCGATGTTCGGACGCAAAACCCCCGATACCCCCGCGCGAGATCCGTTGCTCGGCAAACCGGCCAGCTTCGGCATCCATCGCTACGTCCAGGGCGCCAGCAATCTCTTCGAAGAGAACCGCCTGCTGAAACTCGCCGTGGTCGGCTTGTTTGGCATCACCGCAGTGCTCGGGATGGTGATTTACACCTCCAACCAGAACACGCGCACCGTAGTTGTGCCGTTCGGTGCGGGTGGTGATCTCTATGTGACGGGCAACAGGCCGTCCGAAGCCTATCTAAGAATGATCACTCGCAACATCGTCTCGCTCTCGGGCACCTATTCGGCTTATTCCGCCGATCGGCAGTTCCAGGAACTGCTGAGCATTGTTCATCCCTCAAGCTACAATAGCCTGAGGGATGGCCTCAATCGGTTGCTCGACGAGCTGGCCGACAATCCAACCCTCTCGATCGCGACTTACATCCGCCCCGATCAGCCCGTGACATGGACCGACCGCGAAATCCTCGTGCCGGTCGAGAAGGTTCGGGTCATCGGCGGCGTGATCCGCAAGTTCCGGGGCAATCTGCGGATTCGTTACGCGATCGACAATGGCCGCTTCTGGCTCACCGCCCTGACAGAGGAAAAATTCGATGCCCAGCCCCGTTAAGCGGCTGCTGGTCCTCGGCCTTGCGCTGATGCCGCTACCGGCAATAGCGCAGACCGTCGCCGCTCTGCCCGACCAGACCAGCACGATCCGTTTGTCCAACCGCGATATCAATCATGTCGTCTGCATTGGCGGCGAGATCGAGGACGTGAAGTTCAGCGCGGAGAAGGCCATCGCTGTCGAACGCGCCGGCGCTGACGCATGGATCAAGTTCCTCGTTCGCGAGATCGATGATTCCGGCATGGTGACGCGCAGCTTCGTCACGACGCCGTCTGAGTTCTTTGTCACCTGCAACGGCGCTGTGTATCCGCTTTATGCGGAACCGTCGGATATTCCCGCGCAAACGGTCTTGTTGCAACCGGGTGCTCCCCAGCGTGCTAGGTCCAACGAAGAACTGCTTGGTCCGTTGGTGGAAGAAGAACGTGCGGTTTCGATTACGCTCGCAATGCTCCAGGATCGGATACCGGGAAGCTTCACGACGGTTGCACCACGTTCCACTGCGATCCGGCTCACCGGCCTACCCGGCGCAGCGATCGAGGAACGTCGACGTGTCGAGATAGATGGTTCGGGACTTTCAGCATCCGAATATCTGGTTTCTGTCGGCGGTGAAGCCGTCCTCGATGAGCGAAGCTTCCTAGACAGCGCGCTCGGCACAAATATCTTCGCCGTCACGCTGGATCGCAACAATCTCGCTGCAGGCGAGACTGCACGACTCATTGTCGTGCGCAGGGGAGCCGGGCAATGAGCGCGGGCGGCCCTCCCCGCGATCGCGGCTCCGATGAGCACGGCGACGAACTCGATCTCGAAAGCTATCAGGCAACTCGCCCGCAGGCTCCCGGTCTCGATCGCGGCCCGGCGCTGCTTGACTTCAAAGCACGCTGGGCGGCGCTAGGCGCCCGCCATCAGCTTCGGTTGAAGCAAGTCGGAGTCGTGGGTGCGATCGGTGTGCTGGGCCTTGGCCTATATACCGCAAGCGGTGACAAGCCCGATCAAACGGCCACGCCACCAGCTTCAAAACTCGATATGGGCGCGGGTCTCCGGGGCGACAGCCTTGAGGTGAAACTTCGCGGTGATCTGCAGAAGATTCTCGATGGCCAATCGTTGCTGGGAGACCGGGTCACCGCCATTGAGGAAGGCAAGATCGTACCCGGCGCGGGATCTCGATCCGCCTCCGGTGAATCCACGAACCCGGATCTTCCGCCTGCGCTTCCAGGTGACGTGCCCGGGTTTCCTGAACCGCCCACGAGCGGCGACATGGGGTCTGCGTCCTCCGCACCTCCGGCTCCCCCCTCCGCTCCACCTGCCCCTCCGGCACCACCGGTTGAAAAGACGGTGGGTGCGATCGGCGGCGCGACCAGTCCGGTCGCGACCGGCGATCAAGCGGGAGGTTCGAAAAAAAAGAATCGGACGATCTATTTGCCGCCTGGTTTCATGAAGGCGCGTCTTCTGACCGGGATCGACGCGCTGGCGAGCCGGGACGCGACCAGCAATCCCGAACCACTGATCGCCCGCGTGCAGGCTCCCGCCGTGCTCCCCAATGACGTGAAAGCCAATCTCTCCGGCTGCTTTGTCATTGGCAATGCGACCGGGAGCCTCGCCAAGGAGCGGGTCGAGGTACAGCTCGTGTCACTGTCCTGTGTCGACTTCGATGAACGTTCCGTGGTCGATCAGGCCGTCAAGGGGTTCTTCGTCGATGCGGACGGGAAAAAGGGCCTCTCTGGCAAGGTTGTGACGCGCGCCGGAGCGGCGCTGGCTCGCACCTTCATAGCCGGAACCATCACCGGCGTCGCCCAGACCGTCGAGAACACCGTAGGCAATGTCTCGACATCGGCCCTCGGCTCAGTGCGCAGCTTCGATGCCGGAGATGCCGCCAAAGCCGGGATTGCAGGCGGCCTGTCGCGATCCTCGGACAAGCTCACCGACTTCTTCCTCGATCTCGCCCGGCAGGCCGGCCCCATCGTTGAAGTGGGCGCCGCGAAGGAGGTCGTCGTCGTGATCCAGGAAGGCATCACACTTGAGATCAAGCCGACCGCCGGGAGCAAATTCTGATGGTCGTGCCCTCTATCCAACAGGGAGTTCAAGCCATGCGGTCATCACCGCTGCGATACCTGACACGCACCGCGTCCCTCGTCCTTCCCGTTATGGCAGCGCTTACGCTGAGCGGGTGCGCGACATTGGGATCGGTCATGTCGCCGTATTCCGAGAAATTCTCGTGCAAGAACGACGATCACGGCCAATGCATCCACCCGGACAAGGCCTATGCCGATGCGGTGGCCGGCGTGGCTTCGAAATCCGACCCCGCCGTCACACGTGACAAGGCGATGCTCCGGGGCGACAAGGGCACGCGAGGTGCAGGCAAGGCATCATCGGGTTCCTTCGCCGGCTATCGTGACAGCGTCTATCGCGAGTTGCAGGGGCTGATCGACCAGCCTGTCACGCCCATGCTCAAGCCCCCACGCTCGGTCCGCACGCTGATCCTTCCCTATGCCGACCGGCAACGACCTGATCGGCTCTACATGCCGCGCTATGTGTATTCGGTGGTCGAGCGCCCGCAATGGGTGGTCGGAGACTATCTGGTAGAACCTGTTGCGCCAGCCTCGCGCACCAGCGTCCTCGAACAGGTCCAGGACCGCCAGAACGATGCGGAGCCGCAGCCATGAGCCGGCAACACGGCGGCATGACGCTCGCAAGGCTGCGGCGGAGCGTCGAACGCGACAGCTTTTCCGACTATTTGCCGCTCGCAGCCTGGGTCGAGGAGGAACAGGCTTTCCTCACTATCGACGATGGTTGGGGCTATGCCTGGGAGCTGGTCCCCTCGGCCTATATGTTCGCGCATGTCCATGAAGCGCTGCTCGGGCTGCTCAACGTGCATTTCCCCGAAGGGACGGTGCTCCAGATCCAGAGCTTCGCCGATCCGCTGATCGACGATGCGCTCGACGCCTATCTCGACCTGAAAAGCCGCCCGGATCCGTTGATCCAGGCGTCTGCGAAACGCACCTTCGACTATCTGCGCGCCGGCACTGCTGGTCTCAAGGCGCTCCACGGCATCCCGGTACGCAACTTTCGCACCTTCCTGTCGGTCAAGATGCGCCAGCCCATGGACAGCGACCTCAAGCGCCAGATCGAAGAGCAGATGGCGAAGCTTGGCATTCGATCGATGGCGCCGGGTGAGATCATCTCTCTTTACCGACGGATATTCAATGGCGTCCATGTGCCGGCACCTGGCGTGTTCACGCAGACCGCTGATGTGCCTCTCCGCCGCCAGATCATCGATGCGGGACCAGCGCTGACTTTCGATGGGCCGGAGGTATTCCTCGGCAATCAGGTCGCCCGTTGCCTGACGCCAAAATCGCCGCCGCGTCGGATCACGGCCGAGCGCGCCAATCGGCTGACCGGCGGCATGCGCGGCAGCAGCGAAGACAGCGACCAGATCGGTGGGCCGTTTCTCTACACGCTGAATGTCCTGTTCGATCATTCTGCTTTTGAGGTTCACAAGCGCGCGCAGATCCTCTCGGCGCAGAAAGCGGCGGGCAGCTTTGCCGTCGAGGTCGGCAAGCAGATCGAGGAGATCGGCTGGGTTCTCGACGAGATCGGCAACAGCCGCTTCGTCTCGGTGATCCCGACCATGTGGGTGTTCGGCAGCGATCGGCATCAGGCCCGCGAGATGGCGGCCCGCGCAAAGCGGTTGTGGGAAAGCGAGCCACTGCCCTGGATGGTCCAGGAGGAAAGCTACCTCAACCCGATCCTGCTCGCCGCAAGCCTGCCGTTCGGACTTTATCCTGACCGGCGCACCATTGGCATGCTCCAGCGCGATTTCCGCGTGCCGGCGCGCGCCGCCGTGCTGATGTCACCGATCCAGACCGATTTCCGCGGAGGTGGACGCCCTGCCCTTCTCTATACGGGACGCAAGGGGCAACTCATCACGCTCGACCTCTTCGACCCGCGCATCAACAACTACAATTTCATCGTCTCAGCGGAATCAGGCGCAGGAAAGAGCTTCCTGCTCAACAACCTCTGCCAGCAATATTTCGCGCAGAACGCGCTCATCCGTATCATCGATATCGGCGGGTCATACCGCAAGCTCTGCACGCTCTGCTCGGGCCGATACATCGATCTCGGCGAAGAGCATCTCGTGCTCAACCCGTTCGACCTCGGTCTCGCGATGGACGGCGATGACCGCGAATCCGCGATCTCGATGGCGGTCGCCATCGTCGCGGAGATGGCGAACGCCGCCACCCGCAAGCCGGTCACCACCAGCGAATGGAACCTGCTCAAGTCGGCCGTGCAATGGGCGATCGACAGCGGCCGCGCCGAAGCCGGGATCGATGCGGTGCGCGAATGGCTCGGCGCCTATCCCGCGAACACCGCCTCAGACCTGGACCGGGTGGATCACCTGGTGCCGACCGCGCGCGAGCTGGCGTTCAACTTGCGCGATTTCGGGTCGGACGGCGCCTATGGCCATTATTTCAACGGCCCTTCCACCTTCGACATCTCGCGCGACGAATTTGTCGTGCTGGAGCTGGAGCGGCTCAAGTCGATGCCCGACTTGTTCAACGTGGTGATCATGGTCGTGATCAACGCGGTTACACAGGAACTCTACCTGTCAGCCCGCGACCGCCCCCGCTTCGTGTTGTGCGACGAGGCGGCGCAGTTCATGACGCGCCAGGAGGGCCAGGATCTGTCGCGGCTCGCCGAAGCGATCAGCCAGGGATATCGCCGGGCGCGCAAGTATCGCGGCAGCTTCGGGATCATTCTCCAGAGCATGAACGATCTGCTGCTGTTCGGCGGCACCGGTCAGGTGATCCTCGAAAATGCGGCAACGCGCTTCCTTTTGCAGGGATCGACCTACGACAAGGCGGTCGAGAACCGCATCCTCGACTATTCGGGGTTCGTCCTCGATCTCCTGAAATCGGTCCGCAACAACAAGCCCAATTATAGCGAAGTCTTCATCGACAGTCCGCTCGGGCTCGGCATCGCTCGCCTCGTCGTCGACCCTTTTTCGTATTGGATCAACACCAGCGCGCCTGAAGAGGTCGCGGCCTTCGACAGCCTGGTGCGCGCAGGGCTCACGCCGCTCGAAGCCGTGTGCCAATTGGCCGGCGTCGACCCCGCCGAGATATTCGGAGGTGCGGAGCAGCCGGAACGCACCGTCGACGTGAAGCGGAGCGTAAGGTCATGAAGCGCCATTCCGTATCTCCAGATCAGTTGCCTCTGCGTCTCGTCGATAACACCGACGCTGAACTGGAACGCATCATCGAGGCGCGCGTCGCCGAGCGGGCCGAGGTCCAGGCGATCCAATGGCGCTTCCGCCTCGTCATTATCGAATCTGTGATGATGGCAACATTGGTGCTCGCAGCCGGCATCGCGCTCGACCTGCCGATGTCGAAAACGCTGACCGGCGCCGCCACCGTCGGGATCGGCTGCTTCCTCACCGGGCTGATGCTGATCGGCCTCACCGGCGCAGCCAGTCGCCTTCTCGCAAAGCTCAGGAGGAAATCATGAGCCAGGAGCCCTTCACCTATAATTCGGACGCGCATCTGACCGAGGTCCCGCGTGAGCCCGACGAAAGCCTGCACGAGTATCTGGTTCGGGCCAACCGCACGTTGGTCAACCGAGTCCGGATGCTGGCAAGGGCGCGCGATGTGTCCGACTACATCCTGAACATGGACCGCGCCTCATGGCGGCAGGACAGGATCATGCTGACCCTGGCCGGACCGCTGATCGGTGCGGCCGCCTATGTCGGCCTCGTGCGCGCTGGCGTAACCGAGTTCGCCAGGTTCGAATTCATTGCCGGGGTGGTCGCTGTCGCCGGGATCACCGGCGGTCCGTTCGTGCTCGCCTTGGCGACGTTCGGGCCGAAGGTCACGAACTGGCTCCTCTCGCACCGGTCGCGCTGCGCCATGCTTCCCATGCGGAGGCGGCGATGAACGGCATCTTCTCCGCCGCGCCCTGCCAGTCGTCGATCCGCCTGCTGGTCGGCACGCATCTGATCCTGCTGGTCCAGGCCTTCCTGCTGATCTGGTCCGGCGCCGACCTCGATGGCACGCGCCCGCTCATCTGGCTCGCACTGCTCGTCGGCACGACCGGTCTTTGCTGCGCCGTCTGGGGCGAGAGCCGCAACCCGCCGCCAAACTGGAGGGAACGCCGCCGTGGACGATAATGGCTTTCCCCAAGGCTGGCACGTTGTCGCGATCCAGTCCGCGCTGATCGGCGCGATGATCGTCGGTGCCCTGATCCTCGCCGGATCAGCGCAAGCCGAGACATCCAATGTCGGCCGGACCTGGCCGATCGCCGAGCCCGACGCGATGGCCGAGATCGAGGCGGCTGTGGCGCGCCAGCCAGCAAGCATTGCGCCGCGCTTCGGCCCGCGCTCGGGGTGGAGCGCGCTCAAGGGCGCCATGCTCGGCACCGCCAAGGCGGACCGCGTGCGCAGCGTCGTTCCCTTCTACACGCTCGATCAGGAAATCCGGCTGCCGGACGGGAAGATCCTCTATCCTAAAGGCTTCACCTTCAACCCGCTGACCTATGTGTCGCTGCCGCAGCGCCTCGTCATCGTCCATCCGCGTGATCTTGGCTGGGCGCTGAAGACGGCCGCGTTCACCGACTGGATCCTTCTGACCGGCAGCGGCGACAGTCAGGATGATGCGCTGTCACTCGGCGAACGCCACGGCCGCGCGCTGTTCATCCTCGAGGAGCGGGTCAAGGACCGGCTCGGCCTCACCGTCGCCCCCGTCATCGTCCGCCAGGCCGGCCAACGCCTCGAACTCACCGAAGTCCATCTGGAGCGCAAGGGAGGCCAAGGTCTTCCCCAGGAGAAACGGCCATGACCCGTATCGCATCCGCGCTGCGCGCCGGAGCTGCGGCGCTCGCGCTGGCGCTGCTCATGCCAGCGGCCCCGGCCCATGCCTCGAAGTGCGAGGCGGGCACGATCTTCAATCCGATCACCAAGGTCCGCTGGAACTGCATCTTCCCGATCACCATCGGCGGCGTGCGGGTCGGCAGCTTCGACAAGCTCGACAAGGCGCTCGACGCACAATCGGCCTCCAAACCCTTATGCGCCTGCCGCAAGGGCGCGACCTTCTGGTTCGGGGTCAAGGTCAGCTTCTGGTCGCCCAACCGCATGGTCGACGTCGTGACCGAGCCGGGCTGCATGATGGCGCTGGGCGTCGATTTGCTGCCGACCGGCGGCAAGCTCCAGGGTAGCCAGTCGTCGATCTCGGACGGCACCAACACGACCAAATTGTTCGCGCAGGCGCATTACTACATCTCGCCGGTCTGGAAGATGCTCGACATGTTCACCGACCTGCCCTGCATCGAGGATGAAGGGTTCGACGTGGCGATGATCACCGAGGTGCTGCCGACCTGGCAGTCGGGCACATTGGGCGCGATCATCCAGCCCGAGGGCATCCTGTTCGGCAACCCCGCCGCCGGTCTCGCGTGCATGGCCGACAGCGCGGCGGCCGCCGCCGGCAAGACGATCGACCCGCTTTTCTGGTGCATGGGAAGCTGGGGCGCGACCTATCCAATCGCCGGCGACATCCATATGGGTGACCGGGTCGAGGCCTGGGCCGGCCTTGCCGCGCGCACCACCTTCATGATGGGGCGCCTGGGCTTGCTCACCATCCATTCCGAGGATGGCTGCTCGCTCAAGGCGCAGCCGATCTGGACCAAGAGCCGCTACAAGCTCCAGATCATGGAGCCCGTCAAGGGCGGCAAATGCGTCAATATCGGGCGTCCGGGCGCGCTGTGGACCAGCGGCAAACATGCCCCCGGCAAAGACAATGCCCAGTTCATGCTCTTCGAAAAAGCGATCTGCTGCGCGGGGGTCTCCACGCCATGAGCAGATCGCTTCCCCCAAACCGCGCGTCCCGCGCGGGCGGCCGGTCCGCTCGTCACGGATTGCTCCCCACCGTGGTTGGGCGCGCGGCGCGAGTGGTGGCGGTTCCCCCTGCCGCCGCCACTCCACCCTTGGTCAGCGCGGCCGAATGTACCCCAGCGAAGCCGGCGACGCCCCCAACCGCCGCGCTTCCGGTTTCGGCCGCGCTGACTATTTTTGAAGGCCAGGCAGTCTTTCAGCTACTCTCGCCCGGATCCACCGCGTTCCGGGCGGGAGACGTGTTCCGCTTCGCCTATGGTTCGCGCAGCACGAAGGCGAGGCCATCATGACCTGGCGAGGCCTCCTTCTGCTGGCAACTTCGCTTGCGCTGCCGATCGCCGCGCAGGCGCAGACCATGGAGGAACGCGCCCGCACCACCGCCGAGGCCGCGCGCGAGAAGAGCGCCGACAGCGAGGCGATCCAGCAAAACTATCTGACGCCGGGCCTTGCCGGCGAGGCGATCACCACCATCGACGGGACGAAGAGCTTCAATCCGAGCCTCGCCTGCCAGACCACCGCGACCCTGCTCGAAATCCTCGCCCAGCCCGGATCGACCGGCGACATCACGGCCTTGCGCATCTCGCGCGACAAGGATCTCAATGGCGCCTTCGACCAGACGCTGACCCTGCCGATGCCGGTGTCGGGCATCTGCGCCAATGGCGTGATCGCCTGCCAGCCCGGCACCTGGAACCAGTGCCGCAGCTACAGATGGGACGTCTCCGCCGCAGGCGATCTCAAGCTCGCGCAAGTCGACCTGACCGCGCTCGCGGGCTGCTACTGCGTCAACAATAGCTGCGGCAGCAACCTCGTCTGGGGCAATATGGCCGCGACCCTCAAGGACATCGGCGGCGGTGTGGTGGGCGCGCTCACCAGCGCCGACCCGCGCATCGGCGTCGCCCAGGCGGCGATCGACGGGCCGATCATCCGCTATACCGGCGCACAGTCCACCGCCTGCGCTCCCAATCCCTCGCTCGCCCAGACAGTCTATCGCGCCAATCCCGCCCAGATCCAGGGCGATGCCGCGTCGGTCGCGGCCGGCAACAGCGTGTTCCAGGCATTGAAGGGCTCGCCCGCCGGCATGGGCAAGGCCGAGCAGATTCGCGCCTGTACGATCCGGCGCGAGGTGAAGCTCGAGGCCGTGACAGCCGACGGCATCATCGCGCGGACATCGGGCGGCTATGCGACCTATGCCGATACGCCCGAGACCCGCGCGTTCCTGCTGGGATCGCCGCGCGACGACAGCCTGAGCGGCGGAAGCTGCCGCATCCATGATTTCCGGATGACGCTTGATGTGGGCGATCCCGATCGCCTCGTCTCGGCGCGGCTCTCGCAGATCCTGTTCGACGACTGGGTGCAGGTCCGCGTTGATGGCGTGCTCGTCCATGCCGATCCGGGCAGTTGGACCGGAGCCGGCCTGCCGCCGGGCAAATGCGAGCGTGGCCGGACCTGGTATGCCTATCCTAATCTCGACCTGAAGCCCTACCTCACCAAAGGCGCGCACGAGATCTGGGTGCGGGTCGCGGTCGGCGGCGAAGGCGAGGTGTCGGCGCGGATCGATGCTACGCTCGATCTGAGTTGCAATCCGACCGAACGGCTTATCGATATGTGCGCCGGCTATGCCGCCGACGCCAATTGCCAGCTTCACGATGAGACTGTCGACGGCGTCCAGACTTTCCGCAATGGCGTCGGCACCGGCCTGACGCCGCTGCCGCAGACCCGGCTGTTCGAGAGCGGCGCCTGTTCGCTGAGCCTCGTGCGTGCCTGGTTCGAGCGCGACCGGCGCTATCGCTGCACCATCGACACCGGCGTGCTGCCGCAGCCCGATCTCAGCCGCGGTGCCTATATCATCGACCATTCGACCGAGACGCTGCTGGCCGACCGGGTCCTGACCAAAGATGGCGGCTATGCCACCTCGTCCCGCGCGTTTTCGCTGCCCGATCGCGGCTCGGTCGCGGCTTGCGAGCCGATCTGCAAGACCCGCGCGCCCAAGGCCAACACCGGGGTCGCGCCCGACGGCGTAGTCGGCGCGCGCCAGAACGCGCCCACAGGCTGGGACACTTTCTATCATGCCTGCACCCGTTCCAGCGCCAGCGCCGACGTCTGCCCGGTGGGCGATGGCGAGGAGCAGGTCTCGGACTGCGGCTGCCTCGACGATTTTCCCGAGGCGATCGTCATGATGCAGACGGTGCGGCTCGGCGGCGCGGACATGATCTGCACCTCGGAGTCCCGCTGATGCGCCGAACCTTCATACCCTTCATAGCCGCGCTCTTCGCGGCCCTGGCCATGGTGATGCCCGCCGCGCCCGCGCTGGCGCAGACCACGCAGATTTGCGCGGCGGACCTCAACGGCAATGGCGATGCCGACGATCCCGGCGAGACGGCGGCCTGCGAGATCACCTCGCTAGGGCAACATCAATGTCCCCTGCAGAAGGTCTCGTGCGTCCAGCAACAGGACGGCGCCTATAGCTGTCCGCTGGGCGAGCAGTTCGCCTGCCTGCCGCAGGATGGCGGCCCCGCCTGTTCGCCCAACCAGTGCGCAGATCTCACCATCACTCCGATCGAGGATGAGCCGGTGCCCGACGATCCGGGCGTTCCGGCCGATGGCGCGGTCGATGCCGATGGCGCGTGCCTCGGCAATATCGAGATATTCTCCGGGCGCGCGGCGCGCTGCCGCCCGGCGGGGCTTCGCACCACCTTCTCCAATTGCTGCAAGGACAAGGGGAAGATCGTCAAGGACGGCATGGGCGGCTCGATCTCGTCGATCGGCACCAAGATCGCCGTCGCCAAGGGCGTGTTCACCGGCATGAAGGCGGCGTTCACCGCGTTCAAGGCCGGCGCCACCGCCGGACAGGCCGCGAGCGCGGGCGCCAACGCGATCATCGTCGGCATCGATCCGACCTCGATCGCGATCAGCCTCGCCATCAACTTCATGATGGATTTCCTGCTCTCGGGCTGTGACCAGCAGGACATGGAAGTCGGCATGCTGCGCGGCTCGGGGATGTGCCACGAGGTCGGCAGCTATTGCAGCTCGAAGATCCTCGGCATCTGCGTCCAGAAGGCGCGCGGCCATTGCTGTTTCAATACCAAGCTCGGCCGCATCATCCAGGAACAGGGCCGCCCGCAGCTCAAGAGCTTCAACGGACTTGGCTGGGGCACGCCCAAGCAGCCCTATTGCCGCGGCTTCACGCCGGAAGAGTTCCAGGCGCTGGATTTCTCCAAAATGGACCTTTCCGAATATTACTCCGAGATCGAGGCCCGCGCGCAAGACCACATCCAGATCGACATGAAGGACAAGATCGATGCCTATATGCGGGTTATCGAGAAGTAGCGCGCGCCGTCTGGCCGCCGTACTCGCGATGCTGGCCTCCGCGTCCGCTTTGGCGCAGGACAGTCCGCGTCCGGACAACGCACGCGATCGCGCTGCCGCCGAGGGCGATGCTGCGTTCGAAAGGCTCGAACGCGCATCGGCTGCGCGGAAGAAGGAGGCGGAGACCAGCGGGCCGACCGCGCTTCCAACCCCATCGGAAGAATTGCGCCGCCGCGCGTTCCACGGTCTGCGCGGCCGCGTTCAAGATACAGAGATGGATACGCGCGCTCGCACCGCGCTCGACCAGGGCAAGGACGCGATGGCGACCGAGCGCGAAGCGATGGCGCGGCGGCTCGGCCAGGCTCTGGGACTGGAAGCGCCCGACATGGACGCCGTCGCCGGGGTGACGAAGCCCGTGTCCGCGAAAGGCTGGGTGCCGGTGCTGTTCGTTTCGTCCTCGATGCCGGTGACGACGCTGCGCACCTATGCCGCGCAGCTCGAGAAGGCGCGCGGCATCCTCGCCTTCCGGGGCATGCCGGGCGGTCTGACCAAGGTTGCGCCCATGGCCAAGCTCTCGGCCGAGATCCTGCGGCTCGATCCTGGCTGCGAGGGCCCGGCCTGCCCGATGCGCGATGTGCAGTTGATCGTCGATCCGCTCATCTTCCGCCAGCACGGCGTCGCCCGCGTCCCCGCGCTCGCGATGGTGCCGGGCGATCCGGCGCTGCCCTATTGCGAGCGGGAGGATGACAGCCCGCGCGCCGCGCACATCGTCTATGGCGACGCGGCGCTTTCCGGATTGCTCGAAGAATATGCCCGCCTCGGCGGCAAAAAGGAGGTGCGCGATGCTCAGGCTCGCCTACAGGGCCGCTAAAGCCGGATGGGCCGAGCTCAAGATACTACCGCTCAAGGCAGCGGTAGCGCTTGGCAGTTCGGGACTTGGCCAGCCACCGCGCCCGGAACAGCTTTGGAAGGCCTTTGGCATCGTCCTGCCCATCGGGCTTTTGACGTTCTGGGCGTTGCCCCAGGTGACGATCGTCATGAGTCCTTCGGTTGAGGCTTATCTGATCCGCAAAGCGGCGGGGCCGATCGCGCGCGGCGATCTCGTCTCGTTCACCCTGTCGCACCCGCTCGCCGGTCCCAAGCCGGTGATCGTCACCAAATATGCACTCTGCCTGCCGGGCGACCGCATCTCGATGATCGAGAAACCCTCGATGACGCCCGGTAAATGGGATGGCTGGTATTATTGCAACGAGCACCTGCTGGGCGTGAGCAAGCCCTATGGTCACAATGGGCAGGAATTGGATCACTGGCAGCCCGATAATGGGCAGATCCTGCCCGGCACCATCTTCGTCGGCTCCTCGCATGTCAGCGGGTTCGACAGCCGCTATTATGGCCCGGTCGAGATCGATCGCCTGCGCCGGATGGAGAAGCTGCTGTGAAGCGGTTCGCGCTCAGCCTCGCCGCGATCGCCATGGTCTCGGCTCCCGCCGCGCAAGCGCAGCAGCGCGACGAGCGCCGCACCGGCTATTGGTGGTATCAGACGCCGCCCAAGCCCGCCGAGGAACCCGACGATTCCGACGCGCTGGTCAAGCCGGCCATCCCCCCGATGGCGGAGCTGGCGACATGGACGCCGCCGAAGATTCGAAAGCTGATCGAGCAGCAGCGCGATTATGCCGCGACCGTGCTCACCATCGATGCGGTCGCCGACTTCTGGCGGTTGCAGGACTTCGCCCGGCGTAAGGCCCGCGCCTTTGCCGGTGTCACCCAGATCGCCATGCTCCAGCATCCAGAACTCAACGCCAAGTCAGCCAATCCCATGGTCGGCGATGCGCGCGACCAACTATCGGCGCAAAAGGACCAGGTCCGTCGCCAATATCTGCGCTCCCGCGCCAACGAGTTCGCGCTCGTCATGTTCTCGCGCTCGACCTGCGGATATTGCCGCGTCCAATGGCCGATTGTCCAGCGTTTCCAGGAGGAGATGGGCTGGCAGGTATCCTTGCAGGATATCGATCGCAAGCCCGAGCTGGCGCAGCGGTTCGGGGTCGAGGTGACGCCAACCACGATGATCATTCGCCGGAACAGCCAGCAGCGCATGGTGATCGCCAGCGGAGTCGAGGCGTACCCGAACCTCATCCAGATGGCCTATCAGGCGGTGCGGCTGCTCGCCGGAGACATCCGCCCCGAGCAGTTCATGACCGGCGCTGGCGAGGAAGACGGATTCTTCGACGCCCTCGCCAATGGGCCGGTCTCGGCTACCGATCCCCGTGCATTGGGCGGCGACCTGGTTGATGTTCGTGCGGAGCCGCGGCCGTGATGCGCTCCCTCACCGTTCTGGCGCTTACTTCCCTGAATGTGGTGAGCGTGCCCGCCAACGCGCAGGCCCCAACCCGTGAGCAAGCAATGCGCGCGGCAATTCACCCGGTTGCCAGCCAAAGCGAGATGCGCGAATGGCTTGCCCGTGTGCCGGTCACGCGCGATTGGCCGCCTGATTTTGCCGAGACGCTCAAAGGTCAGGCTCCCACCCTCATCATCGAGATGAGCACGGCGCCCGGCTGCATTCCCTGCGCGGATCTCTGGACCAGGCTCGGCGCGCTCGGAGTCAGCTACCGCTGGCAGGTCCGCACGATCGGCGCACAGGAAGCGATGGTGCGTTCCGGGCGGCTCGGTCTGCCCTGGGTCGGTCATCCGGTCGCCTGGGTTCGGCCGATCGCCGACCAGGGGCGCATCATCCCAATAGCGATCGGCACCGATCATGCGCCCAATCTGGCGCGAAATCTCTATTTGGCCGCCAAGATGCTGACAGGTGTGAAACCCGCAGTCGGCGTACGCGGCATGTCGAAGTTCACCGGGATCGTGGGTGCTCCCACGCGCCCATCCGCAAACCGGGCGAGGAACTGACATGGGGGACAGTTTCCTCGCTCCATCCATCGAAAGCTGCCTGCCATGGCCACCCTGCGCCGTCTGAGCGTACGCACCCTGCCGTTTGTTGCCCTCGCTGCTCTCTCTACGCCAGCCCAAGCTCAAGGCTGGGCGGAGAGTTGGTTCGACAATGTGACCTATACCAGCCCCGGCAGCTTCGAAGACCAAACCAGGGGCTACGTGACCGCGGGTGGCATGTCGGGCCGGGTTGATGTTCACAACGATTACTTGATGAGCGTTACGCTGCCCAAGGTTAAGGCGGGCTGCGGCGGCATCGATATGTTCCTGGGCGGTATGTCGTTTCTGGACCCGGACTATCTCGTTCAGAAGCTCGAGAGCATCCTGCAGGCCGCGCCCGCCGTGGCGTTCCAGTATCTGCTGGAAACGCTCGACGAGAAGATGGGCAACATCATCTCGAAGATGGAGGCGGCGACCAATTTCCTGAACTCGATCCAGGTCAACGATTGCCGGCTCGCCAACCGCATGGTCCAGATCGCCAAGGGCGACGACAACATGTCGGGCATCATCGAGGAGATGACGGGCTACAAGTCGGTCAAGGAAGGCTTCTCCAAAAGCTATCAGCACAGTCGCGAGAAAATTCAGGCGAACGCCAATAGCCCGACCGAAGATTTGAAGGACGCGCTCGAAAATTGTCCAGCGGAGGTCACCGAGATCTTCAAGACGGGCTCTCTTCTCGCCCATGCTTCCGCACGCGTCGGCGCGTCCGACTGGGCGGGCGTGATGCGTGCCAGGGTCGGCGACGTCTACATGCGCTGGGACCCGGCCGACAAGGTGCCGATTTTCTCAGCCATTCCCGCCTGTCCGCGCCAGGATACCGAGAGCGTCGATGATTTCCTGACCGGCAAGGTCCAGTCCCGGACGCTTGCGATCCCGCCGACCGCTGCCGATTGCTCGGTCGATGGAGCCGGCAAAGGCGCGCTGATCCTCGCCCGCTCGCGGATGGACTCAATCGCGACAAAGATCCGGACCCGCAGCGCGCTGACGGCGGATGAACGGCAGTTCGTCGCCAACGTGAAGACACTGCCGATCTATCGTCTGCTGGAATGGGGCGTGCGTCAGGGCGTCGTCGACAGTGTGATCGGCGACACCGATGAACTTGTCGCGCTGACGCTCGCCTATCAGATGCTCAACGACCTCACCCGGTCGATCGACTTTGCCGTATCGAACGCGGAGCGCGGAGTGAGCGTGGCGGGCGCGAGCGACGCGGGCAACGCCAAGGTGTGCCAGACGCGCATCTTGACCAAGGGCATCGAGCAGTTGCGCGACCTGCGGGACGAAGTGCTGCGCCAGCGCGCACAGATGCGTCAGTCCTATATGGCCGCCCTCAATCAGGCGAACCTTTCAGCCAGCTATGCCGGGGTCGTTCGCCAGCGCGACCGAGACGCCCGCGATGCCGCCGGCGCTGCCGCCAACCGCAACCGCTGATCGGGATCAGCCCCATGAAACGCATCCTTCGTGCCCTGTCGGTCCTGACCGCCCTGCTCACACTGTCGTTTACGGCAACACCTGCGCTGGCGATCGACACCAGCTTCCACACCTATGACGGTTTTGCCGAGACTGTCGACGCCTTCCGCCTCGTCTCCATGATCTTCGGCGACCCGAGATATGAAACACTGGTGCTGATCGTCGCAGTGGTTGGCATTGCCCTGGGCGCGCTGCTCGCAAGCGTCAAAGGTTCTGGCATGGGCATCGTGGCCTTCGGGTTCCAGATGCTGATCGGAGTTGGGCTTTTCGTCGGGCTCGTCGCCACCACCGGCACGGTTCATATCTATGACCGGGTGCGCAATGCTTACCAACCTGTTGGCGACGTCCCGAATCTGATTGTTCTCGTTGCTGGCATGACCAACATGATGGAGCGTGCGCTGGCCGAGGTCATCGACGACAACACGACGGACCCCCATGCCAAGCTGGAATTCGGCGCGGGCGGGCATAGTTTCGATCTGTTCCTGAACGCTGCGAGCCCACGCGGTCCGATGACCGATGTATTCCTGGATTCGACGATCAAGGACTATGTGCGTCAATGCTATCCGGTGGCGCGGGTGTCGCCCGCCTACGGCGTCGATGACGATCAGCTCTTTCGCACGACAACGGACCTCCCCTCAGCCTTCGCGGCGATGGCGGGTCCAGCGACGTTCAGCACCGTTTTCACGTCCTCGGATAAGGCGGGAACGACGGTGAGTTGCAACGAGGCATGGGAGCATATCTCGACGCGGCTGTCCGAACCGGCGCTGTTCGATAATTATGTCGCACAGGTCTGCACCCGCACCGGCTATGACATCGCCAATGCTGCTCAGCTTCAGCGCTGCCGGGCCAATATTGGCGAACTCGGCGGGATGATGATGGATAACCCGGCTTCGCTTCAGCAATTCCTGACCAGCGTAATGCTTGGCAGCACAATAGGCGACGTCCTGTTTGAGGACAGTCCAGCCACGGCCGCCCGCGTCATGGCCAATCGGGCCGTTGTCTCAAGCGGCCTTGCCACCATGTCCACCGCAAACGAATGGATGCCGACCATCCGCGCCACGGTATTCGGCATCATGCTGTTCATGATGCCGGTCGCGCTGCTGTTCATCCTGACACCGATCAATCTTCGCGTCGCCAGCTTCGCGCTGGGCCTGTTTGTGTTCGTTGCCCTCTGGGGCGTGATCGACGCCGGGATCTATCAGCTGACCCTGGGTCGCGCGACCGACGTGCTGGCCGAGATGCGCGCAAACAATGTCGCGGCCAATGCATGGATGCTGGCGCCGTCTTCGGCAATGAAGGCCCTCGCGATATTTGGGTCTTTCCGTACAGCCGCGGCCGGACTTGCTGGGGCGTTCGTGTTCACAGTGTTCCGCTTCTCGGGAAATGTGTTCACGGCTTTCACCAGCGGCGCCCTCGGAGTCCAGGGCCAGGGCACTGCGGCCGCCGCGCCCCTCACGACGAGCGAAGGCTATGCCGGCGCTCTCGAGGCGCAGTCGAATGCGGCCGGCACAATGGCCCGGCGCAGCGCGACATCAAGCTTTGGCGACTTTGGCGAGCGGTCCAATTTCGGCGCCAACCGGGCCTTCGGGGCGGCAAGCAGGGTGATCGGCGAGCACGGGGGAGGCGCATCCGGAACGGCGGCATTCGGGCTAGGCGGACTCGATGCGGCACGCGAAATGGGCGGCCTCTCCCCTGCCCTCACCGGGCGGAGCCTTTCCGACCCCGCGACCGTGCGCGCAGTGCGCGACAACGCCACGACATCGGCGATCCATAATTTTGCCGAGAAAGACGCGCTCCGAAATCTGGGCACCGGCTATTTTGGCGAGGGCCAGTCCGGCGAACGCGCCTTTGCCGCCTTCGCGCAGAAGATGGTCCAGTGGCGGGCGTTCGGGGATCAACGATCCTACGACATGATGATGCAGGGCGCGCAGCGGCACTTCGAGCGCAACGGCTATGACCAGAAGGATGCCGCGCTCAAGGCCTCGACGGTGATCGCCCAGGCGTCGGCCGATCCAACCTTCGCCAAGCTCATCGCCAATACCTATGACCAGGAACAGATGCTGCGCAACGACCTCACCGGCGCGCAGGTCCAGGTCGGAGCGATGGAAGGACGGCGCGACTTCGCGGGCGACAATGTGGCACCGATCGAGCGACGGAACGTCGCAACCGAGCAGGCCCACAGGACCGGGAGCAACGAAGGGCAGCGCAACGCCGCATCTATGCTCGGCCTCCCCGTTCAGGAGACCTCCCGCCGCATCAGCTTTATCAACGCCCTCTCCGGCGAAGCCCGCTCCTCCGCCATTACCCAACTCTCCCGCGCCACCGGCCGCAATGAGGCCCAGGTGCTGCACGCATTGGAGACATACAACGCCGCCGTGCAGGTCGGCACCGCCGACGGCGCAACGGCCGAGGCAGGCCGTGAAGGCACCAGCGTCTATGGCCGCACGCGCGAGGCTGCCGGCTACGATTTCGCTGAACGCTCGGGCAAGCTCGATGCACAGCGCGAGGTCGGCCATGACGGCACACGTTCAGCCGCCCGCATCGGTGAGCAGCGTCGGCAGGCCGACAATGCCGGCTTTGCGGAGGGCGCGGCCGCGGCGGGTATGTCGGTACGTCAAGCGGCACGTCTAGATAGCTTCGTTCGCGCATTGAGCCAGGGCGTCGGCAACCAGACGGATATGGCTGAGGGTGGCGCGGCCGGCATTGCGGACCGTGCGCGCAATGAGCGGCTCACCCGGATCGTCGATAACGAGCGACTGACGCGTATGCAGCAACTGCTTGGCGAGCATGGCGTTACCATGTCGAAGCGCGAAATCGCCATGGCACAGAACGGCGACCTAAGCCTCAACCTGACGCCGGAAACTGCCGCACAGATGTGGCGCGGTGGCCTCATCAACGAAAGCCAGCTCGGTGCGATCGCCAACGGCGGACGCGCAAGGTTCAGCTTTGCGCAGAATGACGTTCTGGTCTCCAGCTCGGTCGGGTTCCAGCAATCCGGACGCAGCGATACCAGCACGCGGTTCGAGGCGGGGAAGCAGGCAGGCCCTGACACCATTGAGCATTTTCTGGGGGGCGGCGAACAGGGCCAGGCGATGATGCAGAACTGGCTCAAGGGCGGCTTCGAGATGGATCGACACGGCAATTGGCGGCTCAATCCGCAGGTAGCGGACACGCTCACACGGGATGTGCAGTCCATCATCGCACAAACTGGATGGCAGCGCGGGCTCACCCGATCCGCACAGGATCAGACCACAATGGGGACCAATGTTGGGCTTGAGCTGGGCGGTGGCATTTCCAATTCGGAAACGGAATCGGAAACCACCGGCGGTAGAGGTGGAGTGCCTCAGAAGGGGCAGAAGGCACCCCCAGGACCAACCGTTCAACAGGCGCACTCTACGAGCGGCCGTGTTGGCGCTTCAGTCGGCTTTCGAAGCAACGATGTCGGCATCACGACCGAAAATGCACAATCGTCCTTGGACATCGTCAACCACGATGTTCGCAACGCCATAGCCGCCGCCGAGCGGGCCGCTGCCCGATCCGGCCGCCCGGAAGAAGCCTTTTCGCGAGAATTGTCGGATCGCATCTTGGGACCGAATGGTATGCGCAATCGCTATCTGCACGATGCCGATGCAGGACGCGCCACGTTCGATGTTACTGGGCCGCTCACGTCGGTTGAACAGAACTCCGTTCTCCGGTCAGGCCGCTTCTCAACAGATATCGATGGAAGCTTTGGCGACGGCGATGATAGTTTCAAGAAGAGGTAATATTCGTGCCGTTATTCGCACTGGTCGGATTGCCGACATAGAGCGTCCCGGACATCGGATCATACATATCAACCGACGGGTGGGGTTGTCCCCATTGGCGACGATCCCATTCATCGCCAAACGGATCCAAATCGACATTGAGCAGCTCGGCTCCATTTCCATCGCCAGAAATAGGTCGCCTGCCCAGCACGTGCTGCGCATAGCCAACGCCCAGCACCATGAGTGCTGTCATCGGAAAGAACAAAATGTTCAGAAAGCCCGCCAGCGCGCTTTCGTAGAAAGCCGCCAACGGCAGCAACCTCGTCGATACGGCCATACCCGCCCACCAGACGGGGATCGTTGCCCACCAAATTTTGGCATACCAAGGGTGCCAGAGCCAATCCGCCAGCTTTTGCTGCGGCAAGTTCACGCCATGTTCGTCGATGTTGATGGCAGCATTCATCAAACTTGTCCTCAGAATTGGACTATAGCAGAAAATGTGGCGGTGTTCCATCCTTCGCGAACAGATACGGAGAGCACCTCAAGCGTGAGGTTCGGTTCTGGCTCCAGTTGTGTGAATCGAACTTGCAGTCAATTGCCTTATGTTCATCGAGATGAGCGACGTTCTCGTGTGCATTTCGCAATGCAGCCTCTATAACTATAATTGGCCTGCGTTTCTCAATTCGCTTTCCAGCGTCGTAAATGGCAAGACGAGCGTCAGTGGTTTTTCTTGCAGAGGGACCGCACCGTAACTTGCATACCAGGCAGCGGCACGCTCACTCTTTGCATCGATGATGAGCATGACCCCACCGACTTCAGCGGCGACGTGAATGCACCTACGGCCGATCGCTCCCAGGAGTTGCCCGCCGAGCCCCTGTCCCTGTTGGCGAATGTCCGTCGCAAGCCGTGCGAGCCGAAAGCCGGGCACTTCATGCCTTGCGAGGCCACGCTTAACCAACTCAGGTGTATCGGCATAGTTCATGCTGCCGGGCGCGATGCTGTAGAATCCAAGAACCGTTCTGTTGTCTGAGTCATCGATCGCCAGGAAGGTCTTGGCTCCTCCGGCCTCGTGGCTTTGCCGCGCATAGCGTTGCAGGAAGGTCTTCAGTTCCTCATCGCCGCAATCGAACGAGGCTCGGTCATGGGCTTTCGAGATCGCTTCCTCATGCCACGAAGGAAGCATCATGCTCGCTTTGGCATCGCGGCGATGGCCGCGCGTAATTTCGCATTCGCCGGAGGTGGGTTGTCGAGCAGATCAAGCACGAGGAGGCTGTCTCTCTCGCTTAGCTTCGTCCGCTCCGCCTCTTCGATCACGCTTTCGGCCACACGAAGAGCCGATCGCGTAACAAAGGTCGTCAAATCAGTATGATTGAGCGCAGCAGCCCGGGCGAGCAAAGCCTTTTGCTCCGGTCGGATCCGCAGGCTCATGCGTTTGTTGTCTTCCACCACAGCCCGGGGCATCGCCACCTCCATTTGTACAATTTCAATTAGTACGCGAAATGATGCTGTTGGTCAAGATATGTACACCTTGAAGGAGTACGTTGCGCCCCCTTTCAAAATGCGGAGGAACCTCACTGGCATCACCATGCGTTCGCCGCGTGCGGGCGCATGGTCGACTCCGTTCAGGACCAATAATCGTTCTTCTGCTGCGTCACCACTCGGAAGGATCTGAAGGCAAGCCGCGCCTTGCGTTGCCGTACTTCTCCAGCAAGATCGCCCAGCGCGCGCGCCAACTCAACTCGCGTTACTGTGCAGGCTGCGCCCACAATCACCTCGCGCAACGCAAGCTTGGGAGAAAATTCAGCAAAATATTTTCCGCTCTCCCGGTCCATATCCTCAAGCCCAACGAAAGCGCGGACCTCGTCCTCATATTTCCAATGCGAAAACTTGATGCAGGACAACTCCAGAATGAAAGCTAGCCCTTTTTCCTCATCGCCCAGGATCGCCGGGTCGAAGGGTACGCGCTTCGCTTGATACCGAACCGGCTTGACGATATCGTCGGCTACATCGAAGCCAAGGCAAAGCCCGGAATGCTTCCCCGCATAATGCGACCATTGAACCGGATTATGCCACTTGCGGCTGAAGCATAGCAGACCTGCCCGCTCCGCCATCTGGGCCTTAGTGTGACGAAAGGCGGCACGCTCATCCGCGGTCCCGGGTGCCACAGCCAATAGCTCGAACGGATCGTTGAGTTGATCGAACGTCGCGATCTTCAAGCGCCGGCGCTCGATGTTGGAGATGCCGTGTTCGGCAGGCACAAAGTGATAGAGGCGCATGATCTACGAATGTTTCCCAGGCAGCGTGGCCTGATCGCCCCTTCCTTCCCTCGAGAAGGGCCGTGGGCGCCAGGATCGAGGCAGGGTCGCCATGTCTCGACGTGCAAAATGCCTCAACCTTGCAGCGGTATCGCGAACGGCGATACGTCCATCATCAACGCCTTCAAAATAGCTATCGTGCCGAATCGATAGCTGCTTTTCGAGGCTCGTGATCTGGTGGCTCACCTCATCGGGCAGAATCCAGCTCTCGCTGGCGATCAGGATGAAAAGCTGGTCCCTCGTCGAGCGGAACTCGTGATTGTCCGCTTCTTCCTCCGCCTCGTCACGCTCCCGGCCCCTGACTTCTGCATTGTAAGAACGTTCATAGGATCGGCGCATCTTTTCCAGCGCTTCGAATATCGCGGAATAGGCACGGGCTTTCAGTTCCCACGCCCGTTCGCGATAGGTCTTTCGTTCGGTCAGGACGACGCCCAGCCAGATCCCGACTAACGGGCCGATTAGTGTAGTAATCAGCGGCAAATATGGCATCGAACCCTGACCTAACTTCGTCGCTGGTCTGGCCAGTCGTGCATAGCCAGACATCAGCATCTAACCTTCACCTCCGGACCGGCGGCATCAGATACACAGGCATGCCGAACACTAACGACTAGTGACAGCAGGTGTTTGTGTTCCATAGAAGTGCTCCGCGCGCCCTATTGGAGAGGATCACGACGTTTCCATCGTTCTTCACGTAGAGAGCCGCATTCGGAAAACCGGGCGATGCGCTCGACCAATATGGAACATTGACGTTGTTGTAGAGAACGAGATTGCCATCCGTCTGAAAAGCCAGCCGCCCCATGACGCTCGCGCCGGCCGTGTTCGATGCCCACAGCGGCGTGGCATTCATGTATTGGACCACGTTGAAGTCTGATTGCGCTCTGAATGTGAACCGCCCATCCGGTGACATAATGGTCTGATTGGAAAGCAGCGTCGTCCCCGGTGCGGCGTAGGTCGCCAGACTCTCATTGAGCTGATGGAAGTTGATATCAACGACACCATTGGTCTGCGCCATGACGGTATCGAGCATGATCTGCGGCGTGTTCAACGCAACGTAGTTGGTCTGGTCGCGGCAATCGACCCTGACCCAATCCTGATTGCCCCACCTATCAAGGCCGGGATGGCCTGTGGAAGAGACGTTCATGACCTTGCAACGGGACTGCAAGGGGTAGTTTGTCGATTCAGGATGGCAGATCGGAGCCGTAGTCCCGCGCTCCTGATAGCAACGACTGCGAGGAATCCACGCCTCCCAACGGGTGTAGCCATACTCTTTGGTGAAGTAGTAGCGCTCCAGCGCGTTGTTCTGCTGTGACAGATTTTCGGCCGCAAAGTGATCGGACCGAATCGCAGTGAGCAGCTTTCCCGTCTCAAATTGATATTGAGCAGGTGCATTCCAATAGGTTCGTCCTATTGAGCTTCCACTCACACAACCAGGGCGATTGGGCGTAAGTTGAATATGGTATGTGGCATGGGTAGCCGAATTTGTTTGCGGCCATGAACTCGGTGCCGAAGGAAGGGGGAACAATCTCCAACCGCCCGCACGGGCGCCCGGCGTGGAGTAGCTCGCTGATCTTGACCAAATCTGATCGTAGCAACCGCCATCCGATGTGCGGATGAAGGACGCGCTGGTAGTGAATGTCACGTCAATCAAGTCGTAACCGTCACGGGCTTCGGAAAAGCTGAATTGGAAGTTCGAGTTAAACCCTCCCTGAAGGTTCTTCGAAACCATGATTCGGGTGTAGCCATCGGTTCCCAGAACAGGGAATGAGTTTGTGGCGGAATACGTTGCCCCCGTAACGCTATCGAAGTCTGTAACAATATAGGGCGAGTTTTCGTAAAGGCCGATGTTGCGCCGGTTCGGGCATGTCGCAGGATCGCCCGCGACAACTGCGCCAGACGAATTCAAGCAAACATCCTGCGTTAGATAGTCGTATAGCTCGGGGTGTGCTTGAGCATGAGCGGGCGAAAAATTTAGTATTGAAAGAAATACGGCCGCTAGCGGAATAAAGTAGCTTCTCATTGAGACCTCCTATTCCCATTAATCGGTTAAATTTCTATTCGCCGACTTTCTGATAATTATCCCAAATGAAGTGCTTATAAATCCATCTATTGCGATCTTTAAATGGATGGGATTGCCTAATTTCTTGGCATGATCGGTTTTAGGATCATAGTGCCACGGCGGTAGATCAATAAACTGATCCATCGGGTGTTCGCCAAAGTCGAAATTTAGTGGCGCAACTTCGTGGCCCTTTTCCGCCATATGTCTGGCGAATTTCTCGATATGTTTTTTTTGATAAAGCACTGTCAGCCAGTTATCTATTGTCGGCCCATCATTCTCGACGTTCATTTCGAGCGTATGGATAGCCAATCCACCCGGCGATAAAGTATCGAGCGAATTTTCAATGAAGCGCAACCCGGCATCTATAGACCCAAGATGCTCAAGTGCACAAATCGACCAGCAAAAATCATAACCTCGAAGATCGCCTGGAATATTATTCATATCCACTGTTCGAATGGAGACAAACTGTTCGAACGTCTCCTTGTCGATCAGGTGCGATTGAAACGGGATTGGCGAAGAACCGAGATGTTGGTTGCTGCTGGCCCAACCGGCAGCCTCCGCGCTGGCGGCTGCCTCATCGCTCGCTGTGACCTGAACACCCTGTGCGGCCAGATAGCTAGGTATCGGTTCCGCGCCGCAGCCAAAGCCGAGTCCGCGCTTCCCGCTCGTCATGTGGCCGTTCTCATAGATCGCTTGAAGAACATACGTCAGTTCCCAGAGCTTCCGGTGATAGACGATGGCCGTTTTGAGTTGTGCCGCCCAATGGGCAACCCACTGGCTTTCAATGTCGCTTTGCGTCGATGCTTTCGAATCAAGGCCAACGAAGTGAGCTTGCGTTTCGGCGTTAACGGGCAATGCCGCAGCCATTTTCCGGCCTAGATCATAGCCGAACGCCTTCATATTCAGTTCGAGTATGCGGACGTTCTTCACAATATCGTTGAGCGCATTGAGATTCGGCTGAGCATCGTCTGTCACCAGATCAAGCAACCGCTTTAGAATGCGGTTCTTCAGTCTAGATCCCAGCGACACTTCGGAATTCCCTCCATCCAACGGAAGGAACGCACGCGCCCCCCTCTATCATAGGGACACGCGAAAAACGAAAATTGGCAAGCTCCAGGCGCATAAAACCACCAAGCCTACATTGTCCCATGCGATCCGTTGGGAGCCGCTTTCGTTGCGTCCAGCAAGACAGTCCGGAAAGCTCTCAGTCCAGGCTATATTTTCAGAGACATGACATTGCCCAAGTTTCGCTGTTGCGCCTCGACCTCGGTCATGGCCGCTTCGGCCACCAGTGCGATTCCGATCGACATCCTCTGCCCCAACAACTGACAAGGCGGGTAGTCGATATTGATTATTTAGGATATTGTGCTATATCAATATCCAACATATCCGATTGGATCGATTCATGGCAACGATTTATCCCGACGAGCCAGGCGCCGTAGCGTTCGAGACTCTATCCGGCACGGCCGCCGAGGTTCGCAAGAAGCTTCGGTCGGCCGATGACGATCAAGTCGTCGCGCTGGCGCTGGAGCATGGGACTCCGAAGCTTCGGCAGGCGCTCGCTCAGGCCGTAACTCTTATCACCCCGCTCATTCTCGCGCGTCTTGCCCGCCGTGATCAGGAAACGCTCGACAAACTCGTCGACGCGCTCGTCCCGCAGGTGCCGCCTCCGCAGCATCTTGTCGCAGAGGCCCGAATGAACGCCGAGGCACGGACAGAGGTGCTCATGTCGGCCGAGTGGCTAACCGCCGCGCAGCTCTCCGAACTCGCGGGGTTTAGTGGCCAGAACGCCAGCGCCCAGCCCAACAAGTGGAAACGCGATGGCAAGATTTTCGCCGTCCGCCAGAAGGGAAATGACTATTATCCCGGATATGCGCTTGACGCCGACGCCAGATACCGTCCGCTGAAGGGCCTCGCCCCCATTCTCAAGCGTTTCGGAAGCGATCTCGAGGACTGGGACATCGCTATCTGGTTCGCTTCGGTGAACAGCTTCCTGGGCGGCGTCCGGCCAATGGATATGCTTAAGAGTGATCCCGATCGCGTGCTGGCAGCCGCTCAAGACGAGATCGACGGCGTCCTGCATGGCTAGGAAAAAGGGCACCATCACCCCGACGCCTAGCCCTGCCCCGCTCGCTCCAACGCCGGTTGTTCCAACCGCGGCAAGCACGGGCATCATCATCCCGACGCCTCCTACCGATCTCGCCAAGCTCATCTACACGACCACCTGGCCAAAGACGCGGCTGATCCACCGCATTCATCAGGACCGTTTTCGGGGAGAGGAGTTCAATCCGGGTCCGGATGGTAATGCGCGCTTCAGCCCCATCTGCGATGCCAAGGGCAATTCGATCCCGACCATCTATGGCGGCGAAACCTTCGACTGCGCAGGGATGGAATCAGTCTTTCATGACGTACCCTTCGCGCCCGGGCTCAAGTCTCTCTCGAAGCGCAAGCTCAGAGGGCACCATTATTCCCAAGTGCTCGCAACGACCGATCTGCTGCTCGTCGATCTCAGCAGCACGGCTTTGCGAAATCTCGGGATCAAGCGCGGTGAGCTGATTGAAACCGAAAAAGACGTCTATCCTCAAACCCGCAAATGGGCAGAGGCGATCCACGCGCAATGCCCTGATGTGCAGGGTCTGTGCTGGGTATCGCGCCAGGACGATCGATCGCTGGCCATCATGCTGTTCGGTGACCAGACCGGGGCGGCCCCGCTATCTACACACGCATCGGCGGTGGATATCGTCAACGACCCAGCGACCTACGCAGACATCATCAAGCTGGCGGAGCGCATTGGCGTCAGCATCACTGGCAAATAGATCGTTCAGCGATGAGGCTGCCGTCAGCGTCGCCCCCTCCCCCTCCTCGCGCTACGCTTCCTCAACCAAACCCCTCCGCGAAGAGGCAATGCAATCGCTCTATGGCGGTCGAGCGGCATCTCGCGATTGTCGAACCTGCTAATCGTCGCCGCAAGTTTATTCGCTGTCGTTCACTTCTTTTAATATCTGCCCATCCATTAAAGCTCGGGCGACGAGAGCCGAACGTTTATAAACGCCGTAACGCTGCATAGCGACCGATATGAAATATTTGACCGTGGCTCCACCAAGACCAAGGATCTTGCCGATTTCCCAATCGGTCTTGCCGAGCGCGACGAGTGTCGTGCATTCAGCCTCCCGGCGGGTGAGCTTGGGGCCAGCATTCCGCCGTGCGGGCTGATACAGGCGCAGGGCCATGTTGAACCCGAAAGAAGCGATGACATGAAGTGCAGCCAGGAGGTCGGGTGTTGCCTCAACGACCCGGGAGGCTGCGAAGGTACAGGACGCGCGCGGTTCTCCCGGAACATGCAGAGGCACCGTCACGCCATGCGAAAGACCATGGACCCGCGCCGCTCCGAAGAGCGCCAGTTGCGGTTCGCGTAGGGAAACGATCGCTGGTATTTCATCCCACGAAAAAGGTCGATCAAGCAGCTCGCTGACTTCGTAGACGGGATCGAACACATAGTGATGATTCTCGATGTAGGAGTTTATGAATTCGGCAGGGTAGTTCGTCACCACCAAGGCACGTTCGGCGAGGCGCGGCAGATTCCCGTGCTGAACCAGCGCCACATGATCGAAGCCCATTTGCTTCGCACCGCGAGCCAGGCTTTCGCAAAGTGAATCGAATGAAGTCGCCTTGAGAATCTGTGAGAGAATGTCGCGCAGGTGAGGTCCAATAAACACAGGATTCCTCCTTGCTGGAACGGGACTCCTCAATCCGGCCGCGCGCGTGAATCCAAAGCCGGGGTCGCTCGTCCATGGCCAATGCCATGGTATGCGGCCCAGGCGGTCGCGAACCACACTGACACACAGGCGTCCTTGCCTTTACGCACGGAACGGGAGTCACATTTCTGCAAACAAATGATGCAACCATACCTCGTTAGACACTTTGAGCCGGTCATTCTGGCAATGGCCGTAGAAACTTTTTGCTGCCAATTGAGTCCGTTCTCGCGGAATTCTCGTGCCCACGCCCGGCAATCGCAGCAATATCGGCCTATTTTCCTTCAGGAACGGCCTCGCGAGATGATTGCAGGCCACTGGTCTCACCAGGGGAATGAAGCCGCCTCGTCGTGAATTGCGAAATGTCGCTGAAGGCACTTTCGAAGACGGCGGCCGTCCAAAACTGCGGAAAGCCGTAATTGTTGGCTTGCAGCCCCCCGGATAGGCGTGAACGGCAAAGTTGCCGAAGGAACAGCATCCATGTCTGATTGCACGTCGTTCCCCAGCCTAGCCTACTCTTCAGGCCCGGAACGGCTCGTGGCGCTGGGCCGAAACGTCATCGCAACGGAGGCGGAAGCGCTCTGGGCCTTGGGAAACGAGCTCGACCAGTCCTTCGGCCACGCCATCGCGACACTTCAGCAGACCAAGGGACGTATCTGTGTCTGCGGGCTTGGTAAATCCGGCCATATCGCGCGAAAGATCGCCGCGACGCTTTCCGCCACGGGCTCCCCAGCGATCTTCCTCCACGCAAGCGAGGCGGTGCATGGCGACCTGGGCGCATTGCACGAAGCCGATACGCTTCTGATCCTTTCCAATTCCGGCAGCACTCGCGAATTGGGTACGATCCTCTTGCGCGCGGATCATATGAATATTCCGATTGTTGCGATTACGTCGGCCCGCGGTTCGCGCCTTGCCGAAGCGGCCGAGACTTGCCTGTTTCTCCCCAATAAGGCGGAGGCTTGTCCTCACCAGAGCTCTCCGACGACATCCACAACGATGATGCTCGCTCTGGGTGATGCACTCGCGATTACTCTGATGCGGTTGAAGGGCGTTACAGCCGCAACGTTGCATAGCTTTCATCCCGGAGGCCGGCTTGGTCTCGACCTTGTGACGGTAGAAAGCTTTATGCATCGGGGAGAGCAATTGCCCATCGTGGCAACCGACGTTTGCATGCAGACCGTCGTCGCCACAATGAACGAAGGTGGTTTTGGCGTCGCCGCAGTTGTCGATGAACAAGGACATCTTGAGGGCGTCATTACCGACGGAGATCTCAGGCGGCATGCTCATTCGCTCCGAGGAGCAGTCGCACGCGATGTCATGACACGTAATCCCCATGTGCTTTTCGGAGGCATGCTAGCGCGAGACGCGCTGGAGATGCTCTCAGACGCCCGCATCACGTCACTGTTAGTGATGGATGCCGAGGATGAGCGGCGGATTATCGGTCTCGTTCACATCCATGATCTGCTCCGTCTCGAGATCGGTTGATATGCGCGTTACCATCGTCATCCCTGCCCGCTATGAATCCTCGCGGTTTCCGGGAAAGCCGTTTGCGCAGCTTAAGGGAGCCTCTGGGACTGAACGATCGCTGTTGGAGCGCACTGTCAATGCTGCCTTGGCCGTCTGCCCTACAATTGAGGTCGTTGTAGCAACCGACGACTCCCGGATTGCGGACGCTGCCCGCTCAGCTGGAGCCCGTTCAACCATCACGTCCTCTCTGTGTTTGAATGGCACTGAGCGCTGCGCTGCAGCGATTGAGGATGGTGCCGTTGACGCCGACGTCATCGTCAACCTGCAGGGAGATGCGCCCCTCACTCCACCTAGCGCCATCGCTGCCCTCATTTCAGAAATGAGCACTGACCCCACTGTCATGGTCGCCACCGCCATGACGCGATGTGGCTCTGACACGGTGACCCGGCTGCGCGCAGACGAAGCAGCAGGCCGCATTGGCGGCACGACCGTCGTCACGGATGGGGCTGGAGATGCGCTATACTTCTCCAAGCGGCTGCTGCCTTATGGCGGCGGTAGCGTTGAATGTCCGATTTTTCTCCACCTTGGCCTGTATGCCTATCGCCGCCGTGCGCTCTTACACTATGCAGCCCTGCCCCCCGCTCCGCTCGAAGCAGCCGAGGGACTGGAGCAACTTCGTTTTCTGGATGAACGCATCCCGATGCGAATGGTAGAGATCAGCGAGCCAGCTGGTGGTCTCTGGGAGGTCAACAACCCCGGCGACATTTACATCGTCGAGCAGGCTCTCGCATTGCGTGGTATCGCGTGATGGGGTTGGACAAATGTCGTCCATGATGTTTCGCGACAGGCAGATTGGGCAGGAAAGCCCCCTCTTCCTGATCGCCGGCCCTTGTGTGCTGGAGTCCCTGGAATTGTCGTTGCGTGTCGCGGAGCGGTTATCGCAGATCGCTCTCCGGCATGATATCCTGATCATCTTCAAGGGCTCGTTCGACAAGGCAAATCGGACTTCACTGACATCCTATCGAGGTCCAGGACTTGATGACGGCCTCGAAATTCTCCGCTTGGTCGCCGAGAAGACGGGATTGCCCGTTCTGACGGATGTTCACGATCCCGCTCAGGTCAAGTCAGTGGCTGAGGTCGTCGATATACTGCAGACGCCCGCGCTACTTGCGCGCCAGAGCGACCTGATCGACGCGGTTGCGCGCTCAGGCCGGGTCGTCAATCTCAAAAAAGGGCAGTTCATGGCCCCCGGAGATATGGCGCACGTGCTCGATAAAGCGCGATCTGCGGCCGTTGCAGCCGGCCAGGATCCGAACTCATTTCTCCTCTGCGAACGTGGCGCCAGCTTCGGCTACAACAATCTGGTCACCGATCTGCGGAGCCTTTCCGTCATGGGTGAAACGGGCGCACCAGTCGTGTTCGACGCCAGTCATAGCGTGCAAGCACCCGGGAGCCTTGGGAACCGATCGGGCGGTGAGCGCCGATATGTGCCGCTGCTGTGTCGGGGGGCGGTGGCGGCAGGCGTCGCGGGCCTATTCATTGAGACGCATCCCGATCCGACCAAGGCGCTGTCAGACGGCCCGAACTCCTGGCCACTCGATCTTCTCGATCCGTTGGTAGAGCAGCTCGTGGGTCTCGACCGTTTCGTCAAAGGCAGCCTTGCGGCCTATCCGTCAGCACATTGACAGAAAGAGAAGGTACGAGGTGCAGAAGGATTGGGTCGAACGCGATCAGCAGCCGCCGAGCGACACGCCAGGCGCATGAACGACATCGTTCCTGTTATCCTCTCGGGCGGCTCCGGGACGCGCCTCTGGCCCTTGTCGACACACCATAGTCCAAAACAGTTCATTCCTCTGCTGGGAAGCCAGAGCCTGCTGCAGCAGACCATCCTTCGCGCACGGCAAACAGGTATCGCGAAGGCGCCAATCCTGGTGACGAATATCGCCCACGTCGCTCAGCTTGAATGCCAACTGAAGGAAGTAGCTTGTGTGCCTTTCCGGCTCATACTGGAGCCCGAAGGACGCAACACGGCTCCGGCTATCGCCATGGCCTCCCTTGAGGCGCCGACCCCGAAAAGTTTACTCCTTGTCTTGCCGAGTGACCATATCATCAAAGATGTCGCTGCTTTTGGGGCAGCGATACAGCAAGCCGTGCCGCTGGCCGAGCAAGGGTGGATGGTCACATTCGGTATTCAGCCAGACTATCCCGAGACGGGATATGGCTACATCCGCAGCGGAGTAGAGATTTCGCACGGCGTGCATGATGTCGAGGCATTCGTCGAGAAACCGGGTGCGACCAGTGCTGCGGCGATGATCGCCGACGGCGGGCATTTCTGGAATGCCGGGATTTTCCTCTTTCGGGCTGACATCATGGTCGAAGCGATAAGAGCGCACGCTCCAGATGTTCTGGCGGCGGCTGAACAGGCTCTCGCATTGGCGCACCGCAGCAATTTCACTGTAGCACCTGATCCGGCCGCCTTTGGAGACGCACCTGCGACCTCGATCGATTATGCGGTGATGGAGAAAGCAACCAAGGTCGCGGTTGTTCCAGTTAGCATTGGTTGGTCGGACCTCGGTAGCTGGGACATGCTTCACGCTGTCGGTGAGCGCGATGCCGCTGAGAATATGGTCGACGGCAATGTAACGGTGATGGAAGGTCGCAATTGCCTGTTGAAGACTACAGGCCCTCTTATCGCAACGATTGGGGTGTCCGACCTAATCGTCGTCGTTACCCCAGATGCAGTGCTTATCGCCCCACGTGGCCGATCGCAGGATGTTCGCCGGCTAGCCGAAAAGGTTGGAAATCCTTCGGCGCCTGTGGAGTCCAACCGGTAGGTCGACGACATCGCAAAATTGGAGCCCTTTCGATGTTGCAGCCGAAGTTCCATGATCGCGGCGGAGCCGGAGGAGACGTCCGGTTCAGGCTCGGCTATGCCGAACTGCTCACGCCCCACTATGTTTCAAAACCTTGGGGTCGGAGACCTCTCTCGGATGACCCATCGGGTGGGCAACTGATCGGAGAAATAGTCTATCAGGTGCCTGATGTCGGGCTGACGATCAAATGGCTGCAAACGAGCAAGCCCTTATCCGTGCAAGTACATCCGCAAGGCGCAGGACGGAAAGATGAATGGTGGTACGTCGTTGATGCCCAAGCTGAAGCTTACATCGATTTTGGGCTAAAGGAACAATTAGCGCGGGCGAAAATCGCCGAGGCAGCTCGAAACGGCAGCCTACCCTCATTGCTCAATCGTATCACTCCGATCGTGGGTTGTTCCTATTTTATTAGGGCCGGTACAATTCACGCCCTCGGGCCTGGGCTGACCGTGCTGGAAGTACAGGAAATGAGCGACGTCACCTATCGCCTGTTCGATTATGGACGGGATCGTGCGCTTCATCTCGCAGAGGCTCTCTTCGAGGCGAGGACGGATACCGGATCGGTTGAGGACATGCCCGATGATCTTGCTTCGTTTGCGATTACTCGCGTCAATATGGAGGTCGATAGCCATGTCACGGTCGCCTCTGATCGGGCATGTCTGGCGATCCTGTCTGGCGAAGGGATTATAGACAATCAAGCGTTTGCCGCGAACCAATGCTGGTTCGCGCATGGCCCCATGTCGCTGCATGCAAAAAAGCAGACGTGCATCATACTCGTCGAACCGCGAAACCCGCGTAAAGTTGATCTCAACCAGCAAAGATTAGTGCTGTAATGCCTTCCACATCTTGAGTGCATTTCGGTTCGTATATTCACATACCTCCCCTATCTGCAGACAATGCCCTCTGAATATTAATCAACCTTTATGAACAAGAGTCGCGTTTTATGATATTGGCAATGAATGATCTGGATGAATCTGATTGCTGAAGAGGTAGCAAATGGCCAACTACGTTACTCGCGCAAAGCACCGGGCAGCATTACGTGGTTGGTGGGGCTTTGTATGCGCGATTTTGATGGGCACCATCGGTATTTCCGCATGGATTTTTCTCACCCTTGAATTACTGAACTGGCACGATCAACTCTATCATCCCGAAAGATATAAAGTCTTCCCTCGTGGGCCAATGGAACTTTGGAGCTTTTTCCTGATACCCACTGCTGCGCCCTGCCTTATCATCGCTACAATAATGCTGAATTCAGTGATCTGGCTATTCCCACCCCTGCGCCGATTGTCCGAAGAGCCCGCCAAAACCGATCCAAGTCAGAGCTTCGGACCGGTACAGCGCAGTCTCGCCAAGGGCGCCTTTTGGTCAAGCTGGACAATCCCTCTGGCCGTCATGGCAGCCCGATTCGCCCATTGAGTGGCAATGCGCTGCTGGCACCCACGTTCCCGAATACACGCCTTGCTTCGCTCGAAACAACCTAACGTTGCGCCATCCGCGCGTCGCCTATGCGCGGGACTGCTCGTTGACGAATGCGAAGCCGCCGGCCTCGAGGAATTGCTGACCATGACCTGATAACCGGTTTACACTGACGACAATTTCAATGCCTGCGCCCTTCGTATCCCTAGCTCTTCCTTGCCACTGTTCAGCCTTCGTGACTCATGAATGGCCGCGCGACAAGGCTTCAACCCGACTTGCCTTCCTGCCTCCGAAAACAAGAAAGCTCAGCAGTGCAAAGATCCATGCGGAGATCGCGGCGTAGAGCGTGACCCACCCGATGCCCTGCGCCAGTGCGTCGCGGGCGGTGACGATGGGGGCGCCATTGCCCTCAGCGGCTGGCAGGTTCCCCGCCGAAATGGCGTCCGCCAAAGCCCGCAGCATGGTTTCGTCAGGCGGCTGCGGGAGGGCTTGGGCGAGATGGGCATATACGCCGCTCAAAAGGATCAGGCCCATGATCGCGATATTGACCGCCAGTGAGATGAACCGAGCGCTCATATCCATGCCCGCTGCCATGCCGGCCCGGGCGGGCGGCAAGGCGGCCGTTGCGGTGTTGGTGACGGGGGTGTTGGTCAGGCCGAGCCCGATCCCGGCGATGATGCAGCCGGGAAGCAGCGTCACCCAGGACGCATGCGCGCTCGCAGCCACGAGATGCAGCAGGATGAAGCCCGCGCCGATGATGAAGAGGCCCAGGGGAATGACCAGGCCGGGGCCTCCGCGCAGCAGCAGCCGCTCCGCAATCGGCGGGACCAGGATCGTCGGCACGGTGTAGGCGAGCACGGTCAGGCCCGCCGCGATGGCGTCGTAACCCAGCACGGCCTGGAGGTAGATCGGCAGATAGATCACGAACGGCCAGAAGCTGAAGTTCATGCCGCCGGCCCCGAGCAACGCGCCCGAGAACCGACGCACACGCAAGGCGGTGAAGTCGAAAATCGGCCGCGCAATACGGTTTTCAACAAGGACAAACAGGATGAAGCTGGCAAAGCTGGCCGCAAGGACCGCTAGCGCTGTGGGGCTAGTCAGGCCCAGTTCCTGTCCCTGGGTAATCAGGAAGACGATCCCGAACACCGCGATCGTCAGTGTGACCATGCCGGCGACGTCGATACGGGTCGTATGGGGATCGGACGATTCCTCGATCCCCCGGTACGCGCAGAAGACCGTGACCCCCGCGAGAACGACGTGGATCAGGAACACCCATTGCCAGCTCGCCAACTCGATGATGACGCCGCCGACGATCGGGCCGAAGCCAAGGCCGGTCCCGAAGACGATGCCCCACCAGCCGAATGCCCTGCCGCGCTCCGGCCCGTCGCGGAACTGGTGCGACAGTACCGCTGTCTGGCAGGCGAGCATCGCGGCGGCGCTTAGCCCTTGAAGAAAGCGCGCCGCGATCAGCAGCGGCGCATTGGCTGCCAGTCCGCAGATCAGGGATGAAGCGCCGAAGACGACGACCCCCGCGATAAAGATGCGCTTGCGGCCGAAGCGATCCCCCAGCGCGCCCATTGCCATCATCACCGCGCACATGGCTATGGTGTAGCCGTTCATGATCCATTGCAGTTGCCGGAAGTCGGCTGGGAGCACACGTTCAAGTGTCGGCAGGATCGAGGGGATGCTGGTGATCTCCAGCCCGAGCATGAGGGCGGAAAGACATATTGCGATCAGGGCAAAGGTGTGCGTCGAAAGATTGGTGGCAGTCATGTCCTGGCCTTGCTGTTGCTTGCACCGCAAAGCGGGTCATTGCCAATGCGATAGACGTTGCCCGGCTCACCCTGCGCGCAAAGATATGGTTCACTTGCAAAACTGCCGACGCTCTGTTCATTTAGCAATCTGATGACAGGGCGTTTCAGTGACAACAAATATGGATGAATATGATGGGCACGCTTGAGGTCGATTCCGTTCGGGCCTTCGTGATGATTGCGGATCTCCAGAGCTTCACCCGCGCCGCCGAGGCCCTGGGCACGACACAGGGAGCGATCAGCGTGAAGCTGAAGCGGCTGGAGGAGCGCCTTGGCAAGAAGCTGATCGAGCGGACGCCCAGGCAGGTTCGGCTGTCCGTCAAGGGCGAGACGTTCCTTCCGGCTGCACGGGAGCTTCTGGTAGCGCATGAACGTGCGCTCTCCTCGCTGGCCGGTGAAAGGCGCCGCTTCCGGCTGGGGATCGCCGCACATATCATGGGGCCGGAGTTTCCGAGCTTGCTGGCGAAACTCAAGTCGACCGACCCGTGCCTTGTGGTAGAGGTGCTGATCGACAATTCCCGCGCGTTGCTGGATGCCTATGAGGCGGGATCGCTCGACGCGGTGATCGTGCGTAGCGATGATGACCGGCGCGACGGCGAAGTGCTTGGCCCGGAGCATTTCGGATGGTTCGCTTCACCAGGTTACGAGCATCGTGCCGGCGATGCCTTGCGGATCGCCAGCCATCCGCCTTGCTGTAAGGTGCGGGAAGTCGCAACGCGGCTGCTGGATGGCGCCTCGATCCCGTGGACAGATGTCTTCGTCGGCGGCACCGCAGCGATCACGGCGGCGGTGATCGCCGGCCTTGCGGTTGCGGCTCATCCCTGCCGTCTGGCCACGCCCGACATGATTGAGGTCGGCGAGGCCCTTGGGCTGCCGCCGATTCCGTCGCTCTCCATCATGCTATATTCATCGCTAACCGATCCCAAAACGCGCGAGACACTGCGTGCGATCACCGCGGCGTTCAGTGAACATCGCCGGGGGAGCAACAAGCCGATTTGCCTCGTTGCCGCAAGTAAGGGCGACTAGAGGCTATTTAACATTACCCAGAATTTAAGAGCGGAAGGCACGGCGCCATGATCTGAAACGCTAACCTTAGTTATCAACATCACCCCTGCCTTTCGCGAAATCTCCCTGTGCGTGCTTAGCTCGATAGCGCGTCATCAGCCATTTTGCAGCATCTGAGCTGCTTCCGACACCACAGCCTCCTCGACTTCATCTCTTCGGATATGACGCAATAGAAGCTGGCGAGTGATCTCGCTGCGATCCAATGCGCCAAAGAAATGATGGCCCTGTCCGATCTCACAGCCCAAACCCCGCAAACTTGCTGCCTGCTCAAAGGTCTCAATACGCGCGGCAATGACCTTCATGCCCAATGTCTTGCCGACATCCACGACGGATCGAACAATGGCACGACAGGCCTCCGAGGATTCAACCCTCGATGTGATCGGGTGATCAATTTTGAGGGCATCGACGGGAAATGAAAGCAGGTGGGTCAGCGAGGCATAGTCAGAGCCAAAGTCGTCCAACGCCAACCGCACCCCCAATTCTCTCAACTTGACGGTCGCATCCGCCAGGATCTGATTGCGCTCGCCAAGCGATGCCCTTTCGCGGAGTTCGAGGATCACGTACTCAAGAGGAAGATTTTCTGCCGCGCACGCCGATTCAATGTCCCGAGCAAGCGCACTGCCAAGCAAATCTGCCGCAGAGATGTTGAGTCCAACGTGTTGGAACGGGATACCGAGATCAATCCAACGCCGAACATCGGCAGCAACGATCGACAGCATCCGGCGCGTGAGATCTGAAGCGATACGCGCATCTGTGAAAGCGTCATCAAACGATGCGGCTGGAATCACGTCGCCATCTACTGTCTTCAATCGGCAGAGCGCCTCCACCCCAACAATCTTGGCCGTGTCGAGACAAACCAGAGGTTGATAATATGCATCGATGCGATGCTCACGCAGATGCGCGGCGACTGACAGGATGCGAGCGTAGCGACAATCAAGATGAGAATCGGTTGTTGGGGTGTCGGTGAAGGGC
>NZ_JBANFL010000006.1:0-249060 GCF_037154135.1 Sphingobium aquiterrae
CGAAGGCGAGACCGCCGGCGCGCCGGCCCAGGGCGCCGAGGCCGGCCTCGGCCAGTCGTCGGCAGAGCACGCCTTTGGTGGCGAACAGCCTGAAGGCGGCCGGCGTCAGCGTCGTCAGCGTGCGGCCGAACAGGTGGAGGAACCCGAAACCGTCAGCTGAAATCCCCCCGTCGTGCCCGGTCCCGCGCCTCCAGGCCGGGCCCGATCCCCGCAGGGTCCGCTTCGTTTCACGCGAAGCGGACCCTGTTCTTGTTTGGCGGCGGTATTTCTCGAACTTACTAAAATTGCCATATTTGGTATATGCCAACTATTCCGCCAGGACCGTGCCATGAATGCGGAAACCTTGCGGTCGACAACGAAGAAGAAAGTTCCGCGGACGGCCTTCCACAATCATACCGGTCAATATCCGGATATCAGCCGGCGAGAACCGATCACCGTCACAAAACATGGGCGTCCGGACATCACTATTGTCGAGGCCGCCTATTTCGAACGGCTCGCCGCTGGACAGATTCTTGCGGTGCTCGATCTCAACGCCGCCGATGCCGATCAAATGCCCGACGCGCATCGGGATCTTTTCGAGGCCGCGAAGCCCTCCGCCGAAGAAATCGGACAGGACGTTTGGAACGATGACGCCGCTCCTTAAGGTCGGCGACATCCTCCACTATGTCTATCTCTTCACCCGTGACCAGTAGGCCGGTCGGGACGAGGGCATCAAGACACGTCCAGTCGTTGTGATTGCTGTGCAGGGTCAGCGCGCTTTCACGGCCGCGATTGCCACGAGGAGCGACAAGGCGGGCCAAGGAGCTGGCCATTCCCGACGCCGTTGCCGATCCCGCCGGGCTCGCGCGCGGCACGTCAGTGGTCATCGGCCAGTATAATCATTTCACCTGGCTCGGCTTCGATATCCGCCCCGTTACAGCCGAACCTTCCCGGTTCCCATCCGGCGGCCGCGACAGTCCCCACCGCAGCACCGGTGATCATCTGCCGCCGTGACGACTGCGATCACCAGCGCCCTTCCTGCCGAAGCGCGCGATCCGGCGCGCTCGCCCGGGACGGACCCGCCGGCCAATCTCGTCGTCTCTGGGATGTGGCCCGGCCTCCGGCTGCAGGCCGCCCGCGGGATCGTCGAAGCGATCGGCGCGCACCGCGCCCACTGGCGGCCGCCTCGATCGGAGTCCGCGACCGGGCAACGCAGGCCGTCCATCGCCCGGCCATCGGCCGCGCTGGTTGAGGGCAAGCGGCCTGGATCGAGCCTTCCACAGTCGGTGCGTCCCCGTCTCCTGTCCGCCATCCGGCCACCCGCTTGTCGGGATGAACGCTACGCCCGTGCGGGACCGCCGCAACCCCCGATTTTGCGGCCGTGTTGAGGCCTGGCGGCCTCTGCCCGCACCACCCGAAAAATCGCAGGTTCCCCGTCGCTGGCGCTCCGGTGCGGCGCCCCCTCGTTCACGGGCTTTCGCGACTGTTCATCCCAGCGGGGTCGGCCCGCTGGCGGACACGCGAAAGGTACACGACCATGAACAAGGTTTTTCTCTCAGGCCGCATCACCTCCGACATCAGCCGCTTCGGCACCGACAGCAAGGGCGGCGTCAGCTTCAGCCTCGTCACGTCCAAGCCGGTGATCAAGGACGGCCAGGTCCAGAAGGACGACAACGGCTACACCGAGACCTACGACGAGTTTCACACGGTGAAGGCCTTCAACGGCCTCGGCAAGTCGGTCGCCAACCACAAGAAGAAAGGCGACAAGCTGATGGTCGTCGGCGAGATCCGCTACAGCCGCAACGAGCGCGATGGGCGCACCTACTACAACACCGACATCGTCGCCGAGGAAATCGAGTTCCTCTGATCCCTGACGGGCGGCCGTCAGCGGCCGCCCTCCTCATTTCCACGGAGAGCACAATGTTCCATCTCGCCACCTTCGATGAGATCGCCGGCATTGCCCACGGCATCGAGACCACGAACCCCGCCATGGTCGACCGCATCCGGCGTGCGGCAGACCGCCTCAACCGCTACGAGATCGCCGCACGCCTCGCCCAGGCGATTGCCGAAGCCGCCGACGCGGCCCACGTCCGCGCGTTCGAACAAGCCCAGTTCGGCGAAGCGAGTGCCGATGCGATCGTCGACAGCGAATATTACGACGACCTCGCCGCGGCCTGGTCGCTGGTCGCCGGCGAGCACCAGCTGATCAGCCCCGATGCCATCTTCGCGCATGACGGGTCAGTTCACTGACCCGTCCTTCCGCTCAAGCAAGGATTCCGCTCATGGCCACACAGCCCGCCCCCAGACCCGCCGTACAGCATTGCTACGGCGTCCTTCTCCATCACCGCCTCGCCTGGTGGCTCGTCGAGTTTCCCGAACTCGACGCGGCGCCGGTTCGCGCGCGCAAGCTCTCGGGCCGGCTCACGCCGGCCCTCGCCGACTGGCTTCGCTCGGAGACCGGCGATGCCGGTCTTCCCGCCGAGGTCACGGCCCTGCACCCGGACAGCCGTTGCTGGTCGGGCGAATTCTCCTGTGTGCGCGCCGCCGGGAGCGTCGATCTGTATGACATCGACGCGCATCCCTGGGGCAGCGATGCCGGCGAACTCGAGCTTCGGTTGGCGCGCACGATGATCGATGCGACGATCCGGCCGCTTCCGTCCGGCTTCACCTCGGTCTTCTTCGATCTTCCTTCGGAGAATCAGCCGGTGCTTGCCATTCGCCTCAGCGGCTATAGCTGCGCCACCTTTGAGCTGATGACCGCTCGATACATGCCGACCTATCGGCCGCGCTCGCCGTGGCGCGACATTTCGAACGACGCCGTCTCCGACAGTGGCAGCGACATCCTTGGGTGGCGTGAGGCCGCGGACTGGATCGGCCCCGTCTGATCGCTGCCGACGTCGAATGTCCGGGACGGGTGCCAGCCATGTCCCGGGCGCCGGCGTGACCACCCCTCGCACGGCGGAAGCCGCGATGCCGAAGTTCCTGCCGGCATGAGCGCATTGGCTCGCAGGATATTGCCCATATGCCTGATCTCGGGGCGCTGCGCTCCCGATTGCGGCATGGCGCAACATGGGGATGGGGCGGTTGCATGGATGGTTGGCGCATCCCGTCCTTCGCCAGGGCAGAAGGACGGGACCGGGGCTCTATTCGCTAAGCCGCCGCCCGCGCATGCGCGCGGTCCCCGGCTAACCTCACGGAGCCGAGGCCTGAGCCTCGTCTCCGCCCGTCCGAGTCACGATCCCGCTTGCGGTTGGTCACGCCCGTGAGGTTTTACACCCCTATTCCTCTCTTGTGTCTGCCTAGTGTGGCATGCGGGGTTGGCGGTCCGTCGAGCATGAGCGGTCCCCCCAATTTTGACGGCGCCGCCGCGCCGCTGACGCGTCCCGGCAACCCCGACAAAATCGGTTCCCCCACTCCCCGCTGGCGCGGCGTTAACCGGGGTCCGGCCTGTGGCCGGCTTCCCGGTTAACGTGCCTGACCTCCCTGACCACCGCATGCTCTGAGTCAGGTCTCATCCGAGGGGATGAGACAGCAAAAACGCCATGGAGGCTCACATGACCAAGTCTTTCACGAACTTCGCCGACCTCGCCAGCTTCATCGCCGGCGAAACCGGCCATCACGGCCAGAGTTCGATCTACGAGGGTGCTTTCATCGAGCACGACGAACGCGCCAAGCTGTCGCCCGTCGACGAGACCGAGCAACGCGAGATGCCTGATCCCGAGCAAGCCCGCGCAGCGGTGGAAATGGTGATGGCGACGCTGTTCGACGTGTTTCGCGACACGCGGCTCGAGCCTTTCGCGAGCGATCTCGCCTGGGGCTTCGTCAACAGCTTCCATGTCGTCGCCAAGCGCATCAACGACCGCGAGGACGACGCAGCCAAGGAGCTCGGAGATCTCGCACGCAGCTTCGATCCGAGCGAAATCTACGCCTCGCAGCTCGAGGAGGCGCAGCTGCTGTGCCAGACACTGCAGGGGTGCCGCGATGCGATGGAATGCATGCGCGACCATGCCGCCGAAGTCTATCGCGTCGAGACTGGCCGTCCCTACTCGCCGACCCGCGGCAGCCGGGTGTCGAGCGGGGTCACCGCCTCGATGATCGATGCCCGCAACTATCTCGCCGAGCGCGCCCGCGAGCGCCGCGAACAGTTCGCGCCCGAAGGTCCCGTCGTCGCCTTCTCCGGCGGTCAGGTCTGGGACGATCACGAGATGCTCTGGCGCGGTCTCGACTCCATCAAGGCCCGCGTGCCGGAAATGATCCTCGCGACCACCGCGCAGACCAAAGGCTGCGACGCGATCGCCCAGGCCTGGGCGGCAGCGCGCGGCGTGAAGGTCATCCTGTTCCGGCTGGATCGCCGTCTCGGCGCCAAGGCCGCCTTCGTCCGCAACGATCGCCTGCTGGCGCTCAAGCCGGTCGAAGCGGTCATCTGCGAGGGGTCGGGCATCCAGATGAACCTCGCGCAGAAGCTGCGGCAGGCCGGCGTTCCGCTCCATGTCGTGAAGCTGGACCAGCAGGCCCCGCGCCCGGCACCGCAGCGTCAGCAGCGCTGGGCCTGAGCCCGCGCCCGAGAGAGGCTCCGGCATCCGCCGGGGCCTCTCTCTTCCTTTTGCGCGCGACATGCGGAGCGCGGGGGCATCGAACCCCCGCGCTCCGCCGGGGCGAACGCCATGCGGCATCAAGCCGCGTCCAGAGAAAAGGGGGATGAAAGGGTGGCGGTTTGCCCAAGGAGACAAAGTCATGTCCATCCTCTTTCGCATCGCCGTTCCTGCCGACGACACCCTCGCGCCGGTTGCCGTCATCACTGCCCGCCAACTCGCCGCGCTGCGCCGCATCCTTCGCGCCGAAGGCGACCGAATCGGCACCGCGCTCATCGAACCCGACGACATCATCGGCGACAGTTTCGAGGTCCGGGTCTGCCCGCTCGCGCTGGCCACGGTGACGGCCATCTTCGACCATGATCCGGCGGTGATCAGCGTGGTCGAGGAAGCGCAGTTTCGTGCCCGCCGGGTCTGCGTTCACCACTGCGCCAACTCGGCCGAAATAACCATGAGGGTCGCGCTTACATCCGATAGCGGGCTTGAACTCGATCTTGCCTATGGCAACGCCTATGCGCTTCTCGAAGCCTTGGGCGTGGACGCCGAGAGCGTAGGAGAGATCGCCCTTTCGCAGCTCAGGGAGCGCATTGCCGACCCGGCTACGTCACGGCGCGCGATGCGCTTTGGCGTCGAACAGTATCTGCCCCGGCTGAAGCGTCTGGCGGATAGCGCCGATGGAACGGACGACGCCCGCCTCGCCTGGGCCTGATTTCAATGAATTTCCCGCGACAGATCATTGCGAGGGCCGCCCAGCAATCGGTCGATCGCCATCTGCAAATGCGGGGTGCAATTGGTGTCCCGGATCGAATCGAGCACGCCCAGAGCCTCGCGCATCAAGACCAGCGCATAAGCGCGCTGCATCCTCGCATCGCCACCATCGCCTTGCCCAATTTCGCCGCGCAGCATTCGGATCGATAGCATGACCTGCTCCACGAAATGTCGATCCGATGCCTCCAAATCTTCCGGCTTGATCATCCGACTTCCCCTCGCCTCCGCCGAGGCGGAAACGAGAGAGCCATTCCCGCCCAACGCTCCCGCGCGAAGGCGCGGGAGCCGGGGCTTAAGAACACGTCGAGACATGCGCCTACGCTTTTAGAGCCGAGGCTCCTGGACATATGCGCAGGCACCCCGGCGTGAAATCACACCGTGTGCCGTTCTCGACAGGGTTCTTAAGCCCCGGCGCTGCCGTTTTTGCAGCACGCCGAAGCGCCTAGCACAGCGACGAGGACCAACCAAGCGGCACCCCGTTCGCCGGAGTAGCGCCGGGGATTTACTGCCGGGTTACCCGCTCGACTTGCCGGGCAGGAGGCAAGCACGCGTTCGCACATCTCGGCATCAGACGGGGCTTCATCGCCATAGCATGACGCTGGGTGTTCCTCGGCCGTCAAGGATCAGCGGTCCCCCCGATTTTGCCGCCGCTCCGCTGCGCTACCCGGCAACAAAATCGGTTCCCCCGCTGCCCGCTTCGCGGCGGCCATGCCGTCCCTGACCGCCTCAACACCGCGTCCCGCTGAGCCCATCCTCATCGATGAGAGATGGGGAGCACGGCATCATTCTGATGGAGGCTCTTATGGACAACCTTTCCGACGATCTCCGGGCGCTGTTCAACGCTCCGATCTGCCCGTACTGCGCGACGCTCTACGATCCTGAGCAATATGACGAGGTCGATGAATGCGCCCGCTGTTCGAACTGCTGCAGGGCATACCAGGTCGCGGCCGAACACCGCCCACCACAGCCGCACATTCCGCAAGATGACCCGCTGTCGGCAGCCGCCCAATCAGATAGTCTGGCCCAGTTTCGGGACGAGGCGGGCCGCGTTTCGAAAGCCATGATGCGCCAGACCGCCGGAGGAAGCTACCAAATGTACGAACGCTGGTTCACAGAAGCGCTCGGGCCTGCCATCGACAAGCTCGATCCGGTGCTCCGGCCCCAGGCAATCACGATCGCCAGCGAGCTTGGCTATATCGCCGATACCGAGGTCATGGCGGCCGGCTTCGGTCCAGGCCTATGCTCGATCAGCGGCATCGATGAGCATTTTTGCCATTGCGGCCGGCATCCCTGACGACATCGGGGCCGGGTATCCGCTCGGCCCCTTCTTCTCATCCATCGCCGAACTCGTTCCGGCTCGCTCGCGTGCCGCGCGGACCCGTCGGTCCGCACGCCGCTACGCCTTGCCGCAGCGTCCCGACGAGGGGAAACATCTCTCACAGACTTCCCATTATGTCGGACGGCCGAGACCGCCTCAAGGACGGTGGGGCCCCACCATTTTCTTCGGCGGATCGAGCGCGGCGCTTCTCCTTCGGCGTTGGCGGCCGCCGAAGAAAATCGTGACCCCCACCGCCGCTCACGCGGTCGCTTCGCGATCCTTGACCCGGCCTCGGCCGCCCGACGCGCCGCTCCTGTCATTCAAGACCGACAGGAGCCTATCATGCAGATCATCTCGACCAGCGCCGCCGCCGACAACGCCGCCTTCTTCGCCGCCATCGCGAATGCCGAACGCCGCGCGCTTCACAGCTACTTCGACCAGCATGTCGTGGCGGACGAGGAGGCCGGCTACATCACCATCGACGAGGGCGATTACGGCGCGCTGCCGATGACGATCATAGACCGGATCGTCCACAGCGTGCCGGGCGGACGGCTTGACGAATTCTGAGACAGATGGGGAGGGGCGCGTCTGCGCCTCTCCCTTTTTTTTTGCTGTGGGGTCAGAACGGACATGGAGGGCATCGAGCCCTCCATGTCCGTGCCGCGAGCATGCTCGCGGCGGGGGCTGTTCACGCCGTCAGGCGCTTTTCCACTTCGTCTATCCCGAGGCTCCGAATCCGGCCGAGAAGGTTCCCCAGCCGCTTTGTCTCGAGTTTGAAAAGACCGGTCTTCTCGATGGCCTGAATGGCTGCCTCGCGTTCCTTCTCTTCCAGTCTTTGCCGCCGCTCTTCGAGCTTGCGGACATCCTTTTCGATCGCGGCTCTTTCCTGTTCCAATGTGCGTGCCATGAAGGGCCTCTTGGTTCACGCTGATCGGGCTATGAACCGCGACACTATAGCCTCTCGCGACCGGCCTCGAAAGCGGAACGTCGCCGATGTTTTTCGGTGCACTTTTCCTCGTGCAAACAAATCCCATCAGCGTCGTTCACAACGCTAAGACGCGCAGACTGGCAGTCTCGCTTCGCGTAATCACGCCTTGCACGCCGTTCCGTCCAAAGGACGGCGAGGCGCCCCGCCGAAGGCATTTTTCATCCCAGACCATCTGTGTCACATGACGACCCGAGGGTGGAGATCTGCCCTGGTACAGAGCAGCACACCGAACGCACCAGGGTGCATGGACTTTGACAGCGATCCCAATAGGTTAGCGGCGCCATGGGCTGTGTGCTGCTGTGGGACAGCATCCGGGAGGCGGAAAGCACCGCTAAAATCCGCCATTTCAGCGTGTTACGTCAGAACACAGCGCGCCCGTCGCTCGCGACTTCCTTGCCCTCCTGGCGCGGCTGCGCTATAAGGTGGATCGGTTTCTGAGACCCCACCAGCCTCCCTGCTAGGAGGCCTGGTTTGACGACCCCCAACAAGCATTGCACGGTCCGCCTCGACCGGAGCAAATATGATCGCCTCGTCGAGCTCGCTGCCGAACGTGGTTGCACGCTGACCGACCTGCTCCGCGCGGCCGTCGACAACTTCCTGTCATCCGGCCAGCTGCTGACCTCCAGTCAGCGCCGTATCGCACGGATCGGCGAGTTCCAGCACCTCGCGCTCGACATCATCATCCGCGAACAATTTCCCGAATATCGCGACCGTATCATCGCGGAAACCGACAAGCGCCTGGAGCTCTACCATGGCGCGTAAGGACGACATCCGCACCGATGGCAGAGCCATCCCGCTGACCCATCACAGCGCGCGTGGCAAAGTGCAGCGCAACTCAGGCAATTTCACCCGCGGCAGCCAGCTCATCACCCATGAGATGCTCATGTGGTTCTCGGGTGCGAAACTGCCTTTCATCCTCTGGTTCTTCGCCTTCCTCGGCGCCTGGTTCATCATCATGTCGATCAAGCTCGACGAGCACGGTTTCCAGCTCGTCTGCATGAAGGTCTACGCGACGCTCTGGAACTGGATCGACCTCGATCCAAACAAACGCGTCAACGTCACGTTGCCGAGCGGCGACATCATGCGAACGGTGATGCAGGCGGTCCCTTATATCCCCGAAGTCATCAAGGCTTGGAGCACCGCGATGCGCGGTCTCCTGGGAGCCTTTCTGATCTCGATCTTCGTGACCATTCCGGTGGCCATCTGGTTCGTCGATCTGTCGCATCGGCGGGGGCGTTCGATCCTTCAGGAACGGCACGAACGCGGGGCGATGCTCGTGGCCCGCGACATCCTTCAGGCCGAGATCAGCCAGCACAATCTCGAGAAGTTCGAGGAGGAGGCGCGCGATCTCTTCCCCGGCATGTCCCCTGCCCAGGTCCTCCGCCTTTCTTTCGGCAAGCGGAAGGGGGCGGGAATCCATCATCCTTACACGCTCGCAGGTGTTCCGTTTCCACACCGGACCGAGCAGTCCCACGTCATGCTCATCGGCACCACCGGCTCGGGCAAGACCACCGAGCTCAGGAGCCTTGTGACGCAGATGCGCGAGCGCCAGGACACCGCCGTCATCTTCGACCTCACCGGCGCCTATGTCGAAGCCTTCTATGACCCCGCGCGCGACACGATCCTCAATCCCATGGACGCGCGCTGCCCGGCCTGGTCGATCTTCAACGACTGCCGCACGCACAGCGAGTTCACCGCTGCTGCTGCTGCCCTGATACCGTCGGATGGTGGTTCGTCCGAGCCCTTCTGGGCGCTCGCCGCGCGCACCCTCTTCATCGAGATGTGCATCCGCTTGATGGAGCGCGGACAGACTACGAATCTCGCGCTGTCCGAGAACCTGATGACCGCCGACCTGAAGCGCGTTCACCGCTTCCTCGCCAATACCATCGCAGACCCGCTGACCGCGCCGGAAGCTGCGCGCATGGCGGAATCGATCCGCGCGGTCTTCAACACCAACGCCCAGGCCTTGCGCTTCCTCCCTGACGACGGCGAGCCCTTCTCGATCCGCGACTGGATCTGCGGGGAGAAGAAGCCGGGATCGATCCTCTTCGTGACGTCGAGCTATGTCGATCTGCCGATGAACCGGGCGCTGCTGACGCTCTGGATGGACCTCGCCATCAACCGCCTGATGACGCTGCCGCGCACACGTAGCTTGCGGACCTGGTTCATGTTCGACGAGCTCGGCGCGCTTCACAAATTGCCGGCGATCGAAAACGGTCTTCAGACCGCGCGCGCGTTCGGTGGTGCAATGATCCTCGGCATCCACAGCTTCGAGAAACTCGTCGAGGTCTATGGCGAGCAGGGCGCGAGAAATCTTGCCTCGCTCGCCCGCTCGAAACTCATTCTCGCGACCGCCGATCTCGACACGGCCGAGCAATGCGCACGCTATATTGGCAACCGCGAGGTCCGCCAGATGGATGAGGCCTATAGCTACGGCTACAACAACACGCGCGACGCCTCGACGCTGACCCCGCGCAAGCAGGTCGAGCCGCTCGTCATTGCCGACGACATCACCAACCTGCCCTCGATGCACGGCTTCGTGAAATTCCCCGACGGCTTTCCCGCCGCGCGGATCTTGCTCGAGTGGAAGGACTATCCCCAGGTCTCCCAGGGCTTCGTCCAACGGCCCGATATCGGGCCGGTTCGGTCGAAGCGCGGAGAGGAAGCGTTCGAGGAGGACGGGGCAGGGGAAGCGGGCGGACGGGACGGCGCCGGGCAGGTGATCGAGGAAGTGTCCGAAAGCACCAATCTCGCGAAGGATCTGGCCGCGCGCATCCTGTCTGCCGAGGTCGAGGAAGTGGACGATGCTGCGAGCCGGGCCGCCCAGCGTGCCGACGATCGCGATGAGCAGACCGCGCCCACGCTACACGCCGCGGACAGGGCCCAGGCGGGCCGCGCCAATGGCGAGGAGCAGCCGGTCGCGACGCGCGAGAGGGACCGGGGAAGCGAGCGGCGGACCGATACGCCGCGAGCGCCCCAGGTCGAGGATCTGACACCGGTCGAGCTGCGCCAGGCCTTCCACCCAGGCCGCGGCGACGACGGCGTCGACATGGGGATCTGATCCATGCTGTCGGTCGCCGCCGTCCGCTCCGCATCCGGCGCCGCGAACTACTTCGCAAAGGACGACTATTATACCGTCGAGGGATCGTCCGAGGCCACCGCCTGGGCGGGGGAGGGCGCCGATGCGATCGGGCTGTCCGGCGAGGTCTCCAAGGAGGCCTTCGAGGGCGTGCTCAACGGCATCCTGCCGAGCGGCGAGGCGGTCGCGCAGGTCGAAAATCGGCGCGCCGGCGTCGACCTTACTTTCTCGATGCCGAAGTCCGCGTCGGTCATGGCCTATGTCGCCGGCGACAAGCGCGTGCTCGGCGCCAACATGGCCGCGGTCAAGGCGACCATGGCCTGGGTCGAGAAGAACCTCGCCGAGGGGCGGCGCGATGTCGAGGGCCGCAAGGTTCCGGTCCAGACCGGCAATCTCGTCTATGCACTCTTCCAGCACGATACCAGCCGGGCGCTCGACCCGCAGGCGCATATCCACGCCGTTATCGCCAACCTCACCCGCATGCCCGACGGCAAATGGCAGGCGCTGCATGCCGACAAGATCTGGAGCCACAACAGCATCATCGGTTCGATCTACCACGCTTACCTCCGTTCCGAGCTCGAGCGGATCGGCTACCAGCTCGACATGAAGGGCAAGCACGGCACGTTCGAGATCGCCGGCGTGCCCAAGGCGGTGATCGCCGAATATAGCCAGCGGCGTGAGGCGATCCTCGAGCGGGCGACGCGGCTCGGCATCAAGTCGCCCGAGGGCCTGCGTGAAATCACCAAGCGCTCGCGCGATCCCAAGCTCGATGTCGAGGATCGCGCGGCCCTCAGACAGGATTGGATCGACCGGGCCGCCACCCTGGGTTTCGATGGCAAGGATCTGCGCGCGGCGGCCGAGGCGCGCGCCGGAATGGCGCCGCCCGAAGGGGCGCTGGAACGCGGCTATCGCGCCATCGTCGAAGCGATCGACGGCGCCCGCAATCGCCTCGGCGCATTCCTCCGTCCGCACGATCCGCTGGTCGACAATGTGCTCGCCCGTGCCGTCCGATCACCGGCCGAGGCTCGCACCCAGCTCGCGGTCGCATCCGCCGTTCGTATCCTCTCGGAGCGCGAGGCGGCCTGGCCGGTTCACAAGCTCAGCAAGACCGCGCTCGATCTCGGGCTCAAGGGCGTCACGGTCGAGAGCATCGAACGGCGGATCGAACGGCTGGTGCAGACCCGCCAGCTTATTCCCGGCGTCGCCACGGCGGCCGATCGGACCGGGCGCATGGTGACCACGCAGGAAGCCCTGCGCACCGAAGAGAAGATCCTTGGCGCCGTCGAGGCAGGGAAGGGGACTGCCGACCCGATCATCGCCGCCGACACAGCGCCCGCGCGGCTGCAGGAAGTGGCCGAGCGAGCGCTCAATCCGGGACAGCTTGCAGCGGCCACGACGATCCTGTCCTCGGCCGATCGGACCATTTCGGTCCAAGGCGTCGCGGGTGCCGGTAAGTCGACCATGCTCCAGGCGGTTTCCCGGGTCGCGGAAGCCGAGGGACGCTCGATCACCGGTCTCGCTTTCCAGAACAAGATGGTGGCGGACCTTGCGGAGGGAGCGGGCATCAGGGCGCAGACGATCGCCTCGTTCGTGCTCGCGAACGAGCGATTCATCACGCAGCGCGACACGCCGCGCTATGCGGCGGCGCATGAGAAACTCGCCGGCACCATGCTGCTGGTGGACGAGACATCGATGGTCTCGAGCAACGATATGCTCAAGCTCCATCAGATCTCCGAAGCGCTTGGCATCGACAAGCTGATCCTGGTCGGCGACCGCCAGCAGCTCTCCTCGATCGATGCGGGCAAGGCCTTCGCCATGATCCAGGCCGGCGGGGGCACCATGGCGCGGATGGATCAGAATATCCGTCAACGGACCGACCAGTTGCGGACGGTAGCGGCCCTTGCCAATGTCGGAAAGGCCGGTGCCGCGCTGAAGGTCCTCGGTGACCGGGTGATCGAGCATGCCGAGCCCGCTGCGGCGGCGGCCGATATGTGGCTCGCCCTACCGCAGACGGAGCGCGATGCGACAGCCGTCTTCGCCTCGGGTCGCGATGCGCGCACGGTCATCAACCAGCGTATCCAGGACGGTCTGGTTGCCGAAGGCAGCGTGAAGGGGCAGGGACTCCATCTCACCGTCTATGAGCGGGTCAACACCACGCGCGAGGAACTGCGGTACGCATCGACCTACCGGCCGGGGCAGACACTCGAGGTCGGCCGGGGCGGGGCACAGGATGTCGGTATCAAGGCGGGCCGCTACGATGTCCTCAAGGTCCATGCGAACGGCAGAGTCGAGCTTGCGGATGGTCGCCGCAAGATCCGTTTTGATCCGCAAAAGCTGTCGCCCACCGAACAGCGTGACCGGTTGCAGCTCTCCGAAAAGAAGGTTCTGCACCTGCGGGAAGGGGATCGCATCCGCTGGACAGCCAACGACAAGGAGCGGGGATTGCACAATGCCGCTCTCGCACGCGTCATCGCTATCGATGCCGATGGCGTGAAGGTTGAGACTGCGGACAAGGAGCGCCTCACGCTCGGCCTCGGTGACTCCATGCTCTCTCGGTTCGACCTTGCCTACAGCCTCAATATGCACATGGCGCAGGGGATAACGACCGACAAGGCGATCACCGTCATGTCGTCGCACGAGCGCAACCTCTCGAACCAGCGTCTCTTCAATGTCGGCGTCACCCGCGTGCGTGACGAGCTCACGATGGTCGTGGACGACAAGGAAAAGCTCACCCGGCAGCTCGATATGAACCCAGGCAACAAGACCTCTGCGATGGAGACGCTTGGTCGCCTCGACATCGATGGGAAGAAGGGGCCGCCCCCCCGTGACAAGTTCGATCCAGGGCCGATCGAGGGCGTCGATCTCGCGGACCTTCCACCCCTGCCCACCGACCTGCCCCCGTTGCCCGATGGGGCAGCGCCGGCGGCGAAGGATCCGCAGCGTCCACCCGATCTGAAGCCTGATCGCGGCGACGTGCTGCCGCCGCTGCCGGAGCGAAGCCTGGGTCTCGATTTGTAGCTTGAAGCCGCCGGCGAGGGCCGGCCGCAATGAAGGAGAAATGCCATGGGATGGGAATTCGAAGAAGCCGGTAAGTTCGGCAGTGAGAAGGCGGCCGACGAATATGCCCGGCGCAACAATATCGACCCTCGCGATGTCCATATCGCGCGCAAGGGCGATGAGGTCGAGCTTAGCATTCGCCGCTCCGCTCTCGATCGCCGAGGCTTGCGCGATAGTCATGAGGGCAGGCGGGATGGCTGGAGTTGAGGGGGAGTGCCCTCGCTCTCCTGTGGCCGGCATGGAGAGACTATGTCAGTCGCTGCACCATGTTCGCCCTTAAGGCTCGGGGAGGGGGTCGCGCTGTATCCTACGACTATCGATCCTCAGGCCAGGAGTTCCGTTCCGATCTGATGTGCTGCCTGACCGCTCTCTTCGAAGCTCGAGATGTTGTGGATCGTGGTCTCCGCGATGGCTGTGAGCGCCTCGCGGGTGAAAAAGCCCTGATGGCCTGTAATGAGGACATTCGGGAATGTCAGGAGGCGCGCGAAAACATCATCCTGCAGCATGGTTTCCGACAGGTTTCGGAAGAAGAGATCACCTTCTTCTTCATAGACATCGAGGCCCAACGCCCCAATCCTTCCCGACTTCAATCCAGCGATGACGGCGCGGGTATCCACGACGGCTCCCCGGCTCGTATTGATCAGCATCGCACCCTCGCGGATCAGCTTGAGCGAGTTCGCATTGATCAGATGATGCGTTTGCGGCGTGAGCGGGCAATGGATGGTTACGATGTCGGATCGTTCCATCAGCTCGGGGAACGGCACGTAGGTCACGCCCCGCTGCTCGAGGGTCTCATCCGGGACTGGGTCGAAGGCCAATAGCGTGCATCCGAATCCTTGAAGGATATGGGCCACGAGCGTTCCAATGCGGCCGGTCCCCACAATCCCGACTGTTCGGTTGCCGAGGTTGAACCCAAGCAGGCCGTCCAGCGCGAAGTTCCCTTCCCGGACCCGGACATAGGCCCGGTGCAGCTTGCGGTTGAGCGACAGGATGAGCGCGACGGTGTGTTCGGCAATTGCTGCGGGGGAATAGGCTGGTACGCGCGCGACGGCGATCTTCAGCGCCTCCGCCGCTTCGAGATCGACATGATTGAAACCGGCGCATCGCAAGGCAATCAGTTTCGTCCCTTGGCCGTGAAGCGCGGCGAGCACGTTTCGATCGAGGTGGTCGTTGACGAAGGCGCAGATCGCATCCGATCCCGCCGCCAGCGCCATCGTCTGCTCCGAGAGGCCGGCGTCGAAATAACGCAAGGCGTGCGAATTTCCAGCCGCCGCGTTGGCCAGATCGAGAAATTCCCGATCATAGCTGCGCGTGCTAAAAACGGCGACGTCCATCTACCTGTTTCTCCTGGCCGCAGTGTGCGTGTCCATAAGTATGATCCCGAACAGACAGCCATGTCGATCCGGGGCAAGCGTCACCACACTTTGTCATAATCCGTCAGCAGGATCACTCTCTGAGGCGAATCTCGCGGGCAGATCAGGAAGGACATCACAATGCAGGGATTTATCGGCGACATCGAAAATCTGACCGAGGATAATGAGGACTTTCGCCGTGTTCTCTACACGGGCCGAAACCTGCAACTCGTGCTCATGGCGTTGAAGCCCGGTGAGGAAATCGGGCTCGAAATTCATGATGATCGTGACCAGTTCTTTCGGGTCGAGAAGGGAAGCGGCGAGGTTCTCATCGATGGCGTTCGCACGGCCATCAAGGGTGATGACGGCATTGTCGTTCCTGCCGGGGCTGAGCACAACATCGTCAACACCGGCGACAAGTTGCTGCAGCTTTACACGATCTATGGGCCGCCGGAGCACATTGACGGTACGATCCATCGCACGAAGGCCGATGCCGAAGCCTCGCACAAGCATTTCGACGGTCGGACGACGGAATAGACGGGTTCCGTTCGGCCCGGATTGGACGATCAGCGGTCTCCTCCGAGGAGGAGCGTTCGCACCTTGCCTGCGACCACCTCGCGTGCGCCGTCCGCTCTTACCTTGTGCCAGTCAACAGTGCCGATGTCATAATGTGCCTGCGCTTCGGCCACGACGGCATCGGCGTCCGAGGCATCGTTCGCGCGCGTCGTGATCCGTTGTTTCAACAGATCGGGCGCGGCTTCGAGCCAGATACCCTCGAATGGAAGGCCCTGGCGCTGTGCGATCCGACCGATCGCATCGCGCTCCACCGGCCTTGCAAAGACCGCGTCCGCTATCGCGGCCTGTCCGGCGTGCAGGGTGTGACTGGCCAATCGTTCCAACTCGCCATAGACTGCCGCGCTCGCTGTCGAGGTATAAGAGGCACTGGGAAGCGGGGTTTCCGGCGGAACGCCCGCCAGCCGCTTGCGCAAGACATCCGACCTTAGAATTCGGGCACCGGGAGCCCGACCCAGACATGGAGCCACCAGCCTGGCAATGGTCGACTTTCCGGTTCCGGAAAGCCCGCCGATCGCCACGAGGCGCGGCGGCACGGAAACGAGCAGCTTATTGGCGAGCGCCAGATAATGCCGGGCCTTGTACGCCAGGTCCGAGTCCGGTGTCCCCGCCGCTTGTGCCGCCAAGGCATGGGCCCGGATGGTCGCGCGGATGGAAAGAAACAAGGGGAGGAGCGCTATGCCCGCCTCATCCTGCGGAGAAATGTCCAGATAGCGGTTCAGCAGCAGATTCGCCTGCGTTTGAAGCCCGCGCGCCCAAAGATCCATCAACAGGAAGCCGAGATCGTAGAGCACATCGGTCGTTGCAAGCGTCGGATCGAACTCGAGGCAATCGAACAAGACGGGCTCGCCGTCGATCACCGCAATATTCGCGAGATGCAGGTCACCATGCCCGTGCCTGACGCGGCCCTGGCGGGTGCGCGCATCCAGCAATTCGGCATGGCAAAGTGTCTGTTCCATTTGCCGTTCAATCAAACCGCTTGCGGTAGCGGCCGGCAATATCTCGCCAAATCGCGCCATGCTCGTCCGATTTCCCGAGATCACCGCTGCGATACGTTTCGCGCCCGATTGCGAGCGGTGCACCTCCGCACCAGCGTGAAATGCTTCGATCTGACCAGCGAGTCTCGTGACCAGCCGATCATCCAACCCGCCGCGAGCGGCGACGTCCTCGAGCAAGGCACCATCCGCAAAGCGCCGCATTTCGAGGAGCCAGTCGACGGCTTCTCCCTGTCCCTCCATGTTGAGCTTGCCAGTGCCATCCCGACAGATCGGGCGGACCGCAAGATAGAGCGACGGCGCCGCCCTGCGGTTGAGTGACAGTTCCGCCTCAAGCGCGGCGCGGCGCTTGTCCACGCTCGAAAAGTCGAGATAGTCGTAATGGACGGCTCGTTTGAGCTTCCAGGCGCGATCGCCGGCCAAAAATATGTGCGCGGCGTGCGTATCTATCCGTCGCGCGGTTTCGCCAGGCGCGAGGACGCCCGGCGTCTCCAGGAAGGCGACGACATCGGCTTGCTTTCCAGTCATGCCGATCAGCCGGGCCGATGCCGTCATCTGCGGTCTATGCCTTGCCAATCTCGATCTTGCGACTGCGTGCAGGCACGTTCTCGTCCTTTGCCAGGGTCACGGTCAGGACGCCATCCTTGAACCCGGCGGTGATCTGGTTCTGATCGACATCGTTCGGCAGGGATATCTGGCGGTGAAACGAGCCGTAACGGCGCTCGCTGTACAGATAGCCTTTGTCCTTGCGCTCGGTTTCTTCCTTCTTTTCGCCCGAGATATCGAGTACGCCTTCGGTGATATTAACTGCGATATCTTCCTCGCTGAGGCCAGGCAGTTCGACGGTCAGGCGATAGGCTTTGCCATCATCCACCATCTCGACGGCCGGCACGGGCGCTGTCGGTGATCGATTGCCAAAGCTGAATATGCTCGATGGGGGTCGGCCGAAATCTTCGAACAAGCGGTCGATCTCACCACGCAGCCAGTCCATTGGACGATCCCCAGACCGGCTGACAGGAGTTCCTTTTGACGCGGAAACCGGGACCTGATCAGTCATTGCACATCTCCTTCGAACGGGAACCCGAAGGCCAGCAATCGGCAGAAACAAGTTCGCCGCAGAAACGACACGAACCGTTGTTCCATCAATCGGCTCTCGAGTGTGACGAAGATAATATCCTCAGCCTACGCGCCTCTATTCGGGAATCTACGGAGGCCGCTCATGGTGTGCCACATATCCGCCCCTGCTCATGCAACCCGCTACGTAACTTTCCCAATTCACGTGAACCTGCCCGCAGTGACAGAATTATATGGATAAAGGAGCGTATGCTCGATGGCGCGCGCAGATTGTGGGGCGGGAGAATATCTGCGGCTTCGGCGCTTCATTCGGGATCGCCGAGTCGGCGCGCTGCGGAGTCACTTTGACGACCGTTTTGCCTTCCAGGGAAATCAATCCGATGGTTCGCATGTTCGACCTCAATCAGCATCTCCGGACGCTGCAATTGCGTCTTGACGCTCGAAGCAGCGATGGGGCGCAGATCGAAATTAAAGTCTCAGCGGAGAAGGCTCTGGTCAAGTTTGATGCGTCGGTCCTTGATGCTGCACTCGTCGAGCTTGTCGACAATGCGCGCACTGCTCTTGCAATCGGGGGGCGCATCATTGTGCGAGCCAAGCGCGTGGGGCGTCGGTTATGGGTCACCGTTGCAGACACGGGAAAAGGGATGAGCCCGCCGAAACGCACAGCCGTTCTGGATGGCGCGCATGACACTGGCCTCGGTCAGGTTCGCCATTTCGCACGATCCTGTCACGCCAGATTTCGACTTCGTAGCGCAGTCGGCCGGGGCACGGTTGCCGTGCTCATGATACCGCTTGTCCTCAATGTTGGCCTTACTCGTCAGGCGGGATCGCCAGCGCCCGCAGGGAGGCAAGCACGGCTACATGAACGCCGCGGAAGACTGCAGCGCGGACAGCCAAGAGGGAACAAGGCCCATATGAATGCTCAGCCCGTCGAACCCAAGCCTGACATTATTCGGCCATTGGCCCCGCCAGAGACTCCCGCACCTCCAGAGCCTCGAGAAACGCCTATGCCCAATCCCCCTGAAATCATCCCAAGCCAGCCTGATTTCGTACCGGGTGTGCCACCGGAGGAATACCCCGCCAGTGTCTAATTCTATCTGAGCGCGAGAAGCACCGCGATCCCCACGCCGGAGGCCAGTACCGCGGCGAACAGGGGGCCGGACGCCTTCCAGCCCTGCTGGCGGGGGCCGGCGATCCCGAGCGCCAGAAGGCCCTTGAAGGCCGTGTTCGCGAGCACGGGGACCGCCAGCACCAGGCCTGCCGTGTTTTCGTCGAGAACATCCCTGGGCATTCCCGCGAGAGTGAGGACCGCCGCGTCGACATCCCACATGCCGGTCAGGCCCAGCACGACGACAATGCCCTGGTTGCCGAACTGTTCGAGCGCCCAGCGTGCCGGCACGGCCATCACCGCCACCACTCCGGCGAGCAACAGCGCCGGTCCAAAATCGAGCGGGTTGCCGAGCTTCACCTCAGCGCTGCTCGTCTTTGCGTTATATTTGCGAAGCGCGATCAATGTCGTCAATCCGCCGACGATGAACGCTGGAACCATGGCCAGAGCCAGCGACCGGGCTGCGTAGGGGATGAGGGCAATCGACAACAGCTGGACGCGCACGAACATCACCAGCGAAGCAAGCGCTATACCGGCAATAAGGGGCGCTTCCGATCCGTCTTTCTCGCGCAATCGCCGCGCATAGGTTGCGGTCACGGCCGTTGAGGACACAAGCGATCCGCATAGCGCGGTTATCATGATGCCTTTCTCGGACCCCAACCGGCGGGTCGCGACATATCCGGCGAAGGAAAGTCCGAGGACGACGACCACCACCATCCAGATCTGGCGGGGGTTCCAGGCATCGTAGGGGCCGAGATTGCGGTCGGGCAGCAACGGCAGGATGACGAGTGCCACGAGCGCAAAGCGCGCGATCGAATCGACTTCCTGTGCCGTCATGCCTTTGAGCATGGCGTGGGCCTGCCCGCGCAGCGTGAGGATCAGCGTGGTTACGGCGGCGACCGCCAGCGCCTCGCTGACCTGGCCCCTGGCGGCAATGTAACCCAAAGCGAAGGTGATGATCCCAACCAGCGTATTGGTGACCGAAAGACTCCCTTCGCGTGCGAGAGCGCCGCGGTAACCGAGAACCAGGCTCGACAGCGTAGCGAGCGCAATGACGGCGGCCAGAATATCCGGGACGTGCCCGGCGAGTCCGCCGGCGAGGCCAATCAAGCCAAATGTTCTGAGCCCGCTCACCCGGCTTCCATCAATCGCATTCCGCTGGCGCCAGCCGCGTTCGATGCCGATCAGGATGCCAACTGCCAGAGAGGCCGCCAGAGTGCGTAGCAATTCAGCTTCAGGCATGTTCATGGAGTTGCCTTGTCGGGATCCAGGTTGATCGAATGGTGGACGGTGAGGACACACGGAACAGCCTGCACACTTGCACCCAACCCTTTCCGAACGTGCCGAATGAACCAACGCGGCGCCATTTATTGCCCTTGTCTGTCGATCGTGTCGGTTCGTCGACGAAACACGAAATGGGGTCTATCTTCCAGGCGCCGTCATGGGAATCCGTATTTGTTCCAATGACCGGCAGAGGGCGAGCGTCGCGCGCTGCGGCAGAGATGAAGGTAATCCGTCGCAATTCCCAGAGGCCTGACCTCGCAACTTTCGATGGCTCAATCCGGGTTCAATCGATAGAAAACGGAACAAAAGGGGAGTGTGTCCGCGCGGTGCGGCTCCCTTCACCACGGCGAGGGAGCAAAGCAATTCCGGATACCAATGGGCCATCGGAACGGAAGGGCGCCTTTGCGCCGGCATTGGCCGCTGCCAGGCTGCTCGCCAGTCCTTCGATCCGTTCCCAGATCATCACGGCGGTTCTCGCGAGTCTCGCGGTCGCGATCATCACCTTCGTGACCCGCGAACAGCTCGCCGAGCAAGTCGATGAACGCGTCCATTACTTCGTGGCCCTGAGCGTGGCGGGCATGGTGCTGGTCGCGCTCAGGCCCGACCTGTTCGTGATCTCGAGCGTCTCGCTCATAACCCTTGCAACGCTTGCCGTCGTCGACGGCTGGCCCACAGCAACCAGCCAGCAGATAGCCGTCGCGATCTTTCTCTTCGCGATGTTCCTCTTGTGGCGCAATCACCATCGCACCGTCACGGTGACGCGCGAACTGGCCGACAGCGCGGTCATCCTCGCCGAAGAGCTGAACCTCCTGATCGACGGCGCGCAGGATTACGCCATCTACATGCTCGATCCTGACGGGAACGTCACGATCTGGAACGAAGGCGCGCAGCGGCTGAAGGGCTGGACCGCCGCGGAAATGATCGGGAGACCGGCCGATCTCTTCTATCCTGATGACGCCGTTGCCGCCGGCAAACCGGCGTTGATCCGGGCCGAAGCGGTTGCACGCGGCAAGATAGAGATGGACGACTGGCGCGTCCGCAAGGATGGCAGCGAATTTCTCGCCCATGTTGCGATCACGGCGTTGAAGAATCCGGACGGGACGGTTCGCAGCTTTGCGATCGTCGTCCGCGACATTACCGACCAGCGCGCCGCCGAAAGCTCGCTCCGCAACAGCGAGGCGCATCTTCGCTCGATCCTGTCGACCGTTCCCGATGCGATGATCGTCATCGACGAGCGGGGGACAATGCTGTCCTTCAGTGCTGCGGCCGAGCGCCTGTTCGGGTACGCGCAGGCCGAAGTCCTGGGCGCCAATGTGAGCATGCTCATGCCCTCGCCCTATCGCGAACGTCATGACGGCTATCTCGAACGCTATCTCACGACGGGCGAGCGCCGGATCATCGGTATCGGCCGGGTGGTCTTCGCGATGCGCAAGGACGGGACCACATTTCCGATGGAATTGTCAGTGGGCGAGGCAACCGGCGATGGCCAGCGTGTCTTCACGGGCTTCATCCGCGACCTTACGGACCGCCATCGAACGCAGGAGCGGCTCGAGGAACTTCAATCCGAGCTTATCCACGTCGCCCGCGTCAGCGCGATGGGAACCATGGCATCCACCCTGGCCCACGAACTCAACCAGCCGATCACAGCGGTTGCGAACTATGTCGAAGCCGTTCGCGATTTGCTGGCCGAGCCGGATCCCGACGATCTGCCTGACATCATCGAGGCGTTGCAGGAGGCCGCAGGGGAGGCCATGCGCGCGGGCCAAATCGTCAGGCGGCTACGTGATTTCGTGGCGCGCGGCGAAGTTGAAAAGACGGTCGAGAGCCTGCCTGATCTGATCAACGAATCTGCCGCTTTCGGGTTGCTGGGCGCGGGTGACAAGTCGATCGGAACCCGGATCGACATCGATCACGAGGCAGCGAGCGTGCTGGTCGACAAGATCCAGATCCAGCAGGTTCTGGTCAACCTCATCCGCAACGCGGTGGACGCGATGAGCACATCCGAGCGCCGCCTTCTCACGATCCGGACGGCGCCCGATCAGCCAGGATTTGTTCGCGTGACGGTGGCGGACACAGGGCCTGGCGTGGCGCCCGAGGTGGCGGCCCAGCTCTTCAAGGCATTCGTGAGCACGAAAACGGAAGGCATGGGTCTTGGCCTCTCCATTTGCCGAACCATTGTTGAAGCCAATGGTGGTCGCATCTGGATGGAGCCAGCGGAAGAGGGCGGTACCCAGTTCCATTTTACCTTGATAAGGACGGAGGCGGAGAAGCTGGATGGATGAAAAGCGTGTCGTTCACATAGTCGATGACGAGGACTCGATCCGCCGTTCGACTGGTTTCATGCTCAAGAAATCGGGTTTTTCGGTGACGCCGTGGGCTTCTGGCGTGGAATTTCTTAAGAATCTCAAGCATGCCGAGCAGGGTTGTATCCTGCTGGATGTCCGCATGCCCGAGATGGATGGCCTGGAAGTCCAGCAGGAGTTGAACGCGCGTGGTATCTCCATGCCTGTTGTTGTCCTGACCGGCCATGGCGATGTCACGATCGCGGTGCGGGCAATGAAGGCCGGAGCGGTCGATTTCCTGGAGAAGCCGTTCGAAAAGGCAGCCCTGATCGCGGCCATCGAAAGCGCCTTTGAGCGCCTTGCCGATGCCGAGGGCAGGGCAAGCCGGGCGGCCGATGCGACCATCCTCATTGCGAGCCTCTCCGCCCGCGAGCAGGACGTCCTCAAGGGACTTGCCCAGGGCTTGCCGAACAAGTCGATCGCTTTTGACCTCGGCATTTCGCCGCGCACGGTAGAAGTTCATCGCGCCAACCTGATGACAAAGCTCGGTGTCCGCAGCCTGTCGGAAGCTCTTCGCATCGCATTTTCCGCGGGCGTGACTGGCTAGGGGTTCGGACACTTACGTAGCGACCCGTCGCCGATTTCCTGACATTCCCAATCAATCAGCATGGTCGCTGGATTTGATGGTGTGTCATGACAAGTGAGAGAATTGCATCCCGGATGCAGGAACGTCCACGGCTTCTCCTGGTGGAGGATGATGCCGGGGTTCGCCGATCGTTACAGCTTCTGTTTCGTGCCCGCGGTTTCGATGTCCGGGCCTATGCGGCCGGGGCCGCGCTCCTTGCCGATCCGACCGTCTGCAACGCCTGCTGCTTTATCGCGGATTACAGGCTGGACGAAACCGACGGGATCGACGTGCTCTGCCGTCTCAGAGAGAGTGGCTGGTCCGGTCCGGCGGTGCTTATCACCGCATTCCCATCGGCTGATCTCACCGAGCGTGCCCTGGCGCATGGGTTCAGCCAAGTCCTTGAGAAGCCCTTTCGCGAACATGTGCTCGGCGAGGCCGTTGCTCGATTGACGGGTGGGGGTGAGGCAATCGCCCATTCCTGATCGCGCTTGCCTTTGCGCCAACAGACGGCTGGAGATGATAGTCTGATGCTTCGAGATTCCCCTCATATGGTGAGCCTCATCCCGCGCGGCCGCGGGTGCAGGGCACCCTATGAATGACGGCTGCGCCTGCGTGGAAAACGCTGTGTCTGACCGGTTCCCCATGCATTTGATAGGTGTTGGTCCAGATGAGGAGTTTGGCATCGCCAGGCAGTTGACGAGCGGTCCGGTCGCCTGGCTTGGCAATGTTGAAAATCTCGAGACATTTCTGGGCCGGCCGCCGTTTACATCTCCTTACGTCGTTCTTCTTGATAGCCGCTCCTCGCCTCAACTAATCGCTAAACTTGATCGATATGCCGATTTCATCAGGGAAAATCCGATCATTCTGCAGATCGCCGCACCACCCGTTCGCCTGGTGGTGGAGATCATGCGGCGTGGGGTCCGCGACGTGATTCAAAAGCCCTATACGCTGGCGCGGTTGCGATCGGCCTTCGAGGAGCTTTGCGGTGGGCGCGGTCGCTGGCCACCGTGATTTGGCAGAATCTGCGACATCCCCGCGTGCCAGGGCAGCCGTGCACGCAATCAAGGCGCAATCACCGTCAGAACAGTAGCACGCCTGAAGCCATTAATATCCGCATAGCCTTATCAGGCAAAGGAAGACCAGATGACCGTAGCCGAGCAATCGCAGACGCCTTTCGATCTTATCGGTGGAGCAAAGATCGTTCGCCAGATTACCGATTGCTTCTATGATCTGATGGAAGCTGACCCCGCCTACGCACAATTGCGCGATCTTCACGCTGAGGATCTCGCACCCATGCGCGTGTCTCTTGCCGGCTTCCTCAACGCCTGGCTGGGCGGCCCATCCGATTGGTTCGTCGAACATCCAGGCGTCTGTATGATGTCGGCGCATGCACGTCTGCCCATCACCCGGGAAACGGCGGACCAGTGGGCCGATGCCATGCGCCGCGCGATCACGGCATCGCCAGTGGAACCCGTGATTGCCGGCAAGATGGCCGAAGCGCTCAGCACCATGGCGCAAGGCATGGCTCGGAACCCGGGACAAGCGATGTGACCTGTTTCATCGACCATGACCGTGCGTTCGCGGACGCAGTCCACGACCGCCGCGACTGGAGCTTGCGATGCGTCTGAAGGGAATATCGGCTGTCCTGATCGCCGTCGCGGTTGTCAGCGGAGCAATCGCGACCGGACAGGCCAGGCCTGCAAAGGAAAGCAATCGAGCCGAAAGGACGGCTCAGCAGCGGGGGCTGGCGTTTGCCCAAAAACATTGCTCGACCTGTCATGACATCGATACCGGTATCTCGCCCAAACCGGAGGCGCCATCGTTCGAGGCGATCGTCAATACTCCCGGACTGACCGCCCGTACCCTGAACCCATGGCTCCGGAATTCGCATAATTTTCCTGAGATCATGAACTTCGAAATCGCGCCGGAACAGATCGAGGTGCTTGCGGCTTACATGCTGACTCTCAAGAACGCCGATTATCGCCCTCCGATCCAGTAATATCCGGCGGGATTGATCGCCGCCGGCCATAAGATGATGATCGTCGCCGGCGGGCGTTGGCGCCAATTTACAGGGGAACCAACCGATACCGCTCCATCCGGTTTCGGCGCAGACATTGGAGGAAATAACTATGCTCACGCAACTGAATAGCGGGAACGACATCATTGCCCTGTCGGTAGGCGGACGGATCGAAAAGGACGAAATGGAACTCGCCTTCCGGCTGCTGGACGAAGCGTTCGCGCGCGATGGCAAGGTCCATATCTTCGTTGAAGTGCTGGACTTTCAATCCATCGCGCCCGATGCGCTGCTTTTCGATCTTCGCCATGTCTTTCATTATCTGGTGCGACTCAAGCAATTCGGCCGAATTGCCATCGTCACGGATCAGTCCTGGGTCCGCATTGCGTCACGCATCGAAAGCGCGCTGCTGCCTTACGTGTCTTACGAGGTCTATCCGGTCACCCAGCGTGACCGCGCGCTCGCCTGGGTGAAGGGCGAGGTCGATACGCCACACGCTCAGGCCGTCCGCCGCATTCCTGGCGACGACGACATCTGTGCGTTCGAGGTGGACGGCCAGATTACGGCAGATGAACTCGACGGCCTGTACGCTCACCTTTTCGAGGTCTCCCAGCCGGATTCGCCGCTGAAAATACTGATCCGGATGAAGCGCTATGACGGCTTTGCACCGGCAATCCTGGCCGATCCGAAAATTGTCGAACGCAAGTTCTCCCTGCTGCATCGCGTGTCGCGCTATGCGATCGTCGGCGGACCGGATTGGCTGGCGGCTCTGGTGAAGCTTTTCGATCCTCTGTTCAAGATCGAGTTGCGTCATTTCCCATTGGATAGCGAGGATGCGGCGCGGGCCTGGCTGTCAGAGGACGGTGACGAGAGGCGATAGAACTGGCCGCGCAGAACGGACGGTGAGGGTGGCGAGATGCGGTTACCGACAATCGGCAACGCCCGGATCACGATTCCGACCGCAGAACGGCGAGTGTATGATCGGCGATCATCCGCTCCTCGTCGGTCGGAATGACGAGGACTTTGACGCGGCTGTCCCGGTCGGAGATGCATGGGGCATTTGCGGCATTCGCATCCTCATCGATGGACAGTCCCAGCCAGCCTAGCCGCTCGCAAATGCGTTTGCGGATTTCCGCGTGATTCTCGCCGATCCCGGCCGTGAAGACAATGCCGTCAACGCCGCCGAGTGAGGCAATGAGCGCGCCGAATTCACGGACAGCCCGCCACTCAAAAAGTTCGACGGCCTCCTGGGCCTGCCTGCCCGGGTCGGCTGTCAGGACACGCATGTCGCTGGAAATCCCTGACACGCCAAGCAGGCCGGATTTCCGGTAGAGCAGATCGTCGATCTCGGCCGGACTCATGCCCATTTGCGTCTGGAGGTGGAGCACGACTCCGGGGTCGAGCGTTCCGCAACGCGTTCCCATCATCAGGCCATCGAGCGCCGTGAAGCCCATGGTGGTGTCGATGCTCTTCCCGTCCCGCATCGCGCACAGGCTTGCGCCGTTGCCGAGATGGGCGGCGATTACCCGTCCGCTTGCAAGCTCTCTGTCGATGGTTCGCAGCCGTCCGGCGATATACTCGTAGGACAGACCATGAAATCCATAGCGGCGGATGCCCTGCTCATGCAGCGCGCGGGGCAGCGCCAGCCGCGCGGCGACCTCGGACTTGTCGTGGTGAAAGGCGGTATCGAAGCAAGCGACCTGGGGAAGGTCTGGCGCCAGCGCGGCAATGGCGCGGATCGCGGCCAGATTGTGCGGCTGATGGAGCGGCGCGAGCGAGCAGAGCGCGTCGAGCTCGGTGAGGAGGGCGGCATCGATACGGCGCGGCGCGGCGAAACGCATCCCGCCATGCACGACGCGGTGCCCGATCGCGATCACTTCCCGGCCTTCGAGGTGTTCGATGGCCCAGTCGAACAGATCCTTGAGGAGTTCCGCATGCGTCAGGCCAGCGCCCTGCGCCCATATGCGCTCGACAAGGACAGTGCCGTCGACCCGGCGCGCGACCAGTGACGGTGCAATTCCGATCTTCTCGATCTTGCCGCCAGCCGAACGCTCCGGATGTCCCGCGTCATCCAGAGTGAAGAACGCAAACTTGATGCTCGACGAACCCGAATTGAGGCTGACAATCGCCTTCATGCGGCAGCCCGCGGAAGCCCGGGTGCCGCTTTCGGGGCAGCGCGTGCGAGCAGCGCGGCGATGGCGCAAGACGCAAGACGCGTCCGCTCGCTGTCCGCGCGGCTGGTAAGGATGATGGGCACCCGCGCGCCGAGGACGACACCGGCAGCGTCGGCGCCGCCCAGAAAGGTAAGCTGCTTGGCGAGCATGTTGCCGGCCTCCAGATTGGGAACGACCAGAACTTCCGCCTTCCCGGCGACCGGCGAGACGATCCCTTTCTCCCGGGCCGCGGCCTCGCTGATCGCGTTGTCGAAGGCGAGAGGGCCGTCGAGGATGCCGCCGCTGATCTGGCCCCGGTCGGCCATCTTGCAAAGAGCGGCCGCGTCGAGCGTCGAGGGCAGGTCGGGGTTCACCGTCTCGACAGCGGAGAGGATGGCGACTTTGGGCGCGGCGATGCCGATGACATGGGCCAGATCGATCGCGTTGCGAATGATGTCGGCTTTGTCCTTCAGGGTCGGCGTTATGTTGATGGCCGCATCGGTGATGATGAGCGGCGTCGGGTGCCCCGGCACGTCCATCACATAGGCATGGCTGATCCGCCGCTCGGTCCTGAGGCCGGTAGCGGCTGACACAACCGCGCCCATGAGTTCGTCGGTATGCAGCGAGCCTTTCATCAGCAGCTTCGCATCGCCAGCCCGCACGAGTGCGACGGCCTTCGCGGCGGCATCATGGCTGTGATCGGCGGGGAGGAGGCGGTAGCCGGAGATATCTTTCCCCGCTTCCTCGGCGGCGGCACGGATCCGTTTTTCCGGGCCGACGAGAATCGGCACGATCAGCCGCGCTTCGGCGGCATCCACCGCCGCCGCGAGCGCCGCCGCGCTGCACGGGTGCGCGACTGCGGTGGCGATGGGTTCTCCGCCCTGCGTCTGCTCGATCAGTCGCCGGTAGCCGTCATGCGTGGCGACACGCACGTCGGGGAGCGTCAGGCGCGGGCGGCGCACTTTTTCGCAAGGCGCGCGGACCTCGGCCTGCCCGGTAATGACGGTTTCGCCCTTCTGGTTCACACAGCGGCAGTCGAAAACGACGACACAGCCTTCGCGCTTCTTGTCCGTCACCGTGACCGATGCCGTGATGACGTCGCCTATGTCCACCGGGCGCGTGAAGCGCAGCGATTGCCCGAGATAGATCGTTCCCGGTCCGGGCAGCTCGGTCCCGAGCACCGCCGAGATGAGGCCGCCGCCCCACATACCATGGGCGATGATCCGCTCAAAGAAATTGGTCTGTGCAAAGTCGGCATCGAGATGCGCCGGATTCACGTCACCCGAGACGAGCGCGAATAGTTGGATGTCCTTCTCCGACAGGGTGCGGGACACGCTTGCCGTGTCGCCGATCTGGATCTCATCGAACGTCCGGTTCTCGATGAACGCGTTGTCGGTCATCCGCTTATTTCTCCAGGACATACAGGCCGGGCGCGTCGCCAAGGGGCGTGAGGCCCTTGTCTGGCGCGCCTATGACCGGAGGCGCGCTCGGCGCTCCCGAGCGCGCCGTGAGCCAGGTGCCCCACTCGGTCCACCAGGATCCCGCCCTGCCCTCCGCCCGTTCCAGCCAGGCCTCGGGGTCATAGGATGGTCCGCACGCCTCGCGCGTCATTACCCGATAGGAGCGGCCCTTGTGACCCGGTTCGGAAACGATCCCGGCATTATGCCCGCCGCTGGTGAGCACGAAGGTGATCTCCGCACTGGTCAGCAGGTGGATCTTGTGGACCGAACGCCACGGGGCGACGTGGTCGCGCTCGGTGCCGACCACGAACATCGGCGTATCGATCGCCGACAGCGTGATCGTGCGCTCATCGACCTTGTATTTTCCTTCGGCCAGATCGTCGTTCAGGAACAGGCGGTTCAGATATTCGCTGTGCATGCGATAAGGCATGCGCGTGGCGTCCGCGTTCCAGGCCATAAGGTCGCTCATCGGCTCGCGTTCCCCCATGAGGTAGGTGCCGAGCACGCGCGACCAGACGAGATCGTTCGACCGCAGGATCTGGAATGCACCGCCCATCTGCGCACCGTCGAGATAGCCGCGGCCCCACATCATGTTGTCGAGCACGTTGAGCTGCGCTTCGTCGATAAACAGGCCAAGCTCACCCGGCTCGCTGAATTCGGTCTGGGCCGCCAGCAGGGTGACGCTGGCGAGCCGCTCGTCACCGTCTCGCGCCATCGCCGCCGCGGCGATCGACAACAGCGTGCCGCCAAGGCAGTAACCGGCGGCATGCACCTTCTGACCACCCGTGATCGTGTCGATGACGTCCAGCGCGGCCATTGGCCCCTGCTGGCGATAGGCGTCAAGATCGAGGTCGCGGTCCTGTTTGCCGGGGTTGTGCCAGGAGATCATGAACACGGTGAAGCCCTGATCCGTCAGCCAGCGTACGAGTGAATTTTCCGGCGAGAGGTCGAGGATATAATATTTCATGATCCAGGCAGGGACGATCAGGACCGGTTCGGGGCGCACGGTCTCCGTCGTGGGCTCATACTGGATGAGTTCGATGAGCGCGTTGCGATAGACAACCTTCCCCCTGGCCGTCGCCACCTTCTCGCCGACGGGAAAGGCCTCCGCGCCCACGGGCGGCTCGCCGCGCGCCAGGCGCTGCATGTCATCCATGAGGTTATGGAAGCCATCGACGACGCACCGCCCGCCGGTTTCGACGATCTTGCGTTGCAGGACCGGATTGGTCGCAAGGAAATTGGCCGGCGCAAAGACATCGAGGATTTGGCGGGCCGCGAACTCGACGATCTCCTCATGGTGCCTGCTTACACCGCCGATCCCGGTGGTCGCGGCGTGCCACCACTGCTGGTTCAGCAAGAAAGCCTGGACGATCAGGTTGAAGGGCGGCTCCTTCCATGCCGGATCGATGAACCGGCGATCCTGCGGCAGAGGCTCGATCGCGGGGGTGGCATCGGGATTGCTGAGGCTTCGTCCGATATAATCGGACAAGCGCCAGCATTTTCTCAAGGCCTTGGCGCCCAACTGCAATTGCTTGCCGGGCGCGCTCGCGAGGTGCAGCATCCAGTCCGTTGCCGCGAGCATCATCGTCACCGGCGACAGCCCGTGCGTCAGGTGCGCGATGCCAGCAGCAGCCGCGCGATCGAGGGTCTGGCTGATGCCGTCGAGAGGGTCGGTGGCAACATGCTCTATGTTATTCATCATCAACCTGCCGCGCGTGGGTCATGCTTTAGCGTCTGCCGCACCTATCCGATCGGCAGCGGCCGACCGATACGTATACATCCCAATTCTGCGCATGAAGCCAATCAGGGTACAGGACCTGTGTTTCCGTAGGAGTGGGCCTTCACATGATTGCAACCGATGGTTGCGGCCCGGTGACAGGCTCGTCTTGCGGACATCATCATGGAAAGGATCCAACGATGACATTTCCACTCGATCAGGTCTTGGCGGTCGCCGGCGCCAACCGCCAGCTCGCGCTGAAGTTCTTTGATATCGCGCGCACCACTGGCGCGCGGCAGGCCGCGATCGGGGCCCATGCGCTGGGCGCTTTCCTGGAGCCGGACAAGCTTTCCGAAGTGGCCCAGGAGATAGAGCAGAACCGTCGGGCTCTCTTCGCTGACACAAAGGCGGCGTTCGAAGAATGGCAGGAAACCGCCGGAGATCTCTTCTCGCCGGAAAGCGAGACCGCGCAGCTGTCTGTTGCCTTTGCGCCTTTGCGCACCTTCTTCCTGTCGCCGCTCCAGGCCTTCGCCAATGCTGCCGCTGGCGTGCCGGTCGCAAACAACGCCGAAGCCAACGCTTGAGCCACAGGGAATGCGGAAAGACCAAGGTATGAAAGTCAGCGACATCATGACACTCGGGGCGGCCACCGTCACCCCGGAAAGCTCCCTGGCGGAAGCAATCCGATGCATGGGCAACCACAACATCAGCGGCTTACCGGTGGTGGATGGTGACGGTGAACTTCATGGCATCATTTCCGAAGGCGATTTCTTCCGGAAGGCGACGGGTTCATTTCAGCTGGACTCGTTGTTCGATGCCGGGCCGGAGGCCCGAAGGGATGCACTGGATTCGACGCGGGCCGGAGACCTCATGTCGACCGAACTGGTGACGGTCGACGGCGATGCTTCGCTCACCGATGCGATCGGCCTGATGGAGCGGCACGGGGTCAAGCGACTGCCGGTGATTTCGAACGGCAAGCTGGTCGGGCTCATCAGCCGAGCCGACATTCTCCGTGTCCTTCTGGACGAATGAATGACAGATCAGGCTGTGCCCGTGATAGGCGCCGCCGAGCAGTGGTGCAAGATGGGCCCCGGTCGATGGGCATCACCGTTGTCCCTTTACCACAAACAGCGAACTTCCATTTCGGTTACGTACACTTCCTAGGCTCGCTGAGGTCAACGGTCAGCTATCCTCCCGGCCGCATCGTCGACGGAGGAGTCATCATTCCGGCTGACGGCGCCTTGGGATCGTGTGAAAAGGCGCGCGCCGTGGTGCCTACAACTTACCGTCCTCTCGACATGGCCAATATCGCAGATGAGGTGATCATATGTCCGATATAGCGTCCTTTACCGAGGTGGTGACCCGATCGGGTCTCAGCCTGTCCTTAAGGCCGGTCACGCGCGACGATGGGCCTTTGCTCCGAGATTTTTTCGACAGGGTTACCCCGGAAGATCTCCGCTTCCGTTTCCTCACAGCAATGCTCAAGGTCTCTGACGACCAGATCGCGTCCATGATCGATGTCGACCACAAGCAGACTGAGGATTTCCTGGCCTTCGCGGACAACGGGACGCTGGTCGGATCGGCCATGATCGCAATCGAACCATCGGGAGAACGCGCCGAAGTGGCGATCGCGGTCCGTGCGGACTATAAGCATCAAGGCGTAGGCTGGACGCTTCTCAACCTCGCCGCAGACTATGCGAAGACGCGTGGCTGCCGCACGCTGGAGGCAGTCGAAAGCCGGCTGAACCAGAAGGCGATTGAAGTGGAACGGGACTCGGGCTTCACGGTGAAGGCCTATCCGGATGACGCAACCCTCGTCATTGTCTCGAAGCAGCTTCAATGATGGGCTGATAATTATATCCCGAAAGGACGTCTTTCGATGACGGAGATGTGGGCGATGGAACTCGGCGCGGTGGGCGGTCCGCTGCGTCTTGTCGCCCGCGCGATTCCGGATCCGGGACCAGGGGAACTGCTCATCAAGGTGATCGCCTGCGGTGTGTGCCGGACTGACCTCCACATTGTCGATGGTGAAGTAACGGCCCAGCTTCCGATTATCCCGGGCCATGAGATTGTCGGGATCGTCGCCGCGATTGGGGAGGGTGTGACCGGGTTCCTGCCGGGCGACCGGGTCGGCGTTCCATGGTTGGGCCATAGCTGCGGGCGTTGCGACTATTGCCGCTCGGGCCGTGAAAATCTGTGCGACATGCCCGGCTTTACGGGATGCACGCGCGACGGCGGCTATGCGACCCATGCTGTCGCCGATGCTCATTTCTGTTTCCGAATCCCCGACCTCTATTCGGATGAAGAGGCGCCGCCGCTGCTGTGTGCTGGCCTGATCGGCTGGCGCTCGCTGCGTGCCGCCGGCGATGGGCGGTGTCTTGGACTCTATGGCTTTGGCGCCGCGGCGCATATCATCGCGCAGATCGCCATCTGGCAGGGCAGGGAGGTTTACGCCTTCACCAAAGCGGGCGATCGCGAGGGCCAGGACTTTGCGCGGTCGCTTGGCTGTGTGTGGGCCGGATCATCGGACGAGCCAGCCCCTGTGAGGCTCGATGCCGCGATCCTCTTTGCGCCGGTCGGCACGCTGGTCCCTGTCGCGCTTCGCGCTATCCGCAAGGGAGGGCGGGTCATCTGTGCCGGCATCCACATGAGCGACATCCCCGCATTCCCCTATGCCGATCTCTGGGGCGAACGCACGGTCGCCTCGGTTGCAAATCTCACCCGCGACGATGGGACGAGCTTTTTCGAAGTCGCCCAAGAGGCTCGGGTCAGGGCGGTCACGACAACCTTCCCCCTCGTTGACGCCAACATTGCCCTTGAGCGCCTTCGCGCCGGAGCGTTGACCGGCGCGGCTGTTCTCCTTTCCGGAGAGCCGGGAAATTATCAACGCCAGGAATGATGTTCGCATGATTCATGACCTGTTCGGAGTCTCGGCGGCTCATGGTAATGTTACGGAGTGCGGGGCCGATCATTCGGAACCATGATGCGGTCATGAGCAAGAACATATCGATCAAGGACGTACTCGCCGTCGTCGATGGCACACCTGCATCGCTGACTGGGGTCGATCAGGCGGTCGCTTACGCGGGTCTTTATGACGCAACGCTCGCGATCGTCGTCGTGACCGAAAATCTCGCCTGGGCGGCAGCAGTCGATCCGATGGCATATGCCGAAGCGATGGAGGCGTCGGAGGCCCAGCGCAAAGAGCATGTCGCGGCGGTTCGCAAGCGTGTCGCAGGCGCGCCGGTTCACGTCGAGGTCCATGCGCTGTTCGAAGCACCCGGCCTTCTTCCCGGGCTTGCCAAGGCGGAAGGGCAATATGCAGATATCGCCCTCGTCCCCGGAACAGGCGGCTGGCAGAGCGATGGCCTGCGTCGCCATATCACCGAGGCGCTCATGTTCGCGGGCGTACCGACAATGGTGATGCCGGCAAACTGGAGACCGGTGCCCATCACCCATGCTGCACTTGGATGGAATGCGTCGCTTGAAGCCTTTCGGGCTGCGCGGACGGTCCTCGACCTGGTTGAGCCCGGCGCGACGATCGATGTTGTCGTGGTAGACTCGCTCGACGGCGATAAATCCGACCAGCCCGCACCGGGAACTCGGATCGCCCGCCATATCACTCGCCATGGCCATAATGCCCTCGTTCAGACCATTGGTTCAGCGGAGCACGGGACGTCAGCTGCTCTGCAACTTTTTGCCTTTGAGAGCCGCGCCGACGTGCTCGTCATCGGGGGCTATGGGCGTTCGCGAGCCTTGGAATTCATCCTGGGCGGGGTGACCCGCGAACTGATCGCGCACCAGCGATTACCGATCGTCTTCGTGCATTGATGACTGGGTGCGACCGAATGATTGCGAACGGAGGATGTCATGAAAGCTCTGGTTTATCACGGTCCTGGTCGGAAAAGCCTCGACGAACGCCCCAGGCCCGAGATTCAGGCCCCGACCGACGCGATTGTACGGATCACGAAAACGACGATTTGCGGCACCGATCTGCATATCCTCAAGGGCGATGTCCCCACTTGTGAACCGGGCCGAGTTCTTGGCCATGAGGGCGTCGGGATCGTCGAGGAAGTCGGTACGGCGGTCGGCAGCTTCAAGGCTGGTGATCATGTCCTCATTTCCTGCATCACGTCCTGTGCGCGTTGCGAATATTGCCGTCGCGGCATGTATTCGCACTGCACCGACGGCGGATGGGCCTTGGGCAATACCATCGATGGGACGCAGGCTGAATTCGTTCGTATCCCGCATGCCGACAACAGCCTCCATCCGGTACCAGCCGGAGCGGATGAGGAAGCACTCGTCATGCTCAGCGATATCCTGCCCACCGGCTATGAATGCGGCGTCCTCAACGGCAAGGTCGCGCCGGGAAGCAGCGTGGCGATCGTGGGCGCCGGCCCGATCGGTCTTGCGACCCTGCTCACCGCGCAGTTCTATGCGCCGGCCCTCATCATCATGATCGATCTTGACGACAATCGTCTTGCTGTTGCGCGCCGGTTCGGCGCCACGCATACGTTCAACAGCTCGCGCGATGCCGTCGTGCGCCTGGTTCGCGACCTGACGGATGGCAAGGGCGTCGATGCGGCGATCGAGGCGGTTGGCGTGCCTGCGACCTTCAGTTTGTGCGAGGAGCTCGTCGCGCCGGGCGGGGTGATCGCCAATGTTGGGGTGCACGGCACGAAAGTCGATCTGCATCTTGAGAAGCTCTGGTCGCACAATATCACGATCACGACGCGTCTGGTCGATACCGTCAGCACGCCGATGCTTCTCAAGACGGTCGAAGCGAAGCGATTGCAGCCTGGACAACTCATTACCCATCACTTTGCGCTTGATGACATCCTCGCCGCCTATGAGACATTCTCGAATGCGGCCGCTTCCCAGGCCCTGAAGGTGGTCATCGCCGCGTGATCGAGGATCAGCGCGGCGACCTCATCGGCGCACAGTCCGCGCTACAGGACTTGGGCGTATTAGGGCAGATCGAGCCGTCCTTCGCCCGGGCGCGCCGTCTTCACTTACACACGCACCACGAGCTGGTCGCTGTGATGCGGACCGACAGCCCAGTCTGCCATGCCGAGGGCCTTGCCGCACATACCCAGGTCTATATCCGCAACGGCAACCAGCCGATTGCGGCAACGCTTTATCAGGTCGATGGCGAATTTCTCGCTGGGGACGAAATCGGTCTCTCCGAAGCGGCATGGAAGGCGCTCGGCGCCGAGGAGGGGGCCATCCTGCAAGTCGGGCATGCACCGCCACTCGAATCGATCGCCTGCGTTCGCCAGCGCATCTATGGGCATCGGCTGGACGCCGCTGCCTTGAGCCATATTGTCGAAGACGTCGTTGCCGGGCGCTATACCGATGTGCATCTGGCCGCGTTCCTGACGGCGACGGCTGCTCTCCCGCTCGACGATGATGAAACCTATTTCCTCACTGAAGCCATGGTCGACGCCGGCGATCGCCTCAGCTGGCCGAGCGAGATCGTCGTCGACAAGCATAGCGTTGGGGGTCTGCCCGGTAACCGGACGACGCCGATCATTGTCGCCATCGCGGCTGCCTGCGGCCTCACCATGCCCAAGACATCGTCGCGCGCGATTACCTCCCCGGCCGGTACCGCCGATACCATGGAGACGCTCACCCAGGTCGACCTTGACCTCGAGGCAATGCAACGCGTGGTAGCCTCCGAAGGCGGGTGCCTCGCCTGGGGCGGTGCGGTCCGCCTGAGCCCTGCCGATGATATCTTCATCGGCGTCGAGCGCGCGCTCGATATCGATACCGAAGGACAATTGATCGCATCGGTCCTGTCGAAGAAGATTGCGGCGGGAGCCACCCATGTCGTTCTCGACATTCCGGTCGGACCCACCGCGAAAGTCCGCAGCGCCCCCGCGGCGGACCGGCTGGCGGCAACGCTCAGTGCCGTTGCAACGCGCTTCGGCATCGTCCCTACTGCGTCCAGACCGACGGCACACAGCCGGTCGGCCGGGCGATCGGCCCCGCGCTCGAGGCGCGCGAAGTTATCGCCGTGCTGACGGGAGACCCGGACGCACCCATGGATCTGCGCGATCGCGCCTGCATCCTTGCGGGCGTCCTCCTGGAAATCGGCGAGGCGGCCGCGGCAGGGACGGGAAGGGCGCTCGCCGAACGCACCCTGGCTGATGGAAGCGCCTGGCAGAAATTCCAGCGCATATGCGATGCTCAGGGCGGAATGCGAACGCCGCCCACCGCCAGGCTGACACACCCGATCGTGGCAATCCACAGTGGCCGGGTTACGCATATCGATAATCGCCGGATTGCCCGCCTGGCAAAGCTTGCCGGTGCTCCGGACGTGCCGGCGGCAGGGATGCGCCTGCATGTCGGCCTCGGCGACGATATCATCGCTGGTCAACCCCTGCTGACCCTTCATGCGCAGTCGCAGGGGGAAATGGCTTACGCCCTGACCTACGCCGCTTCCAATCCGGATATGATCGTGATCGTTCCATGACCATGATGCTGTTTCCGATGCTCGGGAACGAGCGCATGACCAATGCGATCGCCGAACGTATCGGAAGCGCGGTCGGGAAGCTTGAATTACGCCGTTTCCCGGATGGCGAGAGCTATATTCGTCTCCATTCAACCGTTGCGGGGCGCGCTGTTGCGGTGGTGTGTACGCTCGCACACCCCGATGACCAGTTTCTGCAGTTACTCTTCACGGCGCGATTGTTGCGCGAGAACGATGCGCGATCCGTCCACCTCGTGGCGCCCTATCTTGCCTATTTGCGGCAGGATCGCCGGTTCAACGACGGCGAAGCACTCACTTCGCGCCAGTTTGCCCAACTGCTCTCCGCCGAATTTGACGGGCTCGTCACGGTTGATCCGCATCTGCACCGGTACAGCAATCTGCAGGAGATCTATTCGATCGAAACCGAAGCGCTCGCCGCGTCACCGCTTCTGGCGGAATGGATTCGCGATCATGTCGAGGCGCCGCTCATCATCGGTCCTGACAGCGAGAGCGAACAATGGGCGGGCGCCATCGCCGGGCATATCGGCGCGCCGCACGTGGTGTTTACGAAGACGCGCCGGGGCGACCGCGATGTCATCATTGCGGCAGCGAACCTCTCGGCCTGGAAGGGACGAACGCCGGTCCTCGTCGATGATGTCATCTCATCGGGCCATACCCTTGCGAACGCCGCGCGGGAAATCCGCGAGCAGGGGTTCCCCGCGCCGATCTGCCTCGCGGTCCATGGCCTCTTTGCATCTGATGCCGAAGCGATGCTCCGGGATCTCGGCTGCCGCCTGGTGACGACCGACAGCATCCCGCATTCCAGCAATGCGATCGCGCTTGCGGCGATACTCGGTAACGCGCTGGCAGGCCAGGTCGCGACCATCGATGCGAAGCGATTACGTAATACACCCAAATGAACCGAACGGTGGCGCTGGGTAGAAAGTTTCTACAAGCTGGAGGAAAATATGGCCATCAAGGATGTCCTCGCGGTTGTGGATACCGGCGATAAGGACGAACAGTTCTTACGTGACGCTCTTGGTTTCGCCGAGTTTCACAACGCCAGCCTTTCCGTGGTTATTCTCTCGGCGCTTCCATCGGCTGACTACGCCCTGACGATCGCGCGGCCCTATGCCTTCCTTCAGGACTACACCGAAGCGGTGGAGGCCAAGCAGCAGCGCATCGACGCGCTCGCAGGTTCCACCAATGTCGAGGTTCGCACGATTTCGGACCAACCCTCGGTGATCTTCGTCAAGACGGCAGTCTATGCCCGCTATGCTGACGTCATTCTCTTCGGGCCGGCCAACAGCTATGATCACCCACCGATCCGTCGCGAAACGGCCGAGAGCATCCTGTTTTCATCGGGACGCCCCGTCCTGATCGTTCCGGACGGGTACAAGGCAAAAGCGATCGAGCATGTCGCGATCGGTTGGAACGCCACTCGGGAAGCGACGCATGCCCTGCGCGACGCGACGGCATTTGCTTCCCCAGGGGCCAAGATCGACATCCTCGTTCTCGACGCGAAACCCACCGTGAAAGGCCACGGATCGGAGCCAGGTTCCGACATAGCCCGTCATCTCGCCCGGCACGGCTTTGTGGCGAGAGTAGTGCCGGTCCGCGGCGGCCTTGAGGCAGAGGGCGACGCGCTCGTGACGGCCGCCCGCCACGGCGGCGCGGCCATGCTTGCGCTTGGCGCCTACGGACATTCGCGTCTACGCGAGATGATCCTTGGCGGCGTCACCCGCGACCTGCTTGGTGGCGCACCGCTCCCCCTGCTATTTTCACACTGACGGCGGCGTCTGTGTAGCGCTGCTCGGACAAGACGCCTGGCTCATTCTGGCGCTTGCGAACTTTGCGTGTGAGGTCATGCGCGGAGCGGCGGCGTTGCCGCATATTGGTCGGTATCGGCTGCCGTTCCGCCCTGCGTCGATACGATCGTTGCAGGGTTGTTCAGAGGCGCGAACGCCGCAATTCCCGCCGTTCAAGGACGAGCCGGGCCGGCATGCAGACACCTCTTTTTAACCCCGCATCCATAAAGCTGTCCCATCAAGCGGCGGCCGTACGGTGGGCGGCTGAGCCGCAGCGTTCGATTTGGTTTTGGGTTGCGGCTATGATTGAGAACCAGAAGATCCGTCCGGCAATGGTCATCGGACCGCTCGGGGAGCCACTGACACTCGAATCCTTGCCGCCACGCGATACCAAGCGGTGGGTTGTGCGGCGCAAGGCAGAAGTCGTTGCCGCGGTCACTGGTGGTCTGCTGACGATCGCGGAAGCCTGCGAGCGCTATGACCTGACCCTGGAGGAGTTCATATCCTGGCAGCGCGCGGTCGGGCGATCGGGAATGCCCGGCCTGCGCGTGCCACGCATCCAGCATTATCGCGACCTGTATGAGCGCCGTCAGAAGTATTGATTGGCGTTTACAAATCTCGCGGTGCCGGAATAGGATGATGGCTCTGGCGCAAACCGACCCATGCCGGAACAGGAGAGCGGACGATGGCGTACAAGATCGACGAGATCGAAGGTATTGGCTCGAAATATGCCGAACGGCTGCAATCTTCGGGGATCAAGACTACGGATGACCTGCTCAAGTTCTGCGGTAGCCGCAAAGGCAGGGAGGACGTCGCCGCGCAAACCGGGTTTTCTACCATCCAGCTCCTCAAATGGGCCAATATGGCTGACCTGATGCGGATTTCGGGCGTCGGTGAAGAGTATTCGGAATTGCTCGAGGCTGCGGGGGTCGACACAGTCAAGGAACTGGCCCTGCGCAGAGCCGACAATCTGGCTGCCAAGATGAAGGAAGCGAACGAGGCAAAGAAGTTGACCCGGGCTCTGCCGGCAGCATCGCAGGTTCAGAAATGGATCGACCAGGCCAAGACGCTGGACGCCGCTATCAGCCACTAAATGCCTCGTAGCCGGCAAAGGGGGAAGTTTCATGAGCGATGGTCCGGTGCAGAGGCAAAGTGTCGAGCGTCTTCCGGATCAGCGTTCAACTCTGCTTACCGACGAATTGAACAAGATTCTCGATATGCTGACAAGTGCCTGCCCCGAAGGGGCGATCATCAGCTTCGATTTCGACGGCAAACTGCATGTGCATGTCGATGTCCACAGCTTCGAGGATATCCTGAAAGTCGAGGGGGCCTTGCCGATCCTTGGCGGTGGGATGTTTCACGCTATCTCGCGCGGCGAGACGCCGCATCGTCCCTTCCACCATCGGCTGAGCGCTATCGTTGACCGTTGATCGCAATTCTGGACGATTTGGACTTGCATGAAGCCTAGCTGACCTTCGTCTCGGTTGCCCGCCTCGCGTAACCCGGCCGCCGGAAATGAAATTCAGTCGTGAACATGCATCTGTGACACTTTACCCGCTGGTAAAGTGTCACAGCCGACAAATGTCTGAAAGCGTAGGTTGAGGGATTCACTTTTCGTTCTACCTGTGCATGATTCTCGCATGCTCCAGACCCGCCTCACATCTGATCGTGATGCCAGGCCGCTCGATATGCCCGGTCTCGTCGAACTGCTTTCGAAAAGCTCCTCGCGGCCTCGCTACGCCTACATGATCCTTGATCTGATTGCGAAGATCGCTGGGCCCAATGGCAGCGCCGGCCCGCTTGTCATCGACGGTGGGAGCGCCATCCCCATCCGGGAGTGGTTGTGTGACGCCCTCGTCCCGATGGGCAGCAGCTACCCGCGCAGGATGGCTCTGGCCAATCGTGTTCGCCAGGAGATGGAGGCGGCGGGAACCCTACCCCAGAACCCCGCAGACGCCGAACGCGAAATCGATGCGGAAGTTCGGACGCGGGTTCGCGCATCCGGCAAGACGAACGTGAGCCGCGCGGTATCCGACCTCGTGCGTGCAGGAATCCTGCACAGGCATTATCAGGGCTACCGCGTCGATCACCACAATCGAGGCGGTCAACGCCAAGCGGTCTACACGCTTTCGCCGACCGCTCGAAAACTTCTCCGGGCAGGTGAGGTCCGGCCATCTCCTCCGCAGCAACGGCAAGGCTCGCTCGCCTTCGGCTGAACAGGGCAGTGGCCGGGCCGGCTTAGGGGTTGAGTTTGTCTTTCAGGGCCTTCGCGGCCGAAAAGCCAAGCTTCCGCGATGCCTTGATGGTCATGGGCTCGCCAGTGGCCGGGTTCCGGCCTTCCCGTGCGGGGCTGTCCTTGACCTTGAACTTGCCGAACCCGTTGAGCGCAATCTCCTCGCCCTTGGCCGCAGCCTCGCCAATCCCTGCGAACACCGCATCGACGATCTTGCGCGCGTCAGCCTTGGTGATCCCCTGTTCGGCGGCGATCTTTTCGGCAAGATCAGTGTTGTTCATGGACTTGGCCTTCCTGTGTTGAAATGCGGTCGTAGTTATGGTCGCTCCTAGCGGGCCCGGCATCGCGCGTCATCCTCGCAAATCCATGCCGACCCAATTCGCATCCAGAAGCATCCCGTGGGGGCCGGTGCGCAGCGCAGCGAGCCGGTTTCCTGGGCTGCTTTGACATCGAGCCGGTGGCATTCGTGATCAGGCGCGTCATCAAACGGCCACCATGCGCCTGCAAACGGAGGATTGCCAGACGGCGGTTCATGAGGGGTTGCATAGCCTTTGCGGACGATACGCACTTGTCTAATCCAAACTTACTTATCGGCCGAGGACGGTGACGGCGCTACGGATATAACCGGATTGCGGTCCACCCGGCCTCTCCAGCTAGGTGACCCCGATTGTGGATCGAACTGGAGGGCATCGGAGCGCAGCTCAGGAACATAAAGAAGCGACGTCCGAACCGTGCTTCCCTGTGCCCAATTCCCATAGCCTGAACCTATCTGAAGGAAGCTTGATGTCGGCGCCCGTCGATTTGGAAGAAATGCGCTGGCATGCGTTACCGAGCAATGAGATCGCCAGGATCCTCGACGTGGAACTGGCCGGCCTCTCAGCTCAGGACGTCAACCGGCAAGCTGCCCGTTTCGGTCCCAATACGCTGCCCAAGGCATCCCGGCGCAATCCGCTGCTGCGCTTTCTGGCCCAGTTCAACAATACCCTGATCTACGTCCTGCTCGCCGGCGCGCTCGCAGCCGCGCTGCTCGACCATATGATCGATGCCGCGGTCATCGTGGCCGTCGTCATCGTGAATGCGATCATCGGTTATATTCAGGAAGGGAAGGCCGAACAGGCGCTCGAAGCGATCCAGCAGATGATCGCGCCGAAAGCGAGTGTCATCCGGGAAGGCGTCCGGCAGACCATCCCGGTTTCCGACATCGTCCCGGGCGACCTTGTTCTCATCGAAGCGGGCGACCGTGTCCCGGCCGATCTCAGGCTTCTCCACGCCCGCCGCCTCCTGATCGACGAGGCTCTGCTGACCGGGGAGTCGGTCGCGGCCGAAAAGCATGATGCGGTGCTGCCCGAGGAAACGGTTCTTGCAGACCGGCAGAATATGGCGTTCTCCGGCACTCTGGTCGCCGCCGGGCAAGCGAACGGCATCGTCGTGGCGACAGGCGTGCATACGCAGATCGGACGGATCAGCACGCTGATCCAGTCGGTCGAGGTGATGGCGACGCCCCTCCTGACGCAGATCGACCAGTTTGCCCGCCGCTTCACCTGGTTCGTGCTGGCAGGGGGGGTGGCGCTGTTCGCTTTCGCTGTCCTCGTGCGGAGCTACGACTGGGTCGATGCCCTGATCGCCGTCGTCGCCCTGGCCGTGGGCATCGTGCCGGAAGGTCTGCCCGCGGTCATCACCATCACCCTTGCCATCGGCGTGCGCCGGATGGCGGCTCGCAATGCCGTCATCCGCAAGCTTCCGGCCGTCGAAACACTCGGCGCCACGTCCGTGATCTGCTCGGATAAGACGGGTACACTGACGCGCAACGAAATGACGGCCCGCCGGATCATCACGGCGCGATGCACCATGCTCGCCAGCGGCTCAGGCTATGTCCCGGAGGGCCATATCCAGATTGCGGGCGTCGGCGACCAGGCCGAGGCCATGGCCGCTTCCATGCCGCTGATCCGCTGCGGCCTCCTGTGCAACGATGCGTCGCTGCGCAAAGTCGGCGAGGAATGGCGCGTCGAAGGCGATCCCATGGAGGGAGCGCTGTTCGCCCTGGCCATGAAGGCGGCCGTCGATCCGGAACTGGAGCGCTCCGAATGGGAACGGCTCGACGAAATTCCATTCGATGCCGCGCACCGCTTCATGGCGACGCTCTGCCGCGGACCTGACGGAACGATGATCCTCTTCGTCAAGGGCGCGCCCGAAGCCCTCTTCGCAATGACCTTGCCCGAAGACATCGGCTATTGGGAGAATGCCATCTCTGACGCTGGAAACGAGGGCGAGCGCGTCCTCGCATTTGGCGCGAAGGAGATGCCATCGGATACAGTGCGGATCTCGTTCGACGACGTCATGGCGGGCGTCCAGCTGCTCGGACTTGTCGGCTTCATCGATCCACCGCGCCTTGAAGCGAAGGAGGCGATCGCCGAGTGCCGCTCCGCCGGGATCGACGTCAAGATGATCACCGGCGACCATGCCGCAACCGCACTCGCCATCGCGCGCCAGCTCGATCTCGCCGACGATCCGCAGGTGATGACCGGCCTGGATGTCGAGAAGCTTTCGGATGGGGACCTCGAAGGGGTCGTCAACCGCGTCTCGGTCTTCGCCCGGACCAGCCCAGAGCACAAGCTTCGCATCGTTCGCGCTCTGCAGGCGCAAGGCCAGATTGTCGCCATGACCGGCGACGGCGTCAACGATGCGCCGTCGCTCAAGCAGGCCGATGTCGGCGTAGCCATGGGCATCAAGGGGACCGAGGCGTCGAAGGAAGCCGCCTCCATGGTGCTCCTCGACGACAATTTCGCATCGATCGTCAGCGCCGTGCGCGAGGGCCGGACCGTCTACGATAACATCAGAAAGGTCATTTCCTGGGAAATCCCCACGAACGGCGGTGAGACGCTGGCGGTCGTCCTGGCGATCCTGCTGGGCTTCGCCCTGCCGATGTCGGCAACCCAGATCCTGTGGGTCAATCTCATCCTCGCCGCGACCCTTGGCCTGGTGCTCGCCTTCGAGCCGACCGAGCCAGGTGCGATGCAGCGCCGCCCGCGCGAGCGGGGCGCGCCTCTCCTTTCACCCTTCCTCCTCTGGCGCGTCGTGCTGGTGTCGGTGCTGTTCGCCGCGGTCACGCTCGGCATCTTCTTCTACACGCTCGATCAGGGGCGCGGCCTCGAAGTTGCGCGCACGATGGTCGTCAACATGTTCATCGTCGCGGAGATCTTCTACCTCTTCAATGTCCGCTATCTGCATACAACGTCTCTGACCTGGCGCGGCGCCATCGGAACCCCCGCCGTACTGATCGCGATCACGATCCTCGTTCTTGGCCAGGCGCTCTTCACCTACGCCCCGTTCATGCATGCGATCTTCCACTCGCGGCCGCTCACCGTCGCCGACCTTGCGCTGCTCGTGATTGCCGGCGTGGCCCTCATGCTCCTGCTCGAGGTCGAAAAGCACGTCATGCGGCGACTGGGCTGGTTCAAGGAACTCAATACCTAGGAGGATGAAATATGACCGAGGGCACTTTCCCCAGGCGCATGGCCTTGGCCACCGACCTTAGCCATCGCTGCGACCGCGCGCTCGACCGTGCCCTGCTCGTCGCCAGGGCGTGGCAGGCCGAACTCACCGTCATTCACGCACTCGCTCCGCCTGAGACTATGACCCTGTTCGGGAGCCTGCGCGATCTGCCGTCCTGGCGGCGGCCGCCCGACCCGGTCCGCAAGGCCCGCGACCGCATCTACAGGGATCTGGTGCGCGAGGATCCGCACGTCGACATCGCCGTCCATGTCGAAACCGGCTCGCCGGCCGAGGTCGTCCTCGAGGCAGCCCGGGAATCCCATGCCGAACTGATCGTCACCGGCGTCGCCCGCGACGAACTGCTGGCGCGGATGTTTCTTGGCGACACGGTCGACCGGCTGATCCGCAAGTCTCCTGTCCCGGTCCTCATTGTTCGCGACCGCGCCTTCGAACCTTATCACACCATGCTCGTCGCGACGGATTTTTCGGAATCCTCCCGCGTTGCGCTCGAAACAGCCATCCGGTTTTTCCCGGATACAGGCCTCTCGCTTTTTCACGCTTATGACGTGCCCTTTGCCGGCTATCTTGGCCGCGCAGAGGTCGAAAAGCAGTTCGAAGGATATGGCAAGGACGCGGCCGACAAGTTCCTGGCCGAAGCCGGGCTCACGCCCGACGCCGCCCGCAAGGTCAGCCACATGATTGAACATGGCGTGCCCGAGGCGCTGTTGCGGGACTATGCCGAGAACTCCCGGCGCCATCTCACTGTGGTGGGCACCCATGGCGGCGGCATGGTCTATGAAACCCTGATCGGCAGCACGGCGCGCAAGATCATCGATGCGGTGCCCGGCGACGTGCTTCTCGTACCCGATCCCGCCAAGCGCAAGGCAGACTGATCTTCGATGACTCATGCGATCGTCTGGATTAGCGTCGGGCTTGCCGCGTTGATCGCCGGCGCCGAACTGCTCGTAAGAGGCGGCGCGGCACTGGCAGCGCGCCTTGGCATTTCCCCCCTGCTGATCGGTCTTACCGTGGTTGCGCTTGGAACGAGCACGCCGGAGCTGGCCGTCGGCATCGAGGCCGCCATTCAGGGCAACGGCTCACTTGCGATCGGGAACATCGCCGGCACCAATACCGTCAACATCCTCCTTATCCTTGGCCTGAGCGCTGCGCTGCAACCGCTGGCGATCCAGATGCAGACCCTGCGTCTAGAGCTCCCCGCGATCGTCATTGCCGCGGCCACGCTGCTCGCCTTTGCTTGGGACGGCACGCTGTCGCGGCTGGAGGGCCTCGTGCTCGTCACCATGGGCGTGATATTCACGCTGGCGGTCATCCGCGCGGCCCGGCGAGAGAGCCTTAAGGTCAAGCTGGAGTTCGCCCGTGAGTTCGGGCCCCGGCGCCTCGCCAACCGTCAGGCGGCGACCGAGATGCTGATGCTCGCGATTGGTCTCGTCATCATCGTTGTCGGCGCCGACTGGCTCGTCGAAGGTGCTGTCGATCTCGCACGTCTCTGGAATGTATCGGACGCCTTCATCGGCCTGACGATCGTTGCCATCGGTACCTCGGCACCCGAACTCGTGACCACGATCATATCGACGATCCGGGGTGAGCGTGACATCGCGATCGGCAATCTGATCGGCAGTAGCGTCTACAATATCCTCGTGATTCTTGGGGTGACCTGCCTCATTCCGGCCGATGGTATCGATGTCAGCAGCCATCTCATCCGCATCGACATACCGGTCATGCTGGGAGTAGCGCTGCTCTGCATTCCGATTTTCGTCAGCAGCCGCAAGATTTCGCGGTTCGAGGGCGGCCTCTTCGTGAGTGCTTACGCAGCCTATCTCAGCTACCTCATCATCCAGCGCACATGACATCCACCGTGCCCCGCGAGTGGGAATTTTGATCAACCGAGAAGGAGGAAAACATGCTGAAAGATCTCGTCGCAATCGTGGACAATGGGGAGGCCGCCCGCGGTTTCATCAAGCACGCCACGGCCTTCGCCGCCGCCCAGGACGCGCACCTCGCAATATCCTTGATGATGGATATCTTCGACAATGCCGCCGTGCTGCCGCCTTTCGATTATTATCCGGTGATCCTGGATCGCATCGATGATGAGGCGAAGCGCCGCACGGAAACGGTGAAGGCCGCGGTGGAAGGCGCGCCGATCCCGGTCGAGATCCGTCCGGTCGCCGACGCCCTTGCCTATCTCGGCGGAGCCTCACGTGTTGAAGGGCGCTATGCCGATCTTCTGCTCATTGGCGGTGCTTCCGCCTTCGAAAACCAGAAACTGCGCCGCCGGAGCCTGCAGGCGGCCGTTACCGGATCGGGTGGACCCGTCCTGGTCCTGCCCGACAATGCAAAGCTGGAGCGCGTGGAACGCGCCGTTCTGGGCTGGGATGCATCGAGTGAAGCGCGCCGCGCCGCGCGGGATCTTATCGATGTCGCAGATCCGGGCGCCGTCATCGACGTCGTCTGCGTGGATCCGGAACCCACCGCGGAAGGCCACGGACCCGCACCCGGCTCGGATATTGCCCGCCACCTTGCGCGCCATGGATTCAAGGTCGACGTTCATGTGATCGCTTCAGCCGGCCGGCGCATCTCCGTGGCTCTTCAGGACTTCGCGAGAGATACCGGGGCGAATCTTCTCGCCATCGGCGCCTTCGCCCATTCGCGGGTGCGCGACATCCTGCTGGGCGGCGTCACGCGCGATCTGATCGACGACGTCGGCCTTCCCGTCCTGATGTCGCGCTGAGGGCGCGGGGGGACGAAACTTCATCTGGCAAAGGAGGGAGCCGTCAGTGATGCGCCGGCTCCCGTCATTCCACGGGCGCGAAGCACCTCGCCATGGCTGCGTCATCCGACGAAGGTTTGCGGCATGGGTTGAGGTTATGAAGAAACGCGATGATGTCCGTCACCTCCTGCGGCGTCAGGATAAAACGCGGCATATCACGGTGACCGACCTCAAGACCCTTCAGGAACGCCGGCTGCAAAGCGTCGACCGGATATTGCCTGTAGAGATTTCGAAACGGCGGTGCGAGCCGGTTGGGGCTCGCATTGGTTTCGCCGATGGCGTGACAACTCGCGCATCGCCGCTCCGCCAGGTCGCGGCCTCGAGACACTTCTCCCGCGCTCCCAGCAACCGCAAAGGCAGCGGTCCCCGTCAGCAACAGGCTGATTGCAATGGCTTCCTTCCACATGCTGAATCTACCCAGAAAGACAAGAACCTTGAAAAATCCCGATCCTGCCGCTCTTCACAAGGCGCGCGGAAGAAGGCCGGACGCCGTGCGCCCGGCCCCTCTCGACCGATCAGGCTGCTTGTGAAAGCGCCTCGGTGATCTGGTCCTTGATCGCCAGGCGGCGCTTGCGGAGCTCGGTTTCACGATCCTGCGACGTCGGCTGAACGTTCGTCTCGGCCACATGAATCTCGTCGTTCACTTCATCATAGGCGGCGAGCAGCTGCGCAAAGATCGGGTCCGAAACCTTCAGCGCGTGGATCTTGTCCATCTGGTCCGGGAACTCTTCGCCCAATGTATGCGGTGTATTCGACATGTCTTACTCCGTTGGTTTCCACGCGAACGTAATAGAAGACACGCCAAGGCGCGCCCATAAGTAGGTTCCCTAATCCGTTCCAGGCCTGATCCAATTATCCCCGTCGCCGCGCCGCTAGGAAAATCTAGCCGTTCTTCGCTTTCCGCTTGTCGCGATGGTCCTGGTACGAGCGAAGGACCTCCGACATCCGCGCGAGGGCTTCGCGCCGCGCCGAGGCGCTCTCAATACCCTGGAGTTCCTTCTTCAGGCGGATCGAGAAATCGGCGTAGTCATTCTGCCAGTCGCGCCCGACCGCGCCTTGCAGTTCGGGGTCGCCTGTCTTGAGGCGCCGCGCCGACGCGCGCGCAGGCAACGCATAGGTCTCGCCCAGTTGTGGAGCGATGATCGATGTCGCCGCCTCATCCGCCTGCAACAGCCGGCGGAACGTCTCGATAGATCCCGACTCGCCATGGCTCAGAAAAAGACTACCGTCGATCGGCTGCCGCGCCTTGATCCATCGCTGAAGATCCTGCTGGTCGGCATGCGCCGAATAGGTGTCGATCCTGCGTATCTGGGCACGGACGGCGACGTCCTGCCCCCAGATCCGCACCCGGTTGGCGCCATCAAGAATGGTCCGGCCGAGCGACCCGGCCGCCTGGAAGCCGACGAACAAGATCGTCGATTCACGCCGCCCCAGATTATGCCGCAGGTGATGGCGAATGCGCCCGGCTTCGCACATTCCCGAAGCCGCCATGATGATCGCGCCGGACAGGCTGTTGAGCCGCATCGATTCCGTAGCGTTCAGGACATAGTGGAAGGACGGATGATGGAAAACCTCGCCCGAGCCCATGTCCTCGAGTTCGCTGGCGTGCTTTGCAAACACCTCGGTCGCCCGTGTCGCCAGGGGAGAGTCGATGAATACCCGCGGATGCGCCAGACGGCCGGTGTTGATGAGCATGGCAATGTCGAGGAGCAACTCCTGCGTCCGCTCAAGCGCGAATACCGGGATGACGAGATTGCCGCCACGCGTCAACGCAGCCTTGATTTCGGCTTCCAGGAGCGTACGCCGCTGCTCGATCGTCAGATCCTCGCGGGCCCGGTCGCCATAAGTGCTTTCGCAGATCACATGATCAAGCCCCGCCGGTCCTTCGGGATCGGCGTGAAAGGCCTTGTGATCCGGGCCAAGGTCGCCGGAAAAGAGCAGGCGCGTTTCGCCAACCTGCATCTCGACGGAAGTCGATCCGAGAATGTGGCCGGCATTCCACAACCGGGCCGTGAAGCCCCGCGCGGGCTGGAACCACTTGTTCAGCGCGACCGTCTCGATCTGATCATAGGCCGCCTTGGAATCGGCCTCGGTATAGATCGGCTCGATCGGCTCCTCGTCCTTTCGATCCTTGCGGCGGTTACGCCGCTCCGCTTCGCTTTCCTGGATGCGCCCGGCGTCAGGCAGCATGTGGTAGAGAAGATCACGCGTTTGCGGCGTCGCATAGACCGGGCCCCTGAAGCCCTCGGCGACAAGCTTTGGCAATAGACCGCTATGGTCGATGTGTGCGTGCGTGAGGACGACGGCGGCGATCTTGCGCGCATCGAACGAAAATGGCTCGCGATTGAGCGTTTCGAGCGTCCGGGGTCCCTGGAACAGGCCGCAATCGATCAGGATCGCGCGGCCGTCATGTTCAAGCTCCATGCACGAGCCTGTGACTGTCCCCGCGGCGCCGTGGAAGGTGATCCTGGGCTCGTTATTCGTCACTGCACATGCTCCAAATTGGCGGGGTCCTGATCCGTGACACCTTAGTGACGCGCTATGCTCCCGCTATGAGAGATTTTCCTTAGCGAGCACCGACATGCACCTGCTGGATCGTTCATCAAAACGGAAAAACATCAGCACTGCTACCGTGGTATTGGAGGGTAGCAGCCAGATCCCCCTCGCATCTCCTCGTTCGCGGAGCCTAGCTGCAATGGCGCGATCGAGAAGCTCGGACAGTTCCAGAACGCAAGCAATCACGGATAGCGAGGCCAGTGTGATGATGACGGGACTGGCGAACAGATTTTGCACTTGGGGGAGGGGCGGAACGACGTCAGGCATCAGCGGGATTGCGATGCCCGGCAGGGCTGTCTTGGCACGTCGCGCCGGCGGAACGAATTGGGGATATTGCGGATAGACGGAAATACATCCAGCCCGCTCAAATGACGGGATGACGAACATTGCCACGCTGACGCTGAACCCGACGATCGACGTCGCCTATGAAGTCGATCGCATTTTCCACACCCGCAAGATGCGGACCAAATCCGAATTCTACAGCCCAGGCGGCGGCGGTATCAACGTCGCTCGAGTCTTTGTCCGCCTCGGCGGCAATGCCCGAAGCTATTATATGGCGGGCGGCGCCACCGGCAATGCTCTTGACGGCCTGCTCGACCTCCATCAGCTCGTCCACAATCGCATCCACATCGCGGGCCATACCCGCGTCGCATCCGCCGTGCTCGAGCTCGAAAGCGGCAAGGAATATCGTTTCGTTCCACCGGGGCCGACCATCCAACCCGCCGAGTGGCAGGCCTGTCTTGACAAGCTTGAAACCGCGCAGTGCAATTTCATGGTGTTGAGCGGTTCGCTGCCGCCCGGCATGCCCGACGATTTCTACGGTCAGGTCGTCGCGCTGATGCGCCGACGCAATATTCCCGTCATCCTCGACAGTTCAGGACCGGGACTTAAGGGCGGCCTCGATGAAGGCGGCGTCTTTCTCGTGAAGCCCAGCATCGGCGAGTTGCGGCAATTGACCGGGCTCGAACTCGGCGATCCCGACGAAATCGCCCATGCTGCACTCGAAATCGTTCGATCCGGACGATCCGCCCATGTCGCCGTGACCATGGGCCATGAAGGCGCGATCCTTGCCAGCGCCGCCGGACCGCTTTTCCTGCCAGCTGCCCCCATCGAGGCGAAAAGCGCGGTTGGTGCCGGTGACAGCTTCCTGTCCGCCATGCTGTTTGCGATCTCGATTGGCTGGGAGATGGGCGAAGCCTTCCGTCTCGGCATTGCCGCTGGCGCTGCCGCCGTGATGAGCCCGGGCCACGATCTCGCCAGGCCAAGCGACATCGAACGCCTATACCAACGGACGTCGCAAATATCCTGAGTGTTGCGAAGATCGGTATATCCCACTCGACTTCCGGCGCGGTGAGAACGCGTCTTCACTGCCTCAGTGTTTGCGCACAAATTCGGCTCGCAGGACCAGGCCCTTGATGCCATCGTAGCGGCAGTCGATTTCCTGCGGATCGCCGGTCAGCCTGATCGTCTTGATCACGGTGCCCTTCCTCAGCGTCTGCCCGGCGCCCTTGACCTTCAGATCCTTGATCGTGATGACGCTGTCCCCGTCCGCGAGGACGTTCCCTGCCGAATCCCGAACCTCGACCAAGTCTGCTGCCGCGGCCTTCGCCGCAGCCTCGGCGGCGGGGAGCCATTCGCCTGAAGCTTCATCATAGACATATTCGTCGTTTGCATCGCTCATCCTGGGTTCCTTCGTAGGTGGTGATCAATGGACTGTCTGCGTCGAGGAGGCCGGCTCCACGGTGAGGGATGAAGCAAGCCGCACGGCATCCGCGAAATTCGCACTATGCAAAACCCGACTGCTCGAGGGGCCGAGCGACACTCTTTCGAGCATCTCCATCGGCTGCGCCGTCACGCCCGAAAGGATGACCCGGATGCCCAGCACTTTGGCATGGTCGACAATGTCGCCCATTGCCGTGACGCCGCTTGCATCCAGCAGCGGAACCCGGCGCATTCGCAGGATGATGATTTTGGGAGCGGACCCGATGCGCCTCAGCGTGTCCATGAGGTCGTTGGCGACCCCGAAAAAGATCGGGCCATCGATGCGGAACACCTCGACGCCTGCCGGCAAGGCCGTGCGCTGGTCGAGTTCTTCCTCTTCGGCATCGGAGGCTGCGCCTTCGCCATCGCTCGCGATCTCAACAGTGCGGCTCATCCGCATCATGAACAGTAGCGATGCCAGCGTCACGCCAACCGCAATCGCCACGGTCAGGTCTATGAAAATCGTGAGTCCAAACGTCAGCAACAGCAGGCTCCTGTCGCCAGTCGGCATGCGCAGGAGCTGAAGGAAACGGTGGTGCTCGCTCATGCCCCAGGCCACCATGAACAGGATCGCCGCCAGTGCGGCCAGCGGTACGAAGGCCATGAGCTTCGAGGCGAACAGGATGAACAGGAGCAGGAAGACGGCGTGCAGCATGCCGGCGATCGGCGTCACCGCGCCGGCGCGGATATTGGTCGCGGTCCGTGCAATGGCTCCGGTCGCGGGCAGCCCTCCGAAAACGGCCGAGGCCATGTTCGCCACGCCCTGCCCGACGAGTTCCTGATTGGAGCGGTGCCGGGAACCGATCATGCCATCAGCCACAACGGCCGAGAGCAGCGCCTCGATCCCGGCGAGGAACGCTATGGTGAAGGCTGCAGGCGCCACCGCTTGCAGCCGGGCAAACGAGATCTCCGGCAGGGCAGGGGCGGGCAGGCCGGTGGGAAGCTCGGGGAAGCGCGATCCGATCGTCTCGACCGGGACATGGAGAAGGGCGACGATGGCGCTCGCCAGCACGACGGCGATAAGGAAGCCGGGGAGGCGCGGGGCCCATTTTCGCAGAGCGATGATGAGCGTGAGGGAGCCGGCGCCAATTGCAAGAGTGGCGAGCTGCAGGCTCCCGAGCGCGGAGAAATAGGCCGACCACTTGGGTATGAAGTCCGCGGGCACCGTTTTCATCGACAAGCCCAGGAAATCCTTCACCTGGCTTGAAGCGATGATCACCGCGATCCCGGCGGTAAAGCCGGTCACCACCGGCTGCGGAATGAAGCGCACAAGGCTCCCGAGCCCGGAATAGCCCGCAACAATGAGCAATACGCCCGCCATCAGCGTCGCCAGCAGGAGCCCGTCATAGCCATGCTGGGCGATCACGTTGAAGACGACGACGACGAACGCGCCTGTCGGCCCGCCCACCTGGACGCGCGAACCGCCCAGCGCCGAAATGAGGAACCCGGCGATGACGGCCGTGATCAATCCCTTGTCCGGGGTCGCGCCGCTCGCGATCGCCAAAGCCATGGCGAGGGGGAGGGCGACGATCGCGACCGTCAGCCCCGCAATGCTGTCCCGCCGCAGCCGATCGAACGTATATCCCTCGCCGAGAACCGTTACCAGTTTCGGCGTAAACGCGGTCAGCCGCGCATCATATGGCTTCATTTTCGGCCTGCGGTTCGCCAGCCTGATCGTAGAGCATCGATGGCACGCGCTTCGGCTGACTTCCCGCTGCGGTATCCTTCAGCCGGACCCCGCGCCCGGCGCCGTTGCTGGTCGCATTCTCACCGATGATCTCGATTCCGGCGGTTTCCAGTGCGTTGATCACCTTCACCAGCGTATCGACCACGCTGCGCACCTGCCCGTCCGACGCCTCCATTCTCTGGATCGTCGGAAGCGAGACGTTGGCCAGAGCAGCCAGTTGGCGTTGGTCGATACCGAGAAGAGCACGCGCCGCGCGCATTTGCTGTGATGTGATCATTGAGTCCTCGTGATGTATGAAACATCTAATTGCAATCTTACCTCTCATATGTGCGATATGCTAGATGAAATTCTGCAGCCAACCCCTCCGCTGATGGCCCCGGCGCCAAAGGAGTTTCCAGTCATGTCCGCGTTATTCTGATATGGGCAGGTTCCAGGCGACGCCGGAGGCAGGGTCAGGCGTTTGAACGCGCGTCCAAGACACGTTTCCCGCAAGGACAGCCGAAATCCCTGTGACCCGCGATGGGAAGGGGGGCGTTCGGCCGCTGTCCCTCCTGCGGCGGGGGTGCGTTTTTTCGCAAGTTCCTGAAGCCGATCGCAAAGTGCAACGTCTGCGGCCAGGACGCCTTAGCAAGCCGACGACTTTCCGGCCTATGTCTCAATCTTCCTGACCGGACATATTCTCGCGCCGCTGATCATCGCGATCGTCAAGGATGCGGACCTCTTTGTGGGAGCGCGCGTCGCCATCATTGTTCCGGTCGCGATGGTGTTGATGATCGGACTTCTCCAGCCCGCCAAGGGCGCCATTATCGCTGGCCAGTGGTGGTTTGGCATGTATGGTTTCCAACCATGTCGCGACGAACAGAAGGAATAGCCTGTGGCGCGTAAGCCCGCTGGGCCGGCGGCCTTTGTAATTGGGCACACACACCCGATAAGGCCTCGTCACCCGTCTGCGTTCTTCGAAGAGCAGATAAGCCGCTTCGAAGACTATGTGGGGCGCCGGGCATTGCTCGATGCGATCACGGTTGAGGAACGAATGCTCTTCGCGCGACTGCTCCACGCCAACAGGCGGAATATCGCCGCATGGTGCCATATTTTGCCACGTTAAACTGCCATCCCCTCCCGTTTTCATGTGTGTCAGCAACCTGGGCGAACGCCATTGGTGGGTGTCTGAAGCCCGCCAAGTTGCACGAGTTCGTCCATCTCCAGCGGTCGAGCCGCGCCTTTCTCGAGGGCGCCGAGGCTGACGCCACCGATCGCCACCCGAACCAGCCTGAGCACATTGCTGCCGCAAGCTGCCAACATCCGGCGTACCTGGCGATTTCGCCCTTCGGTCAACACGACCTCAATCCAACTCGAACGGCCATTCGTGCGCAGCAGCCGTGCGGATGCGGCCGATAGACGTTCTCCCTTATCCTCGACCGGCAACTGGAGCGTGGCGATCAGGCGTTCATCGGCGGCGCGATCGACCTTCACATGGTAGGTCTTCGAGATACCCGAAGCGGGGTTCATCAGATATTCGGCCCACCCCGTGTCGTTCGTCAGAAAAAGCAGACCCTCGCTCGCCTTGTCGAGCCTCCCAACTGGCGAGACAAACGGCAGATCCTCCGGCAAACAATCATAGACCGTTTTCCGCTCCTGTGGATCGCGGCGCGTGGTCACCAGGCCCCTTGGCTTGTTCAGCATGAGATAGACCTTGCGCCCTGCGCGGATCGCACTGCCGTCGACCGTGATGTTTGCAAGCGAGAAATCCACCCGCTGGCTCGCGGATTGCGCTCGGCGCCCACCTACACTGACCCGGCCAGCCTCGATCAGGCGTAAGGCTTCTGTACGCGAGCAGAAGCCCAGCTTCGATAGCGCACGAGGCAAACTCACGACCTCCGCTGGCTTGTGCCGTGCTCTTTCTCGGTCAAAACGGCGATCGACGCCGCGGCCCCGATGGTCGTGAACCATGAACGATCCCACGCCCCGACGCGCCGCGTGCGATAGGAGCCAAGCAATATCTTGAGTGCGGATCAGAAACGCGGCCGCAGCGGATTGTTCTCGCCCCCGAACACCGCCTGCGGCATCCGGGGCTAGGTGCCGGCGTGCAGTCTGCCGGCGCGGAGGGAAGTGCGGTTCACCATCACACTATCATCGGCGGTTCTCGGACCATGGTCAACACCTCGACAGCCCGGCGCGTAATCTTCAAACATCGAAGCATCCCCACATGGTCGGTCGTAGCACGTAAATCAGCTGATCCTGGGCATGGCACAACGGAACTTCCAGCGAATCCAGACCTCACTTTCGCAAACTCGGCCGAGTGGGGGGAGAGGCGGAGACGGCTTTGAGGGGCCTGCTTGAGCAGCATTGGGCCTGAAAATGCCAATTGATCGTCAGCATCATTGAAATGAGATGCAAAGAGGCAGATAGATGCATATATCAGGCTAGAAGTGCATGCATGCTTACTGCTTTTTTAGATGATATTCGTGACGGCGACCTGATCGCACCGCGCCGCATGGCGGAGCGCTTGCGACTGCCGATGACGCGCCTGTCGCGGATCGCCCACCTCAATCGCAACACGATGACGGCGCATCCCGCCAGCCCTATCGTGCAGGCCAAGCTCGGAGAAATTGTGCGCATCATCACGCGCGCAGCCGAGCTTGCCGGCGATGAGGGCAGGGCGATCATCTGGTTCCGCCACCAACCTATCCCCGGTTTTGGCAAGACGGCCGAGGAACTGGTGGAAGAGGGCAAGGCCGAGGCAGTATTGTGGACGCTCGATAGCATGGACGAGGGCGTCTATTCCTGATGGCATCGCTGGCGCCGCTGCAGGGCCGCTACTGGCGAATGCTTGGCGTACGCTGGCAGCGCCGCCCACTCGAAAGCGGGTCACACCGGACTGACGGCCGCTGGAATCCCATGGGCACACCCACACTCTACCTATCCGCGGACTATGTGACCGCGATAGTCGAGATGCATCAGGAGCTGGTGCGCCACGGCACGCTGGCAGCCTATGATGTTACTGCCAACGCTATTGCCGATCTGCGCGGGACATATCCGGCGATCACCAAATGCTTATGGCGCGCAGCCAGGGTCTGCATGCCACCTACAACGTGATCGTTCGGCAACTTCGAACTAGGCAGGTGCCGCCAAACGGGTAGCGCCCCGCCGCCTTCAAGGGTGGCTGGCCTCCATTTCACCGGAATGCCGGTTTCGAGAAACGCTGAAACACCATCGACGTTGAATGCCTCTCCGATTGCCCGCAATTCCGAGACAAAGATCCGTTTCTATAAAATTCGCTGGACAGTGAATATTGCTATATCGCCGAATGTTCGATATGAGCGACATATTCACTGGTGGTCGAATATGCGAATTTTTGAGCTTGAGGAACGCGAATTGCTGGAGGAGCTGTGCAGCGCCATAGCAGCGCTGCCGGGCGCTTCCGTGCATCAGCGCGCCGGAGAGGAGCGCGTCGGCGCGCGCTATGCCCCTGATGGCTTGCTCGATGTGCGCCTCAACCACCAGCAATTCGAGTTGGTGGTCGAAGCGAAGCGCGAGCTCTTTCCCAGGGACGTCCGCCAGCAGATCTGGCAGCTGCGGGACTATCTCGACCAGATGGATGGGGCTGGCGAGAGAGTCGCCATGCTGATCGCCGGCGCGATCTCGAAGGGTGCACGCGATATCCTTCAGCAGGAGAGTATCGGTTATTTCGATCTCGGCGGCTCGCTCTTCATCCCGGCGTCCGGAGCCTACGTGCTGATTGATCGGCCGCCGCCCAAGAAAGCGGGCCGTGCTCTCGGCTCGATCTTTCAGGGGCAGCGCGCGCGTATCGTTCAGGCAGTTGTGGAAGCCGCGCCCGATTGGGTTAGCGTCAAGGATCTCGCCGAAGAAACCGGCGTATCGCCGGCGACCGCGTCGGAAACCTTGACCGAAATGGAGCGCCGCGATTGGCTTGAGGTCGAGGGGGCGGGGCCGGCAAAGCTGCGCCGTCTGCGCGAGCGCGGGCCTGTCCTCGACGAGTGGGCGCGCCTGATCGCCGATCAGAAGCCGCCGCGGATCGAACGCTACTATGTGCCCGGTGGAGACGCTGACGAGATCGCGCGCCGGCTCGACGAGGCATGTCGCGATGTCGGCGCGCAATATGCCGTGACGGCCGAGGCCGCAGCGCAGGCCTATGCGCCGTACCTCTCCGCGATCTCGCAGCTCAAATGCCGGATTCAGGGCGGACGGCTGCACAGCGAGGTCCTCTCGCGCCTCAACGCTCGACCCGTATCGGAAGGCTGGAACCTTGGCGTCATCGAAGATGCCAGCAAGCGCGACATCGCGGTGGGCAAGAGGATCGACGGCATTGCCTATGCGCCGCCGGTCCAGGTCTATCTCGACCTTCTTCAGGGGGCTGGGCGCGCCAAGGACATGGCCGACCACCTCCGCTCCGAACGGCTTCCAGGATAATGACCAAACCTAAGACAATGGCCGCCTATGATGGTGGCGTGACCGAGGCCTGTGAGCGTGTGCTCGTCACGCTCCTCCGCGGCTTCGGCCCCTGGAAGGAATCGGTGTTTCTCGTCGGCGGGCTGACGCCCCGTTATCTGGTCGCTGCTCGTCCGCCCGAGGTGCCCCAGCACGCCGGCACCGGCGATGTGGATGTTGTCGTCGATGTGGGCATCCTGACCGACACCGAGGCCTACAGCACGCTGGAGGAGAACCTCCATACGATGGGTTTCGATCGCGGAACCAATGAGAATGGGGTGAAGGTCTCGTGGCGCTGGGAGGCCCGTCTGGAGACGGGCATCACCATGATCCTCGAGTTCCTCGCCGAGCATCCTGAGCTCGGCGGCGGGAAGGTCAAGGTGCTTCCGACCGAAGGCAACGTCTCTGCGCTCAACATCCCCCATGCCTCGATGGTGTTTGATCTGCACGACAAGACCGAACTGACCGCCGAGCTGCTCGACGGTGAAGGCCTGGCGACCGAGACGGTCCGATACGCAAATATCGTCAGCTTCACGTGCCTCAAGGCATTCGCCTTTGATCATCGCAACGCGCGCAAGGATGCGCATGATCTCGTCTACTGCCTGGAGCATCACCCGGGTGGGCTGGACGCGGTGATCGCCGCCTTCAAGGAGGCGCTAGCGGGACCGCACGTCGATGCGGTCGGCGAGGCACTTGCGAAGCTCAAGACCCGCTTCGTCCATGATGATCCAGGCCAATCTTATCGCCGGGACGGACCTGTCGCGGTGGCACGTTTCGAGGACAACGACGCCGACGCCGGTGGTAACGAGGACGTTCGTGATCTGCGGATTCTTCGCCAGCGCCGAGTGGCGGACCTGATGGCGAAATTTCTCTCTGCCCTGGAGACAGGAGGGTGATGCCGGTCCGGCTCATCCCGCTCGGCAGGGATTGAACCGATGGTGTCTGTGATCAAAGCGCGATCGCGCGCCAACCCATCCGTCGAACCGTCGCTAGGCTGGACATATCTCTCTCGCGAGGCCCTTGCTCGCGCGAAGGCGCAGATGGATGAGGAGTCGACAGGGGTTCGTGACGAAATCGGCTTCCTGACGATCCATCAGGGCTATGCGGACCTCTTCTTCCCGGGAACCTCGGTTCTGCACACGCGCGCACGTTACCTGCTCTTTGTGCCGTGGTTGTTCGAGGATCTGGCACCAGCGACCGGGCCCGTCGCGCAGCGAGCCTTGCAGGAGAAAGAGCGCGTACTGGCTGGCCGTCTGAGGAACCAGCCAGGTGAGGATCATCCCGATCGCAGAGGCACGATCGGGGGTGTGAAGTTCCCGAAGCCATCAGCGCAGCCCCCATCGACCGTCTATTGGAATGCGCTCGCGACCTGGGGCATCCTGCGGCCCGGCCCCAATGCCCGAGCCATCTCGCGCGCGCAGGCTCATCGACTGCTGGGCTCAGGAAAGACGGCGACCGACGACGATGGACAGCTGCTGGTCAGCTCCGAGCCGCCCTTCGTGAAAATGCCACGGCGACCGGCGAACTGGCTGGACGGCGAAATCTCTCTCCGCATGGAGAAATTGGAAGCCGATTTCCTGCGCGAGCATGTCGCTCGGGTTCGTCCGAAAGATCGGGCTGAACCGTCATTGATCGCCCGCTTGGCGCGGCTGGAGATGGTCCCGCCGTCCGACATGTTCGACGATGCGGTGCTCGCTGTCGCAGGCGATGACCGCCCGGCGCTCGTTCGCGCCGAACAGGCAGCATGTCTGTCGGGTATCGGCCGGGCGATTTACGACGCTCTTCTGGAGCGGATCGTGGTTGAGCATGACGGCAGAAAAGACTCGGCGCGCCACCGGCTCCATCTTGATGGCATGGTCAGAGATTATGGCGGTCGTGCCGTCGAACTCGACCTGGCCGGGCTCCAGACGGACATCGGCATCATGCCGGCGCGGTTGTTGTCCGTCCTTGAGGCGACGAAGACGTGGCTGGCCCAAGGCGGCGGGGATCCGTCGAGCCTGTACGATGTCTTTCAGGCTGCCGAGGCGAGAAAGGGCGCGCGAGCGCGGCTCTCTCAAACGCCAAACGGCCGCGATCGACGGGCCGAGTGGGCAACCGACGAGCACGTCCTGTCCGACGTGCTTCACTATCGCTGGGGACAGGTGCGCACCCTGCTTGCCGACCTGGCCGAGGCGGTATGACCGACACCCCACAAAGCTGGCCCGCTCTTTCCTACCTCGAGACCCTACGCCCCGGTCCAGACGAGGCGGTCGAGTTGGCCGTGTTGGCGGCCTACTCGGCGGATCTCGCTTCGATCGGGGCCGCTTTGCTCGCGCTTGCCGGGAAGGATAGCGATGCCGGGAAGGGGAGCGCCACCGATTTCGCCGATGCAGTCGAGCGTTTGAGGGGCAAGGTTCGGATCGTCATCCAACGCGGCCGTCTTGCCAAGATGCGGCGAACCCCACGCATCGCGGCGGTGCTCGACCAGTTCGTGCGCGAGGTAGACTTCGACGAAGCGACGCATAGCTGGCATCCGAAGGTGGCCTTGGTGCGGTTGCGGTCGGATGAGGGCGAGACACGTTGGCGTCTGTGGCTCGGCAGTCGCAACCTCACCGAGTGTGTGAACCGCGACATTGGGCTGTTGCTCGTATCAGGTGGACAAGGGGCGAGGCAGGTTCCCGGCGCCGATGCGCTTGCGCGGTCCTTGGCCGACCGTGCCGAGTTGAAGGGCGCGCGCAGCGCGTCACTCGCTTCGGCCATCGGCAAGGTTGAGTGGCGCGCGCCGGCCGGGGTTACGGTTGAAGCGCTGCGCTGGTCGAGCGGGCTGGTCCCGATGGAGATCCCGACACCGCCAGCGCGCACCGATGAGATTCTCGTCGTCAGCCCGTTCGTCGACAAAGCATTTCTTGCCGCACAGATGCCTCCGGGGAAGGACAAGCCCAGCCGCACGTTGCTCACGACCATGCGGGAGATTGATCGGGTAGGGCCATCGCTTCGCACGTTCGACAGTCTGCTGGCGCTAGATGGTCCAGATTATCCAATCGCCGATCCAGAACCTGCAGACAGTGCAGCAGCGTTGGGTGAGCAGGATGACGCCGCGGACGAGGAACAGCAGATTGGCCGCGGTCTACACGCCAAGCTGCTGTTCTGGCGCACTGGCCGATCGCGCACTTTGTGGCTGGGTAGCGCCAATGCCACGAGACGGGCCTGGTCCGGCCGGAATGCCGAAGCAACGCTCGAGCTTCGCATCACCGAAGGCGTCGAGGCAGGTTTGAAAGCACTGGTCGGCGCGGCCCGCTGCATCCCTGTGCCCGAACGCGAGTTCGAGCCGGATGCGGTCACACTCGAGGAAGAGGCGCTTGAGCGTGCGCGTGCGCAGGTCGCTGCCCGCTGGGGGGCAACCCTCGCCGTCGAGGGCGAGGATCTCCGCATCGAACAAGACCCTGCCCAATACCCTAGGGGGCCTCATCCGGATGAAGCAGGCGCGGTGCTGGAAATCGGGGCGCTGAACGGCGATCTGCGCGTCTGGCCGCGTGCCGTGACCGCGATCTCGTTGGGGAGCGTGCCTCCGGCCGAGCGTACAGAATTTGTCCGGCTCCGCGTCAGTCTTGGCGAGAAGGGGCTCTCGTGGCTGCAGCGCGCGCCGGCTGCCCCTCCCTTCGGGGTCGAACGCGATCGCGCGGCCTTCGTGCGGTTGCTGGGCACACGCGGGTTCCTGCTGTGGCTCGCGGGCCTTCTGGCCGATGATGGCCGAGAGGGCGAGGGCGACTGGACAATAGAGCAGGTCGCCGAACGACTGGGCGCCGGCGTTGATGCACCGCTGTCCAGTGCGCTACCGACGCTTGAGGAAATGCTGGCGGCATGGGCGCGGGATCGGACCAAGTTCCGGGAGATTGAGCGCCGCGTGTCCGACTATCTGCCGGCGGTGCTCGAGCAAGCGCGGCAGGAGGACCCCGAGGCGATCGCTATGTTGCGTCGCTTCGAGGATTTGTGGGGTAAGATTCGATCCGGTTTGGTCGGGGCCGGAGGGGGCCATCGGCGATGAGCGAACCCAAGCCATTTCAAAATGCGACGGTCGAAAGTGCGATCCGATCGTTCGAAAATCAGGCCGGTCGTCGACGCTTCCTTGTCGCGGACGAGGTTGGTCTCGGTAAGACGGTCGTCGCGAAAGAGGTCGCGCGGAGGATGTCGCAGGGCGGCACGCGTCCGCTGACGATCTACTACATCGCCAACGGCCACGCCGTGTCGTTCCAGAACAAGTCGCGGGTTGTTGCTTTCCTCGACGAGGCCCAACGAAAGAAGGCCGTTGAGACGCCGGATCGGCTTTCGATGATCGCGAGGTCGAAGCGACCCGACCAAAACGTCCTCATCTACGCGCTGACGCCGGCGACATCCTTTCCCGGCGGGAAGGTGCGTCTCACTGGCGGCAGAAAGGAGGAACGGGCGTTCCTGCAGGTGCTGCTCGCGAAGGCCTATCCGGCATTTGCAAGCCGTCTCGACCCGAATGTGCTGCGATTGAATGTGGGCGGCAGCTGGGAAGGGCTGCTCACTGAGGCCGAGAAGAAGCGTCAACAAGCTCCGCCGAACCTGACACAGCGGTTTCGGGAAGCGTTGGCGACCGAGTTCGGGCCCGATGTCCGCCAAGCGCTGGAGCACGCTATTGACGGTGATGACGCTACCGGTACGAAAGCGCTCAAACCGACCGCTTTCGTCGGAAAGCTGCGAAGGGCGCTGGCGCTTGCGACGCTGCGGCATCAACCACCCGACCTCGTCATCCTTGACGAATTTCAGCGCTATCGCGATTTGCTCGATGACGAGAGTTCCGATCCGCTACTCAAGGCGCTCCTCGAACCAGTAGGCGCCGCCACGCCGCCGGCAATCCTTTTGCTGAGCGCTACGCCCTATCGTTTGCTGAGCACGCGATGGGAGGAAAGCCAGGGCACCCTCGCGCATGCCCAGCTCATGGAGTTGATCGGCTTTCTGGCGGGCGAAACGGCACGCGGGCACGCGGCAAAGCTGTTCGCCAGCTTTGGGGACAAGCTGCGCGACATCATCGCGCATGCGGAAGCCGGGCATCCTGCATTGGCAGACGAGATCGTGGAGGCGGCGACCATGCGGGATGCGCTGCGTGGCCTGCTCACCCCTGTCATGTCGCGTACCGAACGCGACAGCGTCGTATCGTCAGACTCGTTCGCCGGCACGGAGTATCTCGATGCCAGCCCCGCCTCCGAGGATTTCCGCGTCTACCGGCATCTGGTTGACAGCTTTGACGATAGGGATAGCCATGAGGCGCTTCCTTATTGGTCGTCGATCCCCTTGCCAGCCCAGGCAATGGGCCCTCGCTATACGGCGTGGAGACGGGCAACCATCAAGTCGGAGCAGGGTGTCCCACAGATGACGCGCGCGCGTCGCAACCGGCTCGACGCCCCGGAGAGCTGGCCCGATGCGAAGCTGCGCGCCCTCACGAAGATTGCGGGGCCAGCGAAGTTGTCGCTTCCCTGGTCGGCGCCTTCCCTCGAATGGTGGCCGCTCGCAGGCCCATGGAAATCAGCCGGCGGTGATCCAAAGCTGCTGATGTTCAGTCGATTCAGGGCGACTCCGTCCGCGGTCGCCGCGCTGCTCAGTTTTGGGGTGGAAGCGAACTGCCTTCCCAAGAAGGGCGGGTACGAAAAGGCCTATCGCCGCCGCAGGTTCAAGCTTGCCGCGATGCCTGGGCCGGTGATGGCCGCGTTCCACCCATCCCCGTGGCTAATCCTTAATACAGACCCGTTGGCAAAGCCTGGAGCGACCATGGCGGCGATGCGCAGGGAGGTCCGGCGGCAGATCCTCGCCAAGCTGCCTAAGAACATCGTCGTTCGCGCAACTGCCAAGGACCGTCGCCGGCATCGTTCGATCGCGCGGACGATTGCGGCCATCGAGCAGTTCGACGGTCTCGCGAGCGTCTCCGCGGACGCTTGGGCAGCGGCAACCGGAGACGATAAGGCAGCCCGCGCTGCCATCAAAAAATGGCGGCAGATGCCCAAGCTGGACAGCCTCTCGCCGGAAGAGCTCAATGACCTTGTTGACTACGCGATCAGCGCGCCCGGTGTCGTGCTTGGGCGTGCGCTGCGTCGCCACGATTCGACCATTCTCGATGCCGGCAGGTTCGCGGCGCTCGTTCGCCTGAGTTGGCAAGGGCTTCGGGCGTATCTCGACAATCCCGTGATCCTCGCGTCGCTCCCCGGTGCCAACGCTGTCGAACAGGTTATGCGTGCAGTAGTCGATGGTGGGCTGGAGAGCGTCCTCGACGAGCATTTCTGGCTGCGGGCGCAGAATCTGCCGGAAGGGAGTGCCGGTCTGGCGGCCGACCTGGAGCAGTCGATTGGGCTCCGCGCCGGCGGTTTCAGCTTCCACACACTCGCACGAAATCCGGAGAAGATCCCGGTGAGGTGCCACGTCGCCGTTCCCTTTGGGGATGCGGAGGCCGAACCGGTGAGCAGGAAAGGAGGGGAGGCCAACACGTCTACGCCTGCTCGTCCGGACGAGGTGCGACGCGCCTTCAACACGCCCTTTTGGCCGCATGTACTGGCAACCACATCGGTCGGCCAGGAAGGGCTCGATTTCCATCCATGGTGCGCGAAGGTCGTCCACTGGGATCTTTCCTCCAATCCGTTAGATCTTGAACAGCGAGAGGGTAGGGTGCAGCGCTATGCCGGGCTTGCCGTGCGCCGGCAGCTCGCATCGGAATTGCGTGGCGATTGGCTGGCCGAGAAACAGAGCGCCGGTTCGCCCTGGATACGCCTTCAGCAGCTGGCAGACCGATTTGTCGACACCAGTGGGTTGAAGCCCTGGTGGGTGTTCGATGGAGCGGAGGTCCAGCGTCATGTCTTTGAGCGGCCATTCGGGCGCGACATGCTACGCTTCGCGCAGCTCCGGGAACAGCGCATGATTTACCGCCTTGCGCTCGGCCAACCCAATCAGGAGGATTTCATCGATGTTCTTTCGCGAGGAGGGACTCCGACGCGCGATATTTTAAGACCGTTGGTGCTTGATTTGTCAGCGATGGGCCTGCGACGATCGACCACCAACAGCGAAACCGAAGTCCGAACTTAGACGGTGTTGCCGTGACTTCGAGAAGAACCTACGCGCTCCCGATGACCTTCAATCGCATGGCGCGGGTCTCAAGAAGATAGGTCTCGACCCCGGCGAGGAGATGCAAGCCTTCTTCGCCAATCGCCTTCCGCGAAAGCCCGGGTTGCACGATACGGACATCGAACTCGAAGCGGTGATCCTGCCAGCCCACCTTCAGCTTCTTGATCCCAGCGGCTGAACCCTGTTCGATCCGCGAGCTCTCGCCGCGATCCCGGCGCATCTTCTCGCGCCTCAGCATGTGCTGAAGCATGCGGCCAGGGCGGTCGCGCCACCGGGCCGACTTCTGGGCCTGCCCGCACACCTCATAGAGGTCGCCGAGACGTGCGCCCGGGGTGTCTGTTCCTGAATATTTGCAGTGGTACAAGGTCACGGACACCACGGTGTCGGTGATCCGCAGCGCCACCACGTCAGCGATCTCCCCTTTGCCGTCGTCGTCGAAGATCACGTCATAGGGGTCAGGGTCGGCCATCAGCATCTCGATGACGTTGCGCTGGACCGAATCCGCACGTTTTCCGGTGCCTTGCGATTCGACCCGGATATTGGCCTTCGACCAATCCCATGCCTCGATCCGGGCAGCCGGATAGGGTTCGATCGTCTCGCCCTCGGGCAGGGTGTAGAGATGGCTGTAGATGAGCAGCGAGCCATCGCCGAAATCGATCTGAGGCGAGTCCTCGCCGAAGGATTCCGAGAGGGTCTGAACTTTGCTGCCGACCTTGATGGTGGCCTTGGGACCGGCGCGCTGGGGATAGCGGGCATGACCGTCGCTAAAGACAATCTCGAACTCAGCCGAATGGTCATCGCTGCGCACGGCAAAGCGCAGCGGCCCGGTGCGGGCATTGTCGAGCAACTCAATGTCGCATTCGGCAAACGTCACCGCCACATCGCCGAACGAGATCTCGATCCGCTCCTCGATCTGCGTGATCAGCGATTCCGGCCAGTGGATGGCGACCGGCGGCACGGCCGGCCGCTGGTTGATCTGGCGTGGGCGCATCGCGCTCTTGAAGACGCCGTCGGTGGTAATGCTGGGATCGTTCACCGTGCGACCGACATCCTGGCACCAGTCCACCCAGTCGGTCAGATCATGAACCTTCGCGCTCGACCAGAATTTGCCTTTGGCCGAACAACCACGCGAGGCGGGCATACCGTCTAGGAAACCGGTGGCGAAGATGTTGTTCTTGATCCGCGACTGGGATTTGGCGCTGTCGAGCCCGTCCGCGACGTCCACGCCCATATACATCGAGTAGCGCACGCCGCGCCCTTGATGGTGGGTAAGCCCCAGATTGCGGAGGATGAGGCGCTTGAAACCATGGAGGCTGCGGAACACTTCCTCGCCCTCCACACGGCGCGTCCCATCGCCGCAGACCGCTTTGGCGAGCCGGTCGAACGGCCCCTTGGCCGAGCTGCTGATGTAAAGGAGGCCGGTGGTCCGGTCCCAGTGCATCATATGCAGATCCCAGGTGACATTCACCGCCTGTTGGGCCGAGGTCCAGCGGGCCTGCTCCTCGGCGCGGGTGACGAAGATCGCGACCCGCTTGTGCTGATTGAGCTTCATACCGAGATAGGTGCCGGGGTTGTAGAGTTCCTCGGCGGCGAAGGGATCCCAGGCCTCGCATGACGTCCGGTAAAGGACCGCGTTCATCTTAGGCTCAAGGGTCTGAAGCGGGATGTCGCTCAGGTCGCCGGAGAACCCCTTGAACATCTCGGCACGACGGACTTGACGCTCGATCTTGGCCGAGCTGAGCGCCTCGACCAGCGCGTTCCAATCGGCATCTTCGGCATAGAGCTTGGCCAGCGAGCGATCGACATCATCAACACCGGTGTTGGCAATCACCGTGGCGTCGCCGAGTGTTGGATCCTGGCGCGTGAAACGGCCGACGAACTGGATTGTGACGGCGACGCTCTTGTGATGATCGTGAAGGGCCGCGATCTTCAGTTCGGGGAGGTCGAAGCCTTCGCCTAGCATATCGACGCAGATGATGATCCGGCTCTCGAAGCTGCGTAGCGCAGCCAGGTTGGCACGCCGGTCCTTCAAGGACTGCTGGCTATGGACGATCACCGGCCGATATTCCGGATAGATCGCCGCGTAGAGGGCGTGGAGCTGTTTGGCCCGCTCGATCGTGTTGCAGCGGGCCATCGCCAGATGGTTGAGGCCGGCTTCCAGATCAGCGGCAAGCACGTCGCCGAGCTTGTGAATGATGGCCTGATCGGCGTCGGGTTGATCGAGGCCGAACACGGCCTCGAAGCGGATCGGCTTGAAGTAACCTTCTGCCTGCGCCTTCTTCAGCGGATAGGTGTAGATGAACTCGCCATCTACGCGGCCGCCGTCCTCGCGAAACGGGGTGGCGGTGAACTGAACCACCGGGATCGGCGGATTGCGTTCGACAAAGAGGCCGCGAAAGGCCTTCCAGGTTCGCGCCCCGATATGATGCGCCTCGTCGATGAAGAGCGCCGCGGACCGCTCGGCCATATGCTCCTGCACCGGCGCCTCCGCGCGCCCGGCAATGTGCATGGTCGTCACGACGACGTTGGCGCTATCGAAGATCTGATCGACCTCGGCGATCGATGCCGGGATATGCGCGAGCCGCGTCACGACGGGAAATTGCGCTTCCTCATCGAGACAGGCTTGCCTCTTGAGCACGCCGAACGTCTCGAACTTGGCAGCAATCTGTTCGCGCAGCGCATCGGTCGGGACCACCACCAGCAAGCGGTCGAACCGCTGGCGGGCGTTGAGCGCCAGCATCGTCTCGGTCTTGCCCGTGCCTGTCGGCATCACGATCGTCGCGGGATCTGTCGAGCGGGTAGCGTGCGCAAGCGCTGCATGGAGCGCGCCGATCTGCGGGCGGCGCAGTCCGGGATACGCGGGCTTGCCGTCGGCCGCCGGACGCCCCTCGCGCAAATGCAGCGCGTCGTCCCACGACAGCATCACACCGGCGAGGCGCTCGGCCATTTCCTTCGCGCTCAACTCGGTCGGATCGATCGGCTTCGACCCGACCCAGCGCCCTTCACCGCGCAGCAGCGCTGCCTTGATGTCCCCTGGCGTCTTGGCATCCGGCACGAGCAGGAGAAGATCAGCGTCAAGGGCGGCTGCCGTCTTGGCGCTGATGATTTTCAGTGTCGCGCCGCTTTTCAGTAGAGCCTCAAAGCCGTGAACCCGGCGAACCGTAAAAGGTCGGAGGCGGCATGCGGTTTCGGCCGCAGGCACTGCCTGCTGGCGCACCGCGCTGCCAAGGATCTTGCCTTCGAGCGCCAAGCGGGCGGGCAGAAGAAGCGATACCTCTTCGCTGAACAGATCGTCCTGGTCGGGCTGCTTGGGCGTCGTTCGCTTCAGCATCGCTTCCTTGCCTCCCTGCGCTTCAGGCCGCGACGGCTGCCGGGGTTGGGTTGACGGTGATCACCTGACCGGATGTTACCAGCACGATCAGCCCCCGCTCGGTGCCGGTCATGTCGAGATAAGCGCGAACCTGAGCGCGATAGTGCTCGATCGTCGCCGCGGTCGGCTGCACATCGCTCTTCCAGTCGATCACGACAGAAGGTTTGCCCTGGCCGTCGAAGCCGGTCGCATCGGCGATGCCGACCGTCGCCTGCTCGACCCCCTCGACCTCAACCGCCGCATAGACGGTCAGTTCAGGCACCAGGCTGGGGCGCAGCTCGGCGATTTCAGGCAAGCCTAGCGTCCGCACCACGCAGCCGGCGAGTTCGCCGGGCGTCAGGCCCTGGGCGGGATCGTCCATCACCGGCTTGCCGATTTCCAGGATCAAGGCTCGAGCCCGATCGATCAGCGCCGCCTCACCGGCATCGGTCTCGCCCGTTAGCACTTCTTCGAGTAGCTTGTGGAGGATGAGCCCGCGTTCGCGCCCACCCTGAACGCTCAGCACCGGCCCTTCGTCATCGGGCTGCCCATCATCGGCTGCCGCCCAGATCTCGACCGTCTCGGGCGTCAGCACCGGCCCGGCTTGGCTTTCATCGCGGCTCGGCGCGAGCCAGACGAGGTGATGGCGCTTGTCGAGGATTGCGGCCGCTTCGGCGGCAAAGCCTTCGCGCGTCTGGACGTTGACTGCTTGTGCCGCTGCCGCACCCATCTCTTCGGGCAGGTGCGAGAGATCGAGCGCGGGCAGATCGACCAGCGACAGATCGACCAGCGAAATCCATGCGGACTTGGACTGTGCGGCATCGAGACGCGGCAGCACCAGCAGTTCGCGGGCACGGGTGGCTGCGACATACCAGAGACGGATGCGTTCGCGGTCGAGTTCGGCTTTCTCAGCGTCGAGCACCTCTTCATAGCCCGCCGGCTTCACCCCGAAGACCGGGCAATAGAAGGTGTCGCTATCGCGATCAGTGACGGCGCTATCGGGTGCCTTGATGGCCGTCATCGTATTGATGGGCACGACAATCGGCCATTCCAGCCCCTTGGCCGCGTGCATGGTGTAGAGCGCGACCGCTTCTTCCTGCGCGTCCGGTCGCCCCTCGACCGCACGCGCCTCGTCGGTCGAGGCCGCCGTCATCGTCTCGGCGAAGGCGCGCAGGCCGCGGACCGCGAACGCCGAGGTGAGACTCAGATAGAGATCGACATTGGCAAGCGCGCGCTCGGCCTGACCGCGATGGCGCGCCAGCAGGATGGGCCGCACCCGCAGCGCATCGATCGCCTGAGAAAGAAGCTCGTGCGGCGTCGTGTTATTGGTCTGGCGGTATAGCGCCTGGAGCTTCTCGATCGTCGCGCGGGCCAGCGGATGCGTGATGTCCGCCGGATCGACGCCAAGGTCGAGACGGGGCAGTTTGTCCGGCGCATCCTCGGCACGCGGTAGCGCCCAGATGATATCGAGCAATTGCTCTTCGGTGAGCCCGACGAGCGGCCCGCGCAGCAGTGCGCCCAGCGCCAGCGTATCGCGCCGGTCGGCGAGGACACGGGTGAGCGCGATGAGATCCTGAATTTCCTGGCGGCGGAACAGGCCCTTGCCGGCCTGAGTCGCGACCGGGATGCCATAGCGCTCCAGGGCTTCCTCATAACGCCAAAGGTCGCTGCCGGTGGGCGCGAGCAAGGCAATGTCGCCCGGGCGGCACAGGCGGCCGGCTCCCGAACGGCGGTCAAGGATCATCTCGCTGCCGATGAGCTTCGCGCACATCTGCGCGACGGCTTCGGCCTCGGCATCGCGCTGCTGCTCGGCTGACGCCTTGCCATCCTCGCCGGCGACCGCGACATCCAGCGCCGCAATGCACAGGGCATCGCCGCGATCGGCATGAAAAGGGTCAAGCGCGGTGAAGCCGGGCTGGCCGTCGCTGGAGAGCGGCCCCTCGAACCGCTCGTTCACGAACGTCAGGATCGGAGCGCAGGACCGGAAGTTGGTCGAAATCGACAGGACGCTTTCCTCGTCCTGGGCGATGAACGCATCGCGGGCGCGGACATAGGCCAAGACGTCAGCGCCGCGGAAACGGTAGATCGCCTGCTTGGGATCGCCCACCAGAAAAAGCGCGCCGGGCCGGATGGTGAAACTGGCCCAATCGCCGATCGCTCCGGCCTCCGGCGGTTCACCGCACAGGCGCCAGAAAATTTCGGTCTGGATCGGATCGGTGTCCTGGAACTCGTCGACCAGCACCTTCGAGAAGCGGGCGGCGAGCGCACGGCGCACATCATCATGGTCACGCAGGAGATCGCGCGCCGCGAAGATCAGATCGTCGAAATCGAGCAGCGCGGCGGATCGCTTATAGTCGCGGAAATGATCGAGCACCGGGCGCACCTCACCGATGAGGTCGGCAAGGACGCGGCTCGCGACATTCTGCATGAGCGCCTGCCAGGTTACGCAGCACGCCGAATAGGCAGCTTCCGCTGCGAGATTGAGCCGCTCGCCGTCAGCCTTGGCGAGCCCTTCACGCTTGGCCGCCTCGACCCATTTGCCCTTCTTCCTGAATACGAGGAACGTGCCCTTGCCGGTCAAAAGATCAGGATGCGGCGGCGTGGTCAGTAGACGGACGAGACCGGCAGGCATATCAACGGCCGGCCCGCCTTCAAGGGTATCAGCCATTCCGGCGAAGTGTTCGGCGAAGAGCGCCGTTTCTTCCTCGACGGCCGGCGCGGTGCGGATGAACTCGCCGAAGTCCGCGGTCGCTGCCCGAAACGCGGCGAGATGCGGGGCAAGCGCCTCCGTCCCCGGGGGGGCGACGGTACGTCGCTTGCGCAGATTGTCGACGATCCGGTGGATGAGGCCGACAGTCTCGTCAGGGTTATGGAGCACCATCTCGGCAATGAGACCACCCTCGGCGCCGGAAAGGCGGTCGCGCAGCCAGGCATCGACGATCTCGATAAAAGCGAGATCGGCCTGATTGCGGTCCATGACGCTCGCGCCCGGATCGATATTCGCCTCGACCGGATAGGGCTTGATCAGTCGCTGGCAAAAGCCGTGAATGGTCGAACAGGTGATCTCATCGATATGCGCCGCTGCTGCTTCGAGATACGCCTTGTGCTGCTCGGAAAGCCCATCGGGGAAAGCGATCTTGAGTTCGGTCGGGATCGTGCCCGCAACAAGCTCGCTCACGAAGTCGCGGACACGCACAAGAAGCTCACTTGCGGCCAGTTCGGTGAAAGTCACCGCCGCGATCGACTTCGGGGGCGCGCCTTCCGCCAACATGGCCGCGATCCGGCCCGCCATGACGGCGGTCTTGCCCGATCCTGCACCGGCTTCCACGAGAAGCGACTGGTCATGGTTGCTGATCGCTGTGTGGCGGGCGGCGTCATCCCGCAGTGTATTCAGAGCGGCAGTCATTACTGGGCCTCCCAGACCAGAGCGGCGTCCCCGAGGAGGTCGGTGGCAGCCGGTGTCTTGCGTTTGCAGTAGGTGGCGCCGGCGTTGGCGGGCAGCGCGAAGGCGAGATCGTCGTAAGCCCCGCCAGTGTCCGGCCCAATCAGCGCATGGCCTGCGCTCAAGCTGGTGCTGGCTGACTGGAGATAGCCGGTCAGCTCACCAAGCGTCGCTTCGGGATCGGCGAGCTGAAGGTCGACCTCGGCGCGCGGATAAAGCAGCGAGGCGCTGATCGACATGTCGGCGCCCAGGAGAGCCTTGACCGCGAAGGCATAGAGGCAGCGCTGCAATTCGCGGCCGCCGTCGATGCTGATGTCATCCTTGGGCGGTCGACCAGTTTTATAGTCGCGAACAAGCGCGCGCGTGCCATCGCCCGAGAGATCGAGCCGGTCGATATAGCCTTTGATGGCAAAACCGGTTTCGGAGATCGCGACCGGGGTTGCTGCATCCCATGGGCTGTCGGCGCCGGTCTTGGGCGTAGCGCCGCCAAAGGCGACTTCGCCGTAGGAACGAGCGCCCTCCAGATGCTCACCGCGATATGTGAGCGCGCGTTCTGCAAGTGTGCGGGCATCGTCAAGCGTGCGCCGCCAGATGACCGGCGGCGGGACTGCCCGCTCGCTTTCCCAGACGCCTGCAACATTCGCAGCGGCGGCTTCGATAGCGGCAGTAATCTGGGCATCGCCGGCGTTGGCGAGGCCGCCATTCGCTTCCAGATCCTGAAGCGCAAGGTCGAGGGTCATGTGGACGAGGTCGCCCATCGCCAGCGCGTCGAGCACCAGCGGGTCCGTGCCGCTCTCGGGCATCTGCAAGCGCATTCCATAGCGCCAGACGAAGCCCAGCGGGCTACGCAGGAGCAGCTTCAACGAGCTTGCCGACTGCACCCGTGCGAGGATGTCGAGCAGCAGCGGGTGGTCTGCGCGAACCAGTCCGTCGTGCGGCGTGATTTCCTTGCGATGCCAGTTGCGCCAGGTGGTGAGCGCACTGGCGGCTTGGCTGTCGCCCGCGAACTCATCTGGCCGCGCCATCAGGCGGTCGGTCTCGCTGAAGGCGTGTGCGGGGACGGCGTTACGGCCGATGTAGATTTCTTCCGCGACTGGCCCGAGCAATGCGCTCCGGCCGAGCAGGCGCCCCTCGCTGTCGCGCCGCGCACGCGACAATGTGACCTCAGTCTCGGTTGTCGCCAGGATGGTCTCGAAATCGCGCCGGTCCGCCGCGCCGATCGGCAGCGGATCAAGTTCAGCGGTGGGGATGATATGGTCGGAGATGAGGCGATCTTCGGAGATCCCGCGCGGCCAGCGCGAGGAGTTGAGTCCGATGAGGCGCACATAGCGACGCGGTGATGCCGCAAGCGCGCTCGCGGGCATCCATGCCGGCGACACGCAGGCCTCAAGGCCGTCGTCCTGCTTCAGATTTTCGAGCGTCGCATCGAGCGACACCGAAGGGCCAGCGAGCAGCGCTTTGCGCCAGATCGAGAGCGCACGGCCTGTCAGGAATGCAGCGCCGACCTCGTCGGCTGCCTCATGCCCCTTGGCGAGCAGATCGACGATCCCGCGCAAGGTCGGCGTGTGGTCCTGCTCGTCGGGCCAATCCGCAGCCGTGAGGCGACCGAGCAGCCGATCCCAGGCGCCGAGAGAGGCCAACGGCGCATCGGCGGGCAGCACGCGCAGCCACCCCTGCGGCAACGACTGGAACGGGCCGGTTTCCGATCGGCAAAGAGCCGCGAGCCGGCGCATGCGGGTCTGCGAGAACCCGCGGATCAGAATATCGGCAAGCGCTGCGGCGGCCTGACCGTCGCGGGTGGTGGTGACTTTGATGCCATGGACGAAATGGAGGTCCAAATTGGCATCCGCGCGCAAGGCAAGGAAGTGATCGTCATAGTCGGCGGTCGACGCTGCGGCGATGGCGATATCGGCCGGATCGACGCCCTCTGACACCATGAGCGCGCGCGCCCAGCGGATCGCCTCGACCGCTTCGTGATAGCCGGTGGCTGCGCTGACCATGTGCTGCTCGGGTGCCAGTGCATCCGAGCGGCGAATAGCCACATCGGTGGCGGCAAGCCATTCCGGGACGGGGCGCGGTCCCGCGACCCATGCGACAGGCACATGCGTCGCAAGCGCCGCCAGAAGCGGACGCCAGCTGGGCGAAAGCTCGGTGATACCAACAATCTCAACGGAACCGAGGACCGCCGGGGCATGCGCCAGGCGCTTCAGCGCCGCCGACACCAGGTCAGTGGGGCGCATCATCCCGGGCGCCAGCTGCTCCTGTACGGCCGCTTCGAGGCGCGCAATCGATTCGAGGCGCGGATGCTCATGGGCGCGCGCGGCCAGGTCTATCCCTGAGCGCCAGACCTTGTGGAGCGTATCGGCTGCGGCATCGACCATTCCCGGGAGCAGCTTGATGCCGTCCAGTTCTCCCAGAGGCGTCGCCGGTAAGGCTACCTGGATCGCGGTACGCAGGCTCTCGTCGTCAATGGGCCGCGTGAAGCCGCCAGCCAGCCGGACGGCGAGCTGCTCGAACGAGAGGATCTGCAAGCCGTGGAGCCGCTGCCGGGCGGCGTCGAGGCGCAGTTCGCGCATCGCCAAACGGCCATGTGCGACGATCGTGCGCCGATTAGGATTGGTGCTCACCGCCAACTATCTCCTATTGATTCGCCGGTTCCGCTTGACGCGACTCCACCATGTAGATACAAACTATACGGGCATTGCAGATATGTCCATATAGTTTTTATCCCCTCGTGATGTAAAGGAACGGAACCAGATGACCAGCGAGGGGCCAGCGCTGAAGTGGGGCGTGGAACGCCGCCTCGAGTTCATCGAGTTCCGGCTGTTCTGGGAGGGCGGCGTCAACCGCTCGGACATCATCGAAATGTTCGACGTGTCGGTGCCGCAGGCATCGAAGGATCTGACGCTCTACCAGGAGCGCGCACCGCACAATGCGCTCTATGACAAGAGTGCCCGTCGCTATGTGGCGGGCCCGGATTTCGAGCCCATTTTCCTGAAACCCGATCCCTATGGTTATCTGTCGCGCCTGCGCTCGGTCGCCGAGGGGCTGATCGAACTGGGCGAATCCTGGATTACCCAGGTGCCCGATACCGATATCGCGCTAACACCCCGCCGCGACATCAACGCCAAGGTGCTGCGCACCATATTGGGTGCGGTGCGTGACGTGCGATCGGTCGATATCCACTATCAGTCGATGAGCAGAGATCGGCCCGATCCGATCTGGCGGCGCATTACGCCGCATGCCTTTGGCTATGACGGCTTTCGCTGGCATGTGCGCGGCTACTGTCACATCACCGCCAAGTTCAAAGACTTTCTCCTGCCGCGCATCCTTGATGTAGGCGAGTTGGAAGAGGCTGGTGCGCCGGCCGATCAGGACGCTCTTTGGCAGAAGCGCTTTGGCATCGAGATCGGTCCGCATCCCGACCTCACAGAAAGCCAGAAGGCGGTAGTCGCAAAGGACTATGGGATGGCGGGCGGCTCGGCCGTGCTGACCGTCCGCTACGCGATGCTGTTTTATGTGCTGAAGCGCCTCGGCCTTTTGGGCGACGCCGCCCAGCTACCCGCCCGCAGCCAGCATATCGTGGTGGTCAACAGAGATGAGACTGTCGCGGCCTTGGAAAGGGCGGAGTTCGCGCTGTGATCTTGGGTAAAAGCCCAAAATATCGAAGATACCGAATGTCCTTTGGTGTGGGCGGGCTGATGCTCAATGAGAGCCTAGTGATCGCCCAGGCTTATCGACCCGGCGAGACCTGGGCGTGTGCTCGTGAGCGCTTGCTGGCCCAGGGCGCGTCTTCCTTGCCCAAATTGGCCTCGCAAACCCGCGCGCTTCGCGAAGTGTACGACCGCATAGGTCATCTCTCCGATGCCGAACGCCATTACCTGTCGGCAGAGGCTGACCGCGCCGAGCAGCAGGCGATGATGTGGCTGGCGGTCTGCCGGACCTATCGTTTTGTCCGCGAATTCGCTGTCGAGGTGATCAACGAGCGCTACCAATCCTGGCGGCTTGACCTGGGTCATGAGGTTTTTGACCGCTTTCTCGCGGAGAAAGCGGAGAGTGATCCTGGCCTCGCCGAGCTCTCACCATCAACCTGCGCGAAATTGCGTCAGGTCTTGTTTCGGATTTTGCGTGAAGCCGGTTTGAGAAGTGTCGAGGGCAGAATTCAGCCGATTTGGTTGTCGGGGCGCATAAAGCGGCTGATTGAGGAAAGTAATCCGGCGGATTTGCGAATCTTTCCCGGAAATGGGGGGTGATTGTGAGCACAAGAACCGATCGGCGCGCCCGCGCCGAGCATCTATTCAGGGTAGTTTCCAGTGAACGGTTCTTGCAAAAGCAAGGGCTGGGCAACGAGGTTCCCTTTTTCATCTGCGCATTTGATGCCGAAGACGGGCTGAGCCTGGGCGAGGATCGCGAGGATCTGATCGCCCGGTTGGGGCATGCCGGTGTGCGAGTGCTTGATATCGACCTCTATGCCCTTTCCCTCAGTATCCTCGAGGGCCGGGGCATATTTGAGCAGATTCTTGAGGTTGAAGCCGAGACCGAAAAGTCGGAGCTCAAGGAGCTGTTGCAAGGGGTTCTGGACCCGCAGGCACATCTCATTCCGGAGATCGCGCGGCGAATTGAAGAAGCCCCACACGATGTGATCTTCCTGTCAGGCGTTGGTGAGGTTTACCCCTACCTGCGATCGCACAACGTGCTCAACAACTTGCAAAGCACCGCGAAGGACCGGCCGACGGTCATGTTCTTTCCGGGAAAATACACCCATGCGTTGGCGACCGGGGCATCGCTGGAATTGTTCGGCGTGTTGCACGACGACAAATACTACCGCGCGTTCAATATCATGAATTACGAGGTCTGACCGATGGCTACTCTCCTGCGTGATATCTTTGCCAAACCGGTCGACCGTTCGATCGACGGGGTAATCAAGGCTGATGACAAGGAAAGCCTCCTGACCGAGCTCGATGAATATGTCATCACCAACGAGATCGGCGCCCGACTGGAGCAATTCCTCGACGCCTACAACAATTACGATACCGCGAACGGGGTGTGGATTTCCGGCTTCTTCGGATCGGGGAAATCTCACCTGCTGAAAATGCTCGCTCTTCTTCTGGAGAACGACGAGGTCGAGGGGCAACGCGCCATCGAAATCTTTGAGCGCAAGCTCGCGGGCAATCCGATGCTGGCGGGGGCCTTGCGCAAGGCGGTGTCGATTCCATCCCGGTCGGTATTGTTCAATATCGACCAAAAGGCGGATGTGATCTCGAAGACGGATGTCGATGCACTTCTGGCGGTCTTCCAGAAGGTCTTTGACGAGATGTGCGGCTATTATGGCAAGCTCCCGCATATCGCGCAGTTCGAGCGTGATCTGGACAGCCGCGGCAAACTTGATGCCTTCAAGGCGGCCTTCATGCGGTCTTCTGGCAAGCCTTGGGAGCGTGGGCGTGAGCAGGCGCTGATGGAAGGCAAGCACATTGCTGCGGCGTTCGCGGAGGTCACGGGCGATGAGGTCAAGGATATTCTTGGCCAGTATCGCAAGGATACGAAGGTCTCGATCGAAGATTTTGCCAATATGGTGAAGTCGTGGATCGATGCGCAGGGACCGAAGTTCCGGCTGAACTTCTTCGTCGATGAGGTGGGGCAGTATATCGCCGACAACGTCAAACTGATGACGAACCTGCAGACCATTGCCGAAAGTCTGAACACCAAGTGCAACGGGCAGGCCTGGATTGTTGTCACCGCCCAGCAGGACATGGGTTCGGTCATCGGCGATTTGACGGCGCAGCAGGAGAATGATTTTTCGAAAATCCAGGCGCGCTTCGCCAACCGAATGCCGCTGAACTCTCAGGATGTGGCCGAAGTCATCCAGCGCCGTCTGCTGGCCAAGACCGAGGCTGGCCAGATTACCCTTGGCAATCTTTATGATGCTGAGGAGAACAACCTGCGTACTTTGTTCGATTTTGGCGATAATTCCTTCAAGTTCAGGAATTTCTCCGGAAAAGAACAGTTCGTCGCGAGCTATCCGTTCCCGAACTACCAGTATGATCTGTTCCAGCGTGCGATCATGGGCCTCTCCCAGCATAACGCGTTTGAGGGCAAGCACAGCTCGGTCGGCGAACGCTCGATGCTGGGGGTGTTTCAGGAAGTGGCTAAACGGCTGGCGGATACGCCGGTCGGAGGCCTTGCGACCTTTGATCTCATGTTCGAGGGGATCCGTACCGCCCTGAAATCATCGGTTCAGCAGTCGATCCAACTGGCCGAAAAGAACCTTGGCGATGATTTCGCCGTGCGGGTTCTGAAAGTGCTGTTCCTTGTGAAATACGTCAAGGAATTCAAACCGACCGCTCGCAACATATCGATCCTCCTGCTTTCCCGGTTCGAGGCGGACCAGACCGAGCAGCGCCGCAATATCGAAGAGGCTTTGTCGCTTCTGGAACGCCAGACGCTGATCCAGCGCAATGGTGAAGTTTATGAATTCCTCACCAATGAAGAAAAGGACGTCGAGGCCGAGATCAAGGCAATTGCCGTCGATCCCGCCGAGATCGAGCGGCAGCTCGACGAGCTGGCGTTCGGCGCGATCCTCCGTCACGGCAAGATCAAGCATGCTGGCACGGGTGTGGACTATGCTTTCACCCGCAAGCTCGACGGGCACAGCCTGAACCGGGAGCATGAGCTTTCGGTGAATATCGTCTCGCCCTTCAGCGACGATTCCGACACGCCGGATGTGGTTCGTTCGAACAGCATGGCAAGCGATGAGATGGTTGTCCTGCTTGGACGTGATGTGCGCTTCACGCGCGATCTCGTCCTCTGGCTCCAGACCGTAAAATTTGCCCGTCAGGTCACAAGCGGCGATGCCCAGCCCGGCCGCGATCGCATCATTGCGGAAAAGCGTGACCAGAATACGCGGCGTGAAAAGGAGCTGGTACAGAGACTGCGCGGTCTGATCGCGGAGGCTCGCCTTTTCGTGCGCGGGGCCGAGCTGGAAATCGGCGGCGAAGACCCGCAAGAACGGCTGATCAAAGGTTTCCAGGTGCTGGTGGACAAGGTCTATACCAACCTGCCTGTCCTGCGCGGCGCTACTTACACCGAAGCCGATCTTGGGCGCGCCGGCCGTGTCGATGGCGGGCTTTTCGGCGGCGAAGGCAGCGGTCTGACCGAAGCCGAGCAGGACGTGCTGAATCATGCTCAGGCCCAGATGCGTCTTGGGACGCGGGTCTCGGTCAAGGCTTTGGTCGAGAAGTTTGGAGCCAAACCTTATGGCTGGCCGTCCATTGCGGTGCTGTGTCTGACTGCGAGTCTTGTTGCGCGCGGCAAGCTTGAGGCTCGGGCTGACAGCTCTCTGCTGGAAGGGGATGCCCTCGTGCCGCAGCTGCGCAACAGCCATGCCCTTGGCAATATTCTGCTCTCCCCGCAGATCGAATTCACCGCAGCTCAGATCCGTAAATCGCGCGAGCTGTTTCAGGCACTGTTCGATCTGCCCGCCTCGGGCAATGACGCCCGCAGTCTCGGGGCGGAATGGCAGGCGCAGTTGCGCAAGCTGACCAGCGAACTGGAAGGTCTTGGCCAGCAGTCGACCGGCTACCCCTTTATCGCCGCCCTCGATCCGCTGCGGACTCTGCTCGACAGCATGCGCGATCAGCCGGCGACATGGTTCATTACCGGCTCGGTGGGCCAGGAAGATCAGCTGCTGGATGCCAAGGAGGATATCCTCGACAAGGTCCGCAGCTTCATGTCCGGACCGCAGAAGGGCATCTATGATGAGGTGCGTGCTTTTCTGACCGTGCAGGACCAGAACCTTACCTTTGCCGAAGATTCTGCCGCCAACACATTACGCCGGGTTCTTGCCGATCCGCAGTGCTTCAAGGGCACCGCGATTCAGGAACTGAAGGCGGATTTCTACGCCCTGAAAGAACGCATCGAACAAACGGTTCTGGCTGAGCGCAACGCCGTCATCGCGGCGATTGACGAGGTGGCCGAGAAAATCGCCCAGACCTCGGAGTTCCGCGCGCTACCGCCAGAGCAGCAGACGGGTATCCGCGATGGGCTTACTGCGCAGAAATCCGGCGTTGCTTCGCAAACCCTGTTCCCGGCCTTGCGTCATCAGGCGACCGAGGTGCGTTCCAACCTTCTGGCCGATACGCTGACCCGGATCGCCGAACTGACGCCTGCACCAGCGCCGGCTCCCGCGCCCCAGCCCGAACCTGTCGGTGACGTGGCCGAAGCCCCGGCTGTGTCATATGTGCCGCCGGCACCGGCAAAGCCCCAATATATCAAGGCCCAGTCGATCACCGTCTCCTTCGCGAAAACCTATCTCGAAGATGAGGACGATGTGACCCGCTACCTTGATGAGATGAAAAAGACCCTGCTGGCCGCAATCGGCGCGGGCAAGAAAGTGATTGTCTGATGGATACCAATGCGCTGAAGAAATTTGCGCAAAGCGCACGCAATCTGCTGATCGATCAGGTCACTGCCCGGCTGGACATGGTGCTGAACGAAGGCGCTGCCGCTCGCCGTGAACACCCCAAGGCGATCGCAAAGTTGGAGGCCGCAGCCAACAGCAACCGTGGCCAAGTGATCGAGCAGGCGGCCTACACATGGTTCAACCGCTTCACCGCGCTGCGCTTCATGGATGTGACGGGCCTGACCAACCCGCGTGTTGTTTCGCTCGCCGATGGCGCCACCCGGCCCGAGATCCTGGCCGAGGCGATGGCCGGCAACCTGCCGGATCGCGCCCGGCCCGAGATCGCCGAATATCTGAACGGCACCCGCCCGGCTCATGACGGGCAGGCGGAAGCTTATCGGCTGCTGCTGATCCATGCCTGCAACGAATGGCACGGCGCGATGCCCTATATGTTCGAGCGCGCCGATATGCTCGACCGGGCCGAGGATTATACCGAACTGCTGATGCCCGACGATCTTCTGTCGCCGGACAGCATCCTGGCCCGCCTGCGCGAGGTGATGACGGAAGATGCCTGCCAGGATGTCGAGATCATCGGCTGGCTCTATCAGTTCTATATCAGCGAAAAGAAGGATCAGGTCTTTGCCGGGCTGAAGAAGAACCAGAAGATCACGGCGGAGAATATCCCCGCCGCGACGCAGCTGTTCACCCCGCATTGGATCGTCCGCTATCTGGTAGAAAACTCGCTGGGGCGGCTGTGGCTGCTCAATCGCCCGCAATCGAAGCTGGCGGCGAAGATGGAGTATTACATAGCGCCGGAAGAACCAGAGACGGATTTCCTGAAGATCACCCGACCTGAAGAGATCCGCATCTGCGATCCGGCCTGCGGCTCTGGCCATATGCTGACCTATGCGTTTGACCTGCTCTTTGAGATTTATGCCGAGGAAGGCCATGACGCGGCCGAGATTCCCGGCCTGATCCTGAAGCACAACCTGACCGGCATCGAGATTGACGACCGCGCCGGGGCGCTCGCGGCCTTTGCGCTGTCGATGAAGGCGGCGGCAAAGCTGGGGCGGCGGCGGTTCCTGCGGATGGCGGTGACGCCGGACATCTGCGTGTTGTCCGATGTGGCCTTCACGCCGGCCGAGATGCAGGACGTGGCCGCCGTGGTGGGCAAGGATCTGTTCACCGACGAGCTACGCGAGACGTTGGGGCAGTTCGACCAGGCCAAGAACTTCGGCTCGCTGATCGTGCCGAAACTGCGCGACCCGGCCGAGACGCTGCGGATGGTGGAGGCGCGGGACTTCGGCAGCGATCTGCTGCTGAAGGAGGTGCAGGAGCGTGTCGTGGCCGTGCTGCGAATGGCTGAGGCGCTGTCGCCAAAGTATCATGTGGTGGTGGCTAACCCGCCGTATATGAGTGTTGGCGGCATGAATGCAGCCATGAAGGCATGGGCGGAAGAATCGTATCCCAACAGCTTTTCTGATGCTTTTTCGATGTTCATCGAACGGACCGGAGCACTGAATTGTCAGTCCGGGTTCTCCGGTATGGTGACAATGCAGAATTGGATGTTCCTGTCATCTTTCGAAATGCTTCGCGATAACTTGCTGGCGGAGCGAACTTTGCGTAGCCTGTGTCAGATTGGTTATAACAGCTTCCCAGAAATGAACTCAAAGGTCGCTCAGGCGTCAGCCTTTGTGATTGAAAAACAGAAAAACGCTGGTAGCGGCATCTTTTTCAACCTTAATGATGCACCACAATCTGCAGATAAGCGGCTTGTATTTCTTGAGAAGCGAAGAACGTCGGAATACTACGCACCGATCCCAGATGATTTCCGAAACATTCCTGGAAGCCCTCTCGCATATTGGGCCAGTGATGGCGTTTATGCAGCGTTCAAGAGCAGCCAGCTCCTCTCCGCATATGCGTCAGTCGGAAAGGGACTTGATACAGGCGATAATGAGCGTTTTTTGAGATTTTGGTTCGAAGTGGAGCAATCCCCAAAACGTTGGGTGCCCTGCCAGAAAGGTGGCCCATTTCGAAAATGGTTTGGCAACAACGACATCGTGATCGATTGGGCGAATAACGGCACCGCATTGCGCAACTTTCCCAAGGCAAATCTCCGGAACGCCCAAAATTATCTCCGCCCTGGAATCTCATGGACAAGGGTTTCTAGCGCTCCCCCTGCATTTCGGGCCTTTGATGCAGGGCAGATTTTTGAATCGACCGGTCCATGCGTCTTTTCCGAAGACATACCTGAACCAGTGGCGCTTGGACTGCTGAATAGCAACTTCACGAGGCTTGTGCTGGGGATGCTAGCGCCCTCTTTGGACTTCCAAAGCGGGCACGTGTCCAAGGTTCCGGTGCCAAGTTCCTCAAAGACGCTGGATCAGCAACCGGCAACGGCTTGTGTTTCACTTTCCCGCGCCGACTGGGATGCCTACGAAACCTCTTGGGAATTCACAGCGCTCCCGCTGCTCTCGCCCGAGCATCGCGGCGGGACGCTGGCGGACAGCTACGCCACCCTTCGCGCCCAGTGGCAGGGCATGACCGATGAGATGCAGCGGCTGGAGGAAGAGAATAACCGCATTTTCATCAACGCCTATGGTTTGCAAGATGAGCTGACTGCTGAAGTGCCGATCGAGGAAATCACCCTCACCTGCAACCCGGCCTATCGCTATGGCGTGAAAGCCTCGGAAGAGGAGCGCGAGGCGCGGCTGCGCGAGGAGACGGTGGCCGAATTCCTCCACTATGCCGTGGGCTGCATGTTCGGGCGCTACAGCCTCGACGCGCCAGGCCTGATCCTCGCCAATCAGGGCGAGGGGGTGGAGGAATATCTGGCCCGCGTGCCGGAACCGAGTTTCGCCCCCGACCGCGACAATGTCATTCCAGTGCTGGATGCCGACTGGTTCGCCGATGACATCGTCACCCGCACCCGCGCCTTCCTGCGCGTGACCTTTGGCGAAGCGAAGTTCCGCGAAAACCTCGCCTTCATCGAAAAGGCGCTCGGCAAGGATCTGCGCAAGTGGTTCACCAAGGATTTCTTCGACTATCATGTGCGCCGCTATAAAAAGCGCCCGATCTACTGGATGTTCTCCAGCCCCAAGGGCAGCTTCAATGCGCTGATCTATATGCACCGCTATCGGCCCGACACCGTCTCGGTCGTGCTGAACCAGTATCTGCGCGAGTTCATCCACAAGCTGGAAGTCGAACGCGCCCGGCTGGAAAAGCTAGCCATGGATCCTACAGCCACGCCCGCCAAGCAAACAAAGGCGCAGAAGGAAACAGCCACGGTCATCAAGCAGATCGCCGAGCTGACCGAATGGGAACGCGATGTCGTCTATCCGATGGCGCAGCAGAAGATCGCCATTGATCTCGATGACGGGGTGAAGCGCAACTATCCGCTGTTCGCCGGCGCGCTGAAGCCGATCAAGGGGCTGGAGGCGGCGGATGACTGACCGCATCGCCGCTGGCCTGATGCGGCTTTATGAGGATCAGGGGCACCGCATCGTCTTCTGGTATGACGCCGCCCGCGATTTGCGCGCGGCGTTTGATGCGGTTGACCTGCCCGGCGTGACCAAGGTCGAGATCGCCAACAACGAATTCGGGTTGAAATACCGTATGCTGCGGCAGGAGCCGAAGGCGCGGTTCCTGCTCTATAAGGATGGTCCCGAGCCGCCGATGGCTGAGAACTGGTTGCTGGACGTGCAACTGGCCACAGCCGTCTTTCGCGCCGATCAGGCGGCGATCTGGGTGGCGGATCTCGGCATTCCGGCGAAATATGAAGCCGCCGTGCGCGACCACGCCGAGTTCTACCGTTCCGGCAAGCGGCTGGAAGCGCTGCGCGCGATCGAGCGCGAGCGTCCGTCGCAAAGCGCGAACGATGTCCGCCGCAAGATGCTGGCAGTCTGCGCCGGGGCGGATGGCGATCTGGATACGGTGGTCGAGGCGTTGCTGGCCGAACTGGCCGAAGACCATGATGATGCCCTGCGGCTCATCGATCGGGTCGGGCTGGCGGCGTTCTTCTGGAAAGAGGTTTCGGCGCGCTATGACTATGCCACTGCCGAGCAGGATCTTCAGGATTTCGCCATCACCCTGTTTTCCAGCGCCTGGGCGCGCGCCATGGGGGAGGCTGCCGCCCTGAACACGGATGCTGCGCTGATGTTTCGCCGCTGGAGCGCTTCGCGCCGGTGGGGTGAGGCGTTCGAGAAACTCTCGGGCGACTATCAGGATGTGCTCAAGATCAGGGATGATCTGGCATCCCGCGACTTCCGCAAGCTGATGCCGCATGACCATTTCGAGGAAGTGGACCGACGGATCGTTGTCGCCATCGTCGAGGGGCTGGCCCAGCAGAGCCTGGCCGCGACAGATGTGCTGAAATGGGTGCGCGATCGCCGCCAGAGCCATTGGTATGGCCGTTACGCGGATGTCTATCAGGCGATTGGTTATGCGACCGAGTTCCAGCAGGCCCTGGCCGAGGCCGACCTGACGATGACCAGTTTGTCCGATGGCGTGAAGCGCTATTCCGCAAGCTGGTTCCGTTTGGACCAGCTATATCGCAAGTTCATCTATCACATGCAGCAAAGCGGGCAGTCAGGACTGTTGTCCGCGCTCTACGAGGCAGTCGAGAACCGCTACACCACGAATTTCGTGCTGAAGCTGAACGACGCCTGGCAGGATCAGGTCGCCCGCCTGACCGATTGGGCGGTTCCAGGCTTTCCACGTCAGGGGGATTTCTACCGGGAACAGGCCGCTGAATACCGACGCAAGGATCAGAAGGTCGTCGTCATCATCTCGGATGCGCTGCGCTATGAGGTGGCCGAAGAGGCGCTGCGCGAGATCCGCAAGCTTAATCGGTTTGATGCCGAGCTGAAGCCGATGATCGGGGCCTTGCCCAGCTATACCCAGCTCGGCATGGCGGCACTCTTGCCGCATCGGCAACTGGCGATCCGCGATGACAATGATCTGGTGCTGCTGGACGGCGAAAGCACCATGGGTGCGGCCGCCCGTGAAAAGGCTCTGGCTGCGGGCCGGGCAGGGGACCGGGTAAAGGTTCTGGCGACGAAGGATTTCATGAATCTGGGATCATCGGAGGGCAAAGACCTCTTCCGAGATCATGATGTCCTCTATCTGTATCACAACCAGATCGACGCGATTGGCGATAAGCTCACCACCGAGGAAAATGTCCCCGCTGCGGCAGAGACTGCCATCGAGGATCTGGTGAAGCTGGTGCGGAAGCTGACCTCGGCCAACTTCTCGAACATCCTGATCACCGCCGATCACGGCTTCTTGTGGCAACACAAGGCTCTGGAAGAGAGCGGCTTCGCGCTGAGCGAGCCGGAAGGCGAGGTCGTTACACGAAACCGGCGCTTCGTCATCGGTCGAGGCCTTAACAGCAGTGGCGGCATGAAGAAGTTCTCTGCCGCACAGCTTGGGCTGGAAGGTGAGCAGGACATTCTGATCCCGAACTCGATCAACCGCCTGCGGGTCAAAGGATCAGGCAGCCGCTTTGTCCATGGCGGGGCGAGCCTGCAGGAGATCGTCCTACCGGTCCTGCGTGTCGGCAAGCAGCGTAAGGAGGATGTCGGACAGGTTTCGGTGCAGATCATTCCGCCACCCCGTGCTCAGATCACCACGGGCCAGATCCAGGTCACCTTCTATCAGGCAGAGCCAGTGACCGACAAGCAGCAGCCCCGGCAGGTGCATGCAGCCATCTTTGCTGACGATGGAGCACTCATCTCTGACGAAGCCGAGTTGGAATTCGATTTCACGTCTGAGAACCCGCGTGAGCGCGAGCTGTCGCGGAGCTTCCTGCTGTCCAAGGCGGCAGACGCCTATAACAATCAGACAGTCTTCCTGAAGCTGCGAACGCGCATCGGCAAGACCAGCCATTTCGAAGATCACGCTTCGCAGCCGCTGCTGCTGAAACGCGGGATCAGTACAGATTTCGATTTCTGAGGTGCCGATGTCGACCCTTGATGACAAGATCAACGAGCATTTTGCCGGTTTCGTGGTCCGCAAGGATCTGGTGAAGGCCGTGAAGGGGAACGCCATTGTCCCCACTTATGTGCTCGAATACCTGCTCGGCCAATACTGCGCGACCGATGACGAGGCCTCAATCGCGACAGGCATCGAGACGGTCAAGGATATCCTGCGCAAACATTACGTCCATCGTTCCGAAGCGGGGCTGGTCCAGTCGACGATCAAGGAGCGCGGCCGCTACAAGGTGATCGATCAGGTCAGCGTGGCGCTGAACGAAAAGACTGATGGCTATGAGGCGGTGTTCGAGAACCTTGGGATCAAGCGGGTTGCGATCGACAGCGCCACGGTCAAGGCGCACCCGAAACTGCTGGTAACGGGTATCTGGTGCATCGCCGATGTGCAGTACGAGTTCTCGGAAGACAGCCGGATCTCTCCATGGATCATCGATACGCTGAAACCGATCCAGATCGCCCGTGTCGACTATGACGGCTATCGCGAGACGCGTGACAAGTTCACCACCGAGGAATGGATCGATCTTCTGATGCAGAGCATCGGCTTTGATCCCTCCGTGTTCGGGCACAGGTCAAAGCTTTTGCAATTGTTGCGCCTGATCCCCTTCGTCGAACGCAACTACAATCTCATTGAGCTTGGCCCCAAAGGCACGGGCAAATCGCATATCTATTCCGAGTTTTCACCGCATGGTCAGTTGATATCCGGCGGTGAAGTTACTGTTCCCAAGCTCTTCGTGAACAACTCCAATGGACGGATTGGGTTGGTTGGCTATTGGGATGTCGTCGCCTTTGACGAATTTGCCGGCCGCGAGAAGACTGCCAACAAGGCGCTTGTCGATATCATGAAGAACTATATGGCGAACAAGCAGTTCTCGCGCGGGGTAAATCCGATGGGCGCTGAAGCCAGTTTTGCCTTTGTCGGCAATACCGATCATAACGTCCCATGGATGCTGAAGAATACTGATCTGTTCGAGGCTCTTCCGCCACAGTTTCACGACAGCGCCTTTATCGATCGACTGCACGCCTATCTCCCTGGATGGGAGGTCGATATCATCCGGGGCGAGATGTTCACATCTGGCTTTGGGTTCATCGTCGACTATCTGGCCGAAATCCTACGTCATCTGCGTGCCGAAGACTTCTCGCACCGGCCGGATCGGTTCTTCATCGTTCCCGTTCAGACTCACATCCGGGATCGCGCGGCGATCAACAAGACCATGTCCGGCCTGCTGAAGCTGATTTTCCCGAATGGAGGCGAGACAGAAGCCGAAGTTGAAGAGCTGCTGCGGTTTGCGATTGAATGCCGCAAGCGGGTGAAGGACCAGCTCCTGCGGATCGACAGTACCTTCGAGACCGCGGATTTCCATTACATTGCGTCGGATGGATCAAAGCGTGCTGTCACCACGCTGGAGGAAGAAGAATTCCCCCAGTTCTACCATCGGCGATCCGCCAATGATGTGGATGAGAGTTCGGATCGGCCTGAAATTATGGCGCTCGCAGCAGAGCCGGCTTCCAAGACGGCTGCTTCCGCAGCGTCTGCTGTTGTCTCTGCGGTTGCCCCGAAACCTGGGCATGTCGTTTTCACGGAAAACCGCAAGGGCATCAGCTTCGACAAGATCTTCGGTCCCTGGACGGATGGTTCAACGCGGATCATCATCACCGACCCCTATATCCGGAAGTTCCATCAGGCGCGCAACGTGATGGAACTGATCGAGATGCTGATACGGCGCAAACAGCCCGAAGATCAGGTCGCTGTGCATCTTGTCACGGCTCCGGACGATGGGAACATTCAGGAGCAGCGAGAATGCCTGGACGGGATTGCTGAGGCCTGCACAGGCACCGGCGTTGATTTCACCTGGGCCTTTGATGGTTCGGGGACACTCCATGCACGCGACATCACAGCGGACACCGGCTGGAAGATGGTTCTGGACCGCGGCTTGGATATCTTCCAACCGACACCTCGCAAGATGAACGGTTTTTCACTGGGGGAACGGATGCAGGAGCACCGCATGATCCGGGGGTTCTACATCACCTATGTAGAGAACCCCTGACCACAGGATCAGAAATTTAACATAAGATATATTATCAGTCTTTTATCCTTGTATATCAATATCTTATATTTTTCGCCCTTCACGGCTTGGTCTTGAGCGCGAACCGATCCGCACGGTCGCGTACAATCGTCGGCAGTTCACCAAGACGAGACGCATCCTCAAGCCCTGGCACCTCGATCCCATCGGCAATGGCGCCGCGGATAGCCCCGGCCATCGCCGCGGCACGCCGGCGCAGGAACGGAAGAGCCAGGCCCGCATCTTCGGCGAAGCGCTCGAAACTCTCTGCCCCTACGTCCTCAAGGGTCGCCGCACGGCCGAACCGCATGGCGAGCTTCGCTGAGAGTTCCGGCCACATATGGGTCGCCACGAGATCATAGAGCGGCGCCAACACCACCTGGCCATTATCCCGGCGCAAGAGACTGTAATTCTTGGCATGGGCGTCGGCGTTGCCGATGATCAGATTGAAGATGGCTGCGTCGGCGAGCTTAAGCACCTCGCGTGCGGGCCGCGTGGTGGCCCGACGCACCAATGCGAAGCCATCGCGAAAAGTTGGCCCGCCTTCACTCGCATATTTGCGGTTCGACGGCACGCCGAGCGCCTGGGCAAAATCTTCCTGATGCAACCGAGTGGTGCCGACATCGGCCTCAAGGCGATCATAGCGCGTCACGAGCAAATAGGGCTGGCCAGCGATGGCCCGCCATTCCGCCATCGCTGCGTCGAGACCCACTGTTCGCGCCAGCGCCAGGCAGAAAGCCTCATTGGCGGCAAGACCAGGAAAGTGGTCGGGCTCCGGTTTGATGAGATGGGTCGACGGTTCGCCGATGCGGGGTACAGCAATGGCGCCATCTATGAGAATTACCGGCAACTTGCTTTGCGCGCCGGCCAGACTAAGCCGTGCGCCTCCTTCCCCGGCCAGCATCGGCACTCGCGGCAGGCGATCGATCAGTGCGACGAGCTCGGCATCATCCAGCGGATGGGCTGGCTCGCCTTCAGGTGGTCCCGGTGGCATCTCTCCTTGAGGAAGGAAAGAGAGCGTGCCAGCGACATCGCCACCGAGCGCTGCCAGCAGACGGAAGGGATTGTCGGGCGAGACGCCAAGCGCCCTCGCGATGGCAGTCCGCTGTCCCTCTTCCGGTAGCAGACCTCCAAAGACAGCCTTACACAGCGCGTCACCGAACGGCTCGGGCTGCTCGGGAAGCGCGTGCGAGATAGGAGCCGTCGCCGGATCGGCCAGCCAATCGGGAGCGTAGGCGAAATGCATCGCGCCGCCACGATCGATCGCGAGTTCGCCGGCAATGCGCTGATCCGACCAGACGATAAGTCGGTCGAGAATATCGGCCGTCATGCGGGCGGTCCCGCAATCACGATCCCGTCCGGTCGCCGGATCTGCAACTCACATCCCAGCGCGGCGAGGACCGTGATGACCTTGCCGATCTGCGCAGTCGCCTTGCCCCGCTCGAGATCGACGACGAAGCGCAGTCCCACTCCGCTAGCGGCTGCCAGCTCATCCTGGCGAAGTCCGAGCTCCTTGCGTTCATCCCGGACGATCTGTCCGATCATTGTTGAGTCCAGCACAAGCCCTCACTTTCCCGGTCGGGAAATATTTAGTCCTGGATGCGATTTCAACCCACAATTTACCCGATCGGGATATTATTGGCCCGATCCCAGCAGGAAAGCTAATAAATTTCCTGCTCGGGATATCGCCACGCACCGCGCTGCAATCGACCCAGCCCATATCCTGAAGTTGAGACAAGCTGATGCAAGTCCCTTTGCAGACGTCGACGACCGCTGATACCTTCCCGTCCATGGTACCTGCTTGTCTCCTCGGTTGAATTTATGGTCACGCCACGAACTATCCTGCTGCCCACCGACTTTACCGGCCGGTGCGATCGCTCCCGCGACCGGGCGGTGCTCTTGGCACGCGCCTGGGGCGCCAGCTTGGTGCTTCTTCACGTCCTCGAGAACGATGCGACGATACCTTGGGATCGCGAAGAAGCCATGGATCGGGCCCAGGCGAAGCTCGAGAGCGAAGTGCAAGACGATAATATTGCGATTTGCACGAGGGTCGCGTTCGGTGATGTCACTTCGACCATTCTCGATGTCGCTGCCGAATTCTCGGTCGAGCTCATCGTCACGGGCATTTCCCGCAAGGATGAGCTCGGAGATTTCCTCATTGGAACCACGGTCGAACGCTTGGCACGGCGGGCAGGCTTGCCGCTCCTGATCGTCAAGGGCCGCGCGGAAGCAGAGTATCGGCAGTTGATGGCGGCCACGGATTTTTCGGAATGCTCAAGAACTGCGCTTACAACCGCGGTCGACCTGTTCCCGACGGCGGCAATCACGCTCCTGCACGCGTATCATGTTCGGCTCGAGACGTTGCGCGGTCGCGAGGGCCCTGCCGCGGCGCAACAGGCGGATATCGCATACGAGCTGGACGCATTCCTGAGCGCGACCGCCCTGTCTCCTGCGACGCAAGCACTCCTCGATGTCAGCGTGGACTATGGTGACGTCCGCCAGGTTGCGCGCGACCATGTGCAGGCGAACGCTGTCGATCTCGCGGTCATTGGAACCCATGGACGCTCGGCGCTAGCGACAGCGATGCTCGGGAGCACGGCGCGAGCCCTTGTCGGCTACCTTGAATGCGACGTACTGCTTGTTCCACAGGACAGCCGGGCGAGCGAACCAGCGCAACGCATTATCCAGGGAATCGCACCTGACGATGCGGGATAACAAGCGAGATGAAGAAAGGCGAGCCAGGCTCGCTCATCTCGTCATCCTCGTCGCCCTACAGTCCGTGATGGCAGCGGAGCTCATTCTCCTGACCATCGAGCAGCAATGGATCCACGTCTTCCTGGTGGCCGGGATCATGCTGACGATGGCGATGCCCATCGTGCTGAAAGCCCGCTTTTCCGTTCACATACCGCCCGAAGTACAGATACTTGCCATTCTGTTCGGTTTCGCGGCGCTCTTCCTCGGAGAGGTGCGCGACTATTACGAGCGCTTTTGGTGGTGGGATCTGATCCTCCATGCAACGGCAGGGCTACTGCTGGGACTTCAGGGGTTCATGACGGTCTACATCCTCAATGAGGATCGGCATGTGGACCTCCATATGAGGCCTTCATTTCTCGCGGTCTTTGCATTCTGCTTCTCCCAGGCGATCGGCGCTCTCTGGGAGATATTCGAGTTCACGATGGACCAGGTTTTCGGGTTGACCATGCAGAAGCCCATGCTCGGCGACCCGTCTGGCCTCACCGACACAATGTGGGATCTCATCGTCAACGCCATCGGCGCGCTCGCGATCAGCGTGGCTGGCTGGCGCTATCTCAGTCGCGCCCGATCCTCCTACCTGGACAACTGGGCAAGACGCTTCATCGCTCGCAATCCCCAGTTCTTCGGTGATTGAATTGCGATCACCATCCTGCGGACGGCGCACGGGGATCGCCTGAAGCAGGCCGACTGAAGGCAAAACCCGCGAAGACCTCCAATGGCGCCCTGACCAACGGACCCTCCTGTGCAACCCACGCATAGGACCCTTACGTAATGACCCTCACCTCCTGCCCGGCGATGGTTGCCCCGAAAACGAGGCGATCAAGGCGGCAGCTCGCCTGGCGCCATGCCCAAGCTGGAGGAAAGCCATGCCCAAGCCATTGATCCTGTGGTTCGAGGAAATCGCCATCGCCGACGTGCCGGCCGTTGGCGGCAAAAATGCGTCTCTGGGCGAGATGACGGCGGCTCTTTCTCAAAAGGGCGTCAAGGTGCCATCGGGTTTCGCCACAACCGCTGAAGCTTATCGCGCATTTGTTCATGACAACCAGCTTGCGCCGCTGATCACCCAACATCTTGCCGCTTTCCATTCGGGGAAATGCACGTTGCAGGAAACCGGACAAGCCATTCGTCGCTTGTTCCTGGAGGCGAAGATGCCTTCCTTCATCGCGGAAGATATACTGGCTGCTTATGGGGAGCTCGGCCGTCGCACGGGAATTGATCACCCGGCCGTTGCCGTGCGTAGCAGCGCCACCGCCGAGGACCTTCCCGATGCAAGTTTCGCGGGACAGCAGGAAACCTTCCTGAACGTGAAAGGGCAGCTCGCGCTTCAGGATGCGTGCCGGCGCTGTTTCGCCTCGCTGTTCACAGACCGGGCGATCGCTTACCGTGAAGCGAAAGGCTTCGATCATCTCGACGTTGCCCTTTCTATCGGCATCCAGCAGATGGTGCGTTCGGATTTGTCCGGTTCGGGCGTCATGTTCTCGATCGACACCGAAACCGGATTCCCCGACGCCATCGTCATCAGTGCCGCCTGGGGCCTTGGTGAAACCGTGGTCCAGGGGACCGTCAACCCGGACAGATATGTCGTTTTCAAGCCGCTTCTCGCACAGCCGGCAAACGAGCCGATCATCGACAAGGAGCTCGGTGGCAAAGCCTTCCGCATGGTTTATGGCGAGGGCGGAAGCCACCGCACCCGCATCGTCGAGACGACCGCGCAGGAACGCCGGGCCTTCGTGCTCGACAATGCCGATATCCTCCAACTCGCCCGCTGGGCTGTCGCGATCGAGAATCATTATCAACGCCCGATGGATATGGAGTGGGCCAAGGACGGCGAGACAGGCGAACTCTACATTGTCCAGGCCCGGCCCGAGACGGTCCAGGCACAATCCAGCGCCACCACCTTCCGGCATTACCGCCTGAAATCGAAAGGCGCCGCAATCACGACCGGCGCCGCCATCGGTACTGCCATCGCCGCCGGCAAGGCCTGTGTGATCCGCACCGCCGCCGACATCGAACAATTCCGCGATGGATCGATTCTCATAACCGAGACGACGGATCCCGACTGGGTTCCCGTCATGAAGCGGGCTGCGGGCATCGTGACCAACCACGGCGGTACCACCAGCCATGCCGCCATCGTCAGCCGCGAACTTGGTGTGCCCGCGATCGTCGGCACAGGCAACGCCACCGAGGTCATCGCCGAAAATCAGGACATCACGATCAGTTGCGCCGACGGCGACGTTGGCACGATTTACGACGGCATCCTCGATTTCTCGGTGACCGAGGTCGATATCGGTGCCCTGCCGGCCACCAGGACCGACATGATGGTCAATATCGCCAACCCGGCCGCGGCCTTCCAGTGGTGGAGGCTGCCCGCAAAGGGCGTCGGCCTCGCCCGTATGGAATTCATCATCAACGCCCACATCAAGGTCCATCCCATGGCGCTCGTCCACCCCGAGCGGACGAGCCCGGAAGCCCAGCGCCAGATCAGGGAACTCACACGCGGATACGCGCATCCGTCCGACTATTTCATCGATGTCCTCGCTCGCGGTATCGCCAAGCTCGCAAGTCCCTATCACCCGCACCCCGCCATCGTTCGCCTCAGCGACTTCAAGACCAACGAATACGCCCACCTCGTAGGCGGCGACGTCTTCGAACCGGAGGAAGAGAATCCGATGCTCGGATTCCGGGGCGCGTCGCGCTATTATGACGACCGCTATCGCGAAGGGTTTGCGCTCGAGTGCCGCGCCCTCAAACGGGTGCGCGAAACGATGGGCTTTCGCAACGTCATCGTGATGGTCCCGTTCTGCCGCACCCCGGCCGAAGCCGATCGCGTACTCGAAGCCATGGCCGAAAACGGCCTGCGCCGCGGCGAGAACGGCCTTCAAATCTATATGATGTGCGAGATTCCCTCAAACGTCATCCTGGCCGAGCAGTTCGCCACGCGCTTCGACGGCTTTTCAATCGGGTCAAACGACCTCACCCAGCTGGTGCTTGGCGTTGATCGCGATTCGGGCTTTCTGGCCAGCTTGTTCGACGAGCGCGACGAGGCCGTTACGCGGATGATCGCCGAGGCCATTCGCAAGGCTCACGCGGCCGGCATCAAGATCGGCATCTGTGGCCAGGCACCGAGCAATCATCCCGACTTCGCTGCTTTCCTCGTTGCTGAGGGTATCGACTCCATATCGCTGAACCCGGACAGCTTCGTGCGGACGGCGCAGGCTGTTTCCGCAGCCGAAGGCCTCTCGACGAGCTGATCTCCGACTTGCCTGACCAGCGTGTATGTCGCGACATTTGCCGCCACACCGGTTCAGCTCCTCCACCCCCAGCCATCCCTATTCGTAAAAGCCCTAATGTCATCCCCTGACTGGCCCCGATAGCGTGCCCCACACTGGCTCGAATCGGCAGGGAGCAAGAGCTGGTCCACGCAGCGCACCAAGAGGGTCCGCAGCACTCAAAGCCGCCGATCGCCGGGGGACGAACGGCAACAGGAGGTTGTGTCTCATGTCTGCCGTCGCTGCGTTTCCTCTCCCACCCCAGCCCCATCCGCCCGCATCCGACCCAGGCATCGTTGCCTGTATCGACTGCGCGGATCGCAATGCCTGGGTCTATCCGCACGCCGCTGCGCTCGCGGACGCACTCGATTTCCCGGTAACACTCCTTCAGGTTCTCGACGCCGAGGCGTCTCCTGACGTGCGCCCCGATCCTATCGAGTGGAATCTTCGGCGCCGGGAAGCATTGCGCGCGCTGGATCGATGCGCCAACGCTGCTCGGACGCCAACACCCCATACCACGATCGAACTCGCCGAAGGACAAACGGCAGAGGAGATTTGTCGCTTCATCGGCGAACGGAGCGATGGCCTGATCGTGCTGGGAAGGCGCGGAAGGAAGGAGTTGGGCAAGAGCGGGATTGGCGGCACCGCTCAGAAAATCCTGGCCCACGCGCCCAGTCCCATTCTGCTCGTCCCCGTCGAGGCTCAAGCGCCGGACCAGAGCTACCAGCGAATTCTCGTGCCACTTGACGGTTCCCGCTGGGCAGAGAGCGTGCTGCCGTTGGCCGCACGCATTGCGCGCGCCGCCAACGCGGAAATCCTCCTCGCCCATGTCGTCCCTGCCCCCGAAATGATCGAGGCACGGCCGCTGGAAATGGAGGACAAGGAGCTTCGCCAAAGTCTTATCGAGCGCAACGAACAGGCCGCGTGCAGCTATCTTCAGCGGGTCAAATCCAACCTGACAGCAACCGGCCTTCGCGTTCGCATCCTGTCCACCCGCGCAGACGATGTCCGCGAGGCGCTCAACGAGTTGATCCAAAAGGAAGCCGTGGATCTCGCCGTGATGTCAGCCCGTGGCCATAGCCGCGAGCATGTGGCGGACGTTCCCTATGGCACAGTCGCCTCCTACCTGATGACGCACTGCAGCGTACCGATGCTCGTTCTGCCGACCACAGTTCGCCCGGCGCAGACATCCCTCCCAACTGTGCACGAAAGGCTCCGGTTGCCGGTGGGCGGCCTGGGCTGATCATGGCCGATCTCGAGGAACGCGATCCCATCAGCGGGGCGGCCGCCGACACTGCGGCCCGCCACCAGCTCACCGGCCTGATCAGCCGCTCGGCTCCTCTCATGGCCTGGACCCGCCTTGATGCGATGAAAGGGTGGTTGACCAAGGCACGGCTCGCCGCAGGTAAGGCCGAACCACATGCCAGTTCGGCGGCCGAGTGGCTGTTGGACAATGATTATCAGATCCAGCGAGCCATCCTCCAGATCCGTGAGGATCTTCCGCAGGAATTCTACGCGAAACTGCCAGGCCTCGGCGAAGGCGGCCTCGCGCGCCCGCGCATCCATCAACTGGCCCACTCGCTCCTGCAGGCTTCCCACCTTCAGGTATCGCTGAACACGGCGGTCCATTATGTCGACCGCTATCAGGAGCAGATGCCGCTCAGCATCGCTGAAATCTGGGCTTTCCCGACGATGCTCCGCATCGTCTGCCTGGAACTTCTGGTCACGGCCTTCAGCCGGCTCTTCCCCGATGTAGTGCCACCGTTCGAGGTCGTCGAGACCCCGGACGCATGCGTAGCGGCATTTGACGATACAGAATATGTGGCACGCGCCATCGCCAACCTGGCGGTGATCGCGACCATCCAGTGGAATGACTTTTTCGATCGGACGAGCCGGGTCGAGGCAATCCTCAGGCGCGATCCGGCCGGGGTCTATCCGCGTATGGATTTCGATACCCGCGACCGATACCGTCACGCCGTTGAGCAACTTGCCGAGCAGTCACGGTTGGCGGAATGGGAGGTTGCGGAGCGAGCCCTGCGACAATGCCATAGCAGCGAGAACTCGCCCTCGGGCCATGTCGGCTATTGGTTAATCGACGAAGGGCGGGCCTTCTTTTCGGATGCCATCGATCCGCGCCCCTGGACTTTGGGCTCGATGCTGCGCCGCATACGCCGTTACCCTGGCGTCCTTTACGCGTGCGCTTTACTCTTGGCAGGACTCACCGCCTTCGCCGTGCCAGCCGCCTATCTCGCGTCAACAGAGGCCTCGATCGGCTCCTGGCTGCTCGGCATCGCCCTGACGCTCCTCCCTGCGTCGATCCTGAGCATCACGTTCGTGAACTGGCTCGTGACCCAGATCGTCCCTCCACGGGTCCTCCCCAAGCTCGAATTCAAGAAAGGAATCCCCAAGGACTGCGCCACTGCCGTCGCCATGCCTGTCCTCGTTGCGAACGCCTCCGACATCCCTTCCCTCCTGCAACGGCTTGAGGCGCATCGACTGGCAAATTCCGATACAGCTCTCCAGTTCGTCCTGCTCAGCGACTTCGCGGACGCAGATGCTGAGGACATGCCGACCGATGACGACATTACGCAGGCGCTGGTCTCGGGTGTGGACGAGCTCAACAAGCGCTACCCGGGCGCCCGGGGCGACGGTCCGTTTCACCTGCTCCACCGGCCTCGCCTCTACAATGAGACACAGGGATCCTGGATGGGCTGGGAACGCAAACGCGGCAAACTTGAACAATTCAATGCGTACATCCTCCATGGGATTTCCACGCCTTTCAGCGTGACCGCCGGTCGGATCGACGCCCTGCGCAAATGTCGCTTCGTCGTGACCGCCGATGCCGACACCCGTCTCCCGCATGGGGTCGTTCGCCGATTGGTCGGCACGCTCGCGCATCCGCTCAACAAAGCCCGTTTCGATCCCGCTTCAGGTCGCGTGGAACGCGGCTACACGATCATCCAGCCTCGCGTTGAGCTGGCGCCGGACACGACCGGTCAGTCGCTCTTCTCCCGCTTTTATGGCGGAGACACGGCGATCGACATCTATTCGCGCGCCGTATCGGACGTCTACCAGGACCTCCTTGGCTCCGGTGTCTTCGTCGGAAAGGGGATCTATGAGGTCGCCACTTTCGAGCGCAGTCTCGATGGCCGCGTCCCTGAGAACACTTTGCTCAGTCATGATCTGTTCGAAGGCCTGCATGGCCGCGCGGCGCTGGCGAGCGATATCATCGTCTACGAGAGCTTTCCGACCGGCTACCTCGATTTCGCGTGGCGATGGCACCGGTGGGTGCGCGGCGACTGGCAGATCCTGCTCTGGCTGTTTCCCTTCGTACCCGGCCGCGACGGGCGCTGGCTGCGCAACCGGTTCGGCTGGCTCGACCGCCTCAAGATATTCGATAATCTGCGCCGCAGTCTGATCCCCTTCAGCATCGTCGCGCTTCTATTGGGCGGCTGGTTCCTGCTCCATGGCCAACCGTGGGTGTGGACGCTCCTCGCACTTGCAGCACCCGCCGCCTATCTCTTCACCGATCTCGTCACCGGCGTCGCCCGAGGTCGTCGGCGCGGCGTCATGCAACGCGTCCTTCGGCGACAAGCCGATCAGCTCGGTCGATGGGCACTGGCGATCACGTTCCTCGTCAGCGACACATTCATCGCGCTCCATGCGATCTTCGTCACGCTCTGGCGGCTGCGATCGGGGCGAAAGAGGCTCGAATGGACCTCCGCCGCGCACATGGCGAGCCGCATCGCCGCGCGCCATCCCCGGCTTGCCGCCTGGCGTGACATGGCCGCCTCTCCGGTCCTCGCAGTGCTTGTTGCCGGCGTCATGATCATGATCGCCCCTGCCGCCTTGCCGGCGGCCGCGCCTGTGCTGCTGCTCTGGTTTGTCGCGCCCGAAGTTGCGATTTGGGTCAGCCGCATTCTCCCCCAGCGCCCGGAAACCATCTCCGAAGCGGACCGGACGTTTCTCCGGCTTGTGGCGCGCCGCACCTGGCTCTTTTTCGAAACCTTCGTGCGGCCGGAGGACAACTGGCTTCCTCCCGACAACTATCAGGAACCGCCGAACGAAGAGACCGCGCACCGCACCTCCCCAACCAACATCGGCATGATGCTGATCTCATCCCTCACCGCCTGGCGGCTTGGACATATCGGCCTCAATGAGCTCGAGATGCGTCTGCGCAACGCGCTCGACACGATCGATCGCCTCGAACGCTATCGAGGCCATATTCTGAACTGGTACGAGACCAGAACACTGGCCGCTCTCGAACCCCGGTACGTCTCAACCGTCGACAGCGGCAATCTGGCGGTTAGCCTGATCACCGTCACGCAAGCTCTGCGCGATGCGCGTAACGCACCGCCGGTTGGCCTCGATCTGTGGCATGGGCTCGAAGACACCATCGGCCTGCTCACCGGGGCGCTGGATGCACTCGATTCGGAGGCGGCTCGGGGAATCCGCACCACTCTCGCCACAATGCGTGAAACCGCCAAGCGCGCCTGGGACAATGAATCCGAATGGATCTGGGCGATCGAAGATCTGATCACGATCGACATGCAGAGGCTGCGAGAACAGGCCGGTTTGCTTGCCGAAGGCGTTGCCGAGAGCAATATCGCCGCCCTTCGGGACGTTCAGACCTGGCTTGAGCGGCTGGAGCATCATCTTCTGGGCATGCGGCGTGATCTTCGCATCTTCGCCCCCTGGACCGAGCGTCTGGCATCTCCGCCGTCAGGCTGCGCCGAAATCGCGGCCAGCATCGCTGATCTCATGACCTACGGCATGGTATCGCCGGTCGGCGCCGGGGAGGCGCAAGCCCTCGACGCCCTCGACGCCTTCTCACGAGATGCGGTTCCTGATGCCGTCCGGGAATGGGTACAGGATCTCCGCGCGGCGATCGCGGAGGGCGGCCTGGCGGCGCAGGAGCTTTCCGAGCGTCTGGAGAGCCTCGCGCACCGCGCGACCACACTCGCCCACGAGATGGATTTTGCGCTGCTCTTCGATCCCGCCACCCGGCTCTTCCACATCGGCTACAATCTCAGCGCCGACCGCATCGATCCCCATCACTATGACCTCCTGGCCAGCGAGGCCCGACTTGCCAGCTACTTCGCAATTGCCAAGGGCGACATAGCGCCGGAGCATTGGTTCCACCTGGGCCGCCCGATCACCAGGAAGGATACCGGACTGGCGCTGGTGTCCTGGAACGGTTCGATGTTCGAATACCTCATGCCGAATATCTTCCTGCACAGCGATCCGACCACTCTTCTCGGCATGAGCGATCGCACATCGATCGACATCCAGATCGCGTTCGGTCGATCGCAGGCGATCCCCTGGGGAATTTCCGAATCCTCGTTTGCCTCGATGAGCCAGGACCGCGTCTATCGATACCACGCCTTCGGCGTTCCGGAACTCGGGCTGCAGCGTGGCCTGGGCCGCGATCTCGTCGTCGCACCTTATGCAACCGCCCTTGCCCTGACGACACGCCCCGCAGTCGCCGTACGAAATCTCAAGGTGCTTGAGGAGCTGGGCGTTATCGGCCGCTACGGCTTCTATGAGGCCATCGACTTCACGCCCGAACGCGTGCCGACAGGAAAGCGGTTCGCCCTCGTCCGCTCCTACATGGCGCACCACCATGGCATGAGCCTCGGGGCCCTTGGCAATGTCCTGTTCGAGAACCTGCATGTCCGCTGGTTCCACACAGACCCTCATGTGCGAACCGTCGATCTCCTTCTCAACGAGCGGATTCCGTGGGAGCTGCCTCCCGAAATTGCACGGGTCGAGGTCCGGGAACCGCAAGCCACACCCGAGAGCGCAATTCCGGGCCTCTACAGCTGGACGCCAAACCGCCGTTACGGCAATCCTGCCTGGCAGGTGCTCGGGAATGGTCGCCTCTCAACCCGAATCCGCACGGACGGTGCCGGGAGCATTGGCTGGAACCAGAACGCGCTCACCAGGGTTGCCCCCGACGATCCGGAGGCGGGCCATTGGCTCTATCTGCGCGACATCGACGGCGGCGATGTCTGGGCGGCAACGGGAGGGCCATTTCCTCAACCGGAAGAGCCGCCACAGGTGGTTTTCCACGCCCATCAGGTCGAATTCCATCGGCGTGCACATGGCCTCTCGGCCACAACGACGATCACCATCGCCCATGGTGATGACCTCGAGATCCGGCGCCTCAGCCTCGTCAATGACGAAGACCGTCCCCGCATCATCGAAATTACCAGCTACGCCGAGATCGTGCTGGCGCCGGCCCAAGACGCGGCGCGCCATCCTGCTTTCAGCAAATTATTTGTCGGCGCCGAACCCTTGCCTGGTGGTGACGGGCTGCTGTTCAACCGGCGCCCCCGGAATCCCGCCGAGAAGCCTGCCGTCATGCTCCACCGGGCGATCGGCGATGACGATGGCTTCACGCGCCTTGGCGTGGAAGCCGATCGCAGGGCTTTCCTCGGCCGCCACGGCGGCGCCACCCGGCCGGCCGGGATGGAGGGATCAGCGCTCAGCGGAACGCTGGGATGGACGCTCGATCCGGTTTGTGCGGTCAGGCTCAGGATCGAACTTCCGCCGCATGGCCGGCGCGAACTCGCCTTTGTGACAATCGCCGCCGCATCCCACCAGTCCACGCTCGATATCGCCGAGCGCTACACAACTCTCGCTTCACTCGAGTGGGCCGTCAGCGATGCCGCGACCGCAACCGCGCGCGACATGCACGCCCTCGGCCTGGCGCCAGCGTTGGTACCGCAAGCACAGGAACTCTTGTCCTTCCTCCTCTCTGCCCGCACCAACTTTTCGCGATCTGCGTCACACGGATTCCGCCGTGGCGACCTCTGGGCACTTGGCATTTCGGGCGACCACCCCGTCCTGCTGCTGCGCGCCGGAACCGCGGAACAAACCGGGCTTCTGCGTTTCGTCATCTCGGCGCAGGCGCTCTGGCGGCAACGGGGAATAAGCGTGGATCTTGTGATCACGCACGAAGGAACGTCAGGCTATATCGAGCCTGTGCGCGAGCAGCTTCTTGAGGTGCTCAGAGACCAGAACGCCCAGGATCGCCTCGGGACGAACGGTGGCATCCACGTGATCGGTATCGGGCCCGGCGATGGCGAACGCGCGGCGCTCCTCGATCGGGTTTCGCGGGTGATCCTCGACGAGGGCGGCGGGCCACTCGGCGATCAACTCACCCGCCAGGAGCAGCCATGCCACCAGGGGCCGTCGTTCACCCCCGTCGATGGCACGGCAGCGATACATTCCTCCTCCCCGCTGCCGAGGCCGTCCGATCTGCAATTCGACAATGGCTGGGGTGGTTTTGCTCCCGATAGCGGAGACTATGTCATCTGTCTGGAGCCCGGCGCCACCACTCCGGCGCCCTGGTCCAATGTCCTCGCCAACGACGCCTTCGGTACGATCGTGACCGAAGGCGGACTGGGGTTCACCTGGGCGACTAACAGCGGTGAGAACAGGCTCACGCCCTGGTTCAACGATCCCATCCGCGACCCCCAGTGCGAACGACTGTACCTGCGCGACGAAGAAAATGTCCGCCTGTGGACCCCCACGCCTTTGCCGGCAGGCAGGCATTCGGCATGTCAAGTTCAGCACGGCCCGGGCCAGACCACATGGCGGACGAGCAGCGAGGGACTTGAACAGGAGCTCTCGGTCTTCGTTCCCACCACTGCGCCCGTCAAACTGGTCCGCCTGCGCTTGCGCAACCTCACGCCAGGCCCTCGCCGCCTCACGGCGACCTATTATGCAGAATGGCTGCTCGGCGCAGTCCACGGCGAACAGGCACCTCTGCGCACATCCGATTACGATCCGGCATGCCACGCAATTCTCGCGCGGAACCCCTGGACCGAGGAATTCGGTGACCGGGTAGCCTTCCTGGCCACCACGCGTCCGGTCCACAGCTTCACGACCTCTCGCCAGGATTTCGAGGGCGGCCAATCCGATCCCGCACGCCCGGGAGCACTTTTGAGCTGGGATCTCGGAAACAGGCCGGCTGCCGCCGCCGACGATTGCTGCGCGGCGCTGCAGGTCCATCTCGACATTCCGGCCGATGGAGCCGCAGACGTCTGCTTCATTCTCGGACAAGGCGAGAATTGGGATCATGCCCGCGAACTCGTCCGCACCTGGCAGGATCCGGCGAACATCGAAGCTGCCGCCTGCGCCTGTGCCGCCGCCTGGGACGAAAGGCTAAGCCGCGTCCAGGTCACGACACCCGACCCGGCCTTTGACCTCATGGTCAACCGCTGGCTCCCCCACCAGTCAATCAGCGCCCGCGTGCGCGCCCGCGCCGGCTTCTACCAGGCAAGCGGAGCATTCGGCTTTCGCGATCAACTCCAGGATGTCCTCGCGCAGTTGCACGTCGATCCAGCAGCAACGCGGCGCCATATCCTGGCCGCGGCCGCCCATCAGTTCGAGGAAGGCGACGTCCTCCACTGGTGGCATCCGCCCTTTGACCGGGGCGTACGGACCCGGTGTTCGGACGATCTCGTCTGGCTCCCTTATGCGGTTGCACATTATGTGGAGGCCACGGGCGATACGGGGATCCTTGCAGAGCAGATTCCCTATCTGCAAGCGCCGCCGCTCGCGGCCGACGAAGGCGATCGCTATGCGCGATTTGACGCCAGCACTTACACCCAGTCCCTCTTCAACCACTGCGATCGGGCAATTTCACACGCCTATCGTCTCGGACCGCATGGGCTTCCCTTGATCGGTGCCGGCGACTGGAATGACGGCATGGATCGGGTCGGCAGCCGAGGACGCGGTGAAAGCGTGTGGCTTGCCTGGTTCCTCATTGCGACTATCCGAAATTTCACGCGGCACTGCCTCCATGAGGGCCAAACAGGGTTCCGTGATCGCTGGCATGGACGTGCTGACTCTCTCGCCGCCGCCGTCGAACGATCCGCATGGGATGGCGAATGGTATCTGCGCGCATTCGATGACGATGGCAGGGCCTGGGGCACGTCCGAAGAGCAGGAGTGCCGCATAGATTCGATCGCGCAGTCCTGGTCCATACTTTCGGATGCTGGCGATCCGGAACGGACGGATATGGCCATCGCATCGGCGAGAAAGCACCTCGTCCGGGATGACGACAGCATTATCCGGCTCCTCGATCCCGCCTTCGACCGAACACCGCGCGAACCGGGCTACATCAAGGCCTATCCGCCCGGCATTCGTGAGAATGGCGGCCAATACACCCATGCCGCAGCCTGGCTTGCCATCGCGGTTGCGCGCAAGCGCGATGGCGATGGCGCCATGTCTCTGTTCGATCGGATCAATCCGATCCGGCACACAGCAACCCGCGAAGCTGCGGGACATTACCGGACCGAGCCCTATGTAGTCGCCGCCGACATTGCCGGTGTGATACCCCATCTGGGTCGCGGAGGCTGGACCTGGTACACCGGTGCGGCCGCCTGGACGTGGCGCCTGGCCGTCGAGGAAATCCTTGGCGTACGGCTCATCCAGAATGAATTGCAGATCCGCCCGAGCTTGCCGCGAGATTGGGACCGAGCGGAGATGACCTTCCGTCGCGGGGCGGCGGTTATTACCGTGACGCTGCAGGTTGATCACGATCTCGATCAGGAAACGCGGATATTCGTCGATGGCGCGGAGTGGCATGAACCCGGAGTTCCGTTTCCTGAAGACGGGGCAACGCGCAACGTCCTCGTGCGGCTTGCTCGGCCGGCGTGAAATCAGGCGCTCATCACCTCCTCGCATGCCATCCGGTAATCTACGAATTTTGACTTGATGTTTGAAATGCTGTCTCCACTCCCCGAACCATATGGGGCTCGCCCTTAATCGCCATGAGCCGGTTCCGGCTTTGATCGATGATCTTCCAACTGCTTTGTTTGGTCTCCCGCCCGCACATTGTTCCATAAATGAGACGTCGCATGGCAATAAGCTCAGCCAAACCCCTCACGCGCCGTTCCCTGCTGGCAACCGCAGCGATGGGGGCGCTTGGCCTGGCAGTTCCTCCGGCATTGGCCCAGGCAGGGCTTAACGAAGGATCGATCGCAGCAACCGCCCAGAATTTGCGGCCCGGACAGTTTCTCTGGGCGCCCGAAGCAGCCCCGGAAGGCCCCGTCATCATCGTGGTCAGCCTCGGCAAGCAGCGCGCCTATGTCTATCGCAACGGTGTCCTGATCGGGGTTTCGACCATATCGTCAGGCACCGCCGGCCATGAGACGCCGACCGGGATTTTCACCATCCTGCAGAAGAAGGTCGACCACAAATCCAACCTCTACGATGATGCACCGATGCCGTTCATGCAAAGGCTTACCTGGAGCGGCATTGCTATGCATGCTGGCAATCTTCCCGGCTATCCCGCATCACATGGCTGCATACGATTGCCGCTCGCCTTTGCGGAACACCTCTATGGTGTCACGCAACTCGGATTGACGGTGATCATTACCCAATCGGCGGATATCCCGCGTTTCGCTCCTGCCCCGCATGTGCTGGAAAATCGGGGAGCTTCACCCTCTTCATTCGAGAGCGCCTTCTCTACGACCTGGCAGCCGGAAAAAGCGTCCGCCGGACCGGTCTCCATCATTCTCAGCGCCTCCGACGAGCGCGCCGTGGTCCTGCGCAATGGCGTCGAGATCGGTTCCGCGCCCATCGCGATCCGCGGACAGGTTTCAGGGGTGCAAGCCTTTACGCTTTCCTCCATCGATCAGCACGGGGTGCATTGGATGTATCTGCCCTTGCTCGGGAGCACCCGGACGGGCGAAGTATCCCAGCAGGAGCGCGAGCGGCTGATACTACCGGAGGACTTCCGCCAGAAACTTCTGATGATCCTCAAACCGGGAAGTACGCTTATTGTGACGGCGGATAGCTTGCAGAGTGGGAACACGGGCACATCGGTCACTGTGATAACGAGTGAGGATTCGGAATAGTGCTCGTCATGAATGTATGGCGGCACAAAGTGTCCTGCGCAATATTACCTCTCGGGAATAGCAAGACTGAATAATGCGCCGTCCCACAATTCTCGAAATCGAATGCGTGTTTCTGGCAGCGGCATTAACCCTGCCTCTTTTGTGGAGCGGATACCAAGCTTTGCTATCGTTCATCATGTCCCGATGACCGCCTGCTCTACCACGCACCAGTTCACCGCGCATGCCCGAAGCGAAACTTTATCTGACCGTGATCGCCGTTGGGTTCCATGTCTCCTTGCAAGGGCTCTGAAAGTCAGTGCGAGATAAGGATCGGCAGTTTCGGCGCATCGAGAACGGATCGCGTCACGCCGCCCAGCACGAACTCGCGTGCTCGTGAGTGCCCGAACGCACCCATGACGAGCAACTCGCGGCCGTCGCGTTCACAATAGGCCTGGAGCGTCGCCGCCGCATCGCGCTCTTCCAACTCGACTGCCACCACCTCGGCCTCGATGTCGTGGAGCTTCAGGTTGCGGACCGCCTCCGCAGGGGCGGAGGCCTTGGACAGATCCTTCTCGCCCGTGATCTGCACGATCGCAACCGAACTCGCCTGCCGCAAGAGCGGCATCGCGTCGGACAGGGCTCGCGCCGCAACACTGCTCCCATCCCAGGCGATGGCGATCCTGTCGAACTTAAGCGCAGGCACGGTCACCTCGGGCAGTAGAAGAACCGGACGGCCACTTTCGAAGACCAGGCCTTCGGCCACCGAGATCGTCTCCGCATGCCCATAGACCGGGACGACAGTGAGATCATGGGCCCTCGCCCGCACAGCAAGCTGCCAATGGGTCACCGTTCCCGGGCAGTCTATGACGAATGTCTCGCCTAGGTGATCGGCGGACACTCTGGCCTTGAAGGTTTCCGTGAGCGCGTCCGCGTTGACCGCGCTCTTCTTGTTCTCGCCGGCGATCATGCCATCGATGTTCAGAAGCTTGTTCGCCAGCCAGTTCGAAACCTGAGGAATGTGAACCTGGCAGACCCCGAGGGACACTCTGGCGCCGAGACGAGCGGCAAGCTCTCTGACCCTCTCGATCGCCCACTCCGGGGTCGGCTCGGGATGCGTATTGGCCTGCAGCAGAATATCTCGCACGGTCATCGTTTTCCTCCAGCTTCCCCGTTCCTATGGCACAGGGCCGGCAACCAACTGATCCGTAAAGTCCCGGAGCCTGGCACCCATCAAATGCACGCCGGGCGATGGGGTCGAGTACGCTGCGCGACAGTATTCCGCATGTAGACCAGACGCCCGGAGCAAGGTCAGGCCAAACAATCTCCGCCCGTTTGCCCGCGGTTCCCGGCGCGCCACTGAAGCAAATGGGAACGGCAGCGCCCGCAATCGGTGCTCCCGAAACCTTTCAGGGGAATGTGAAATTCTCCGGTTGCAGTGAGAGTTGTAACAATCTCGCACTCGCTCCCGCCCTCGATCAGGACGGCCTGCAGCGTCCCGGCCCGACAGGTCAGCTGGTCAACGTGCCATCGGATCGCCTTGCTCTCCCGAAAGTGGCGACCCACCCTCGCCCTCAGGCCACCCGGGCCGTAAGCGCTCCCGGCATAAACATAACGCCCAGGCGCAAATTGATGCGGTCCGTTCGATCGGCATAAGATCACGGGTTCGGCAAGCTCGAGGATCAACGCATAGGCCCCGCCTGTAGAAGGTGCCGAGGAAATTGTCGGCGGATCGACCAGAACCGAGCCTGGCAAGAATGATTGTACGGCTCCTGCAAGCACCGTATCTACCTCCGCTGCACAACAAACTTCACAAGATCGATCCGCCAATACCCAGCAAATCTTGGCACCCAGCGCGCCGCTACGTATAGTTCACAGTTCCATCGGCACCTTGCCGCCGATAACAGAAAAATATCCACTGCCAGCAGACCCTTCCAGCCAGGATCTCATCGTGACGTTATTTTCCGTTCTCCGACCGCTTGCCTTTTGCAGTCTGTTGCTGGCCACGCCGTCAATCGCAGCCGAACAACCGCCGGTGGCCGGGACGGTTCAGACCGAAATTCCCGATGGCTTTTCCCTTGCGTCGGACGGGACAACTTTGGTCCATGTTGCAAGCGGCCTGCGCTTTCCGACCGAGTTCGCGGGATTCACCCGGATGCGCGAGCGTGCCTTCGACCCTGGCGGCGAATATATCGCGGTGGGTTATGATCGTCCGCTCGGCACGGGCAGCGACCGCATCGTTGTGCGCATCGCCGTGGTCCACATCGAGGATATGTCCGCCCACGATCATTACGAAATCATGCGGCAGGCCGTGATGTCCCATTTCTCGGCCCCGACGCTGCTCTCGCAGGGCCCCACGAAGATTCCCAACCAACGCCGCCTCGACGCCTATCGCGGCACCTTTACTGGAATGCGGGACAACCAGACTTGGCATTTCAGCCTCACAACCGTCAACTATGGCTACTGGAGCGGCCGGATGACGGCGGCCTATCCTGAAAGCCATGCCGCCGAAGCACAGAAGCAACTCGGCACGCTGCTTGCCGCAATCCGCTTGCAGCAGCCCAAGCCTCCGAAGCGCTAAGCACTTCCCAGGCGAGAGATCGACGATTGGGCACAGGGTGCACTGGCGGCCAGCAAACGGTAGCAGACCGCATCCGGTGCATTACGTAGCGCGTCCGTTATCCTTGTTCGGTAGTGGAATGAGGCTGCCGCGCGTTGCCGGCCAGGGAGAAACGACATGAGTGCACTTGATGACCTGAAGGCGGATCTCGCCAAGCTCAGGGACGAAGCCAAGGTTCAGGTCCACCTCGGGACCATGGAAACAAAGCAGGAATGGGAAGAAATCGAGGCCAAGTGGAATCACTTCGTTGCGGAGGCTGGTCTTCACAAGAGCGGCGAGGGTATCAAGGCAGCCCTGCTAAGCCTCGGCAATGAACTGCGCGCCGCCTATCAGCGCCTGAAGCAGGCCCTCTGAACGCCTGCCCGATGCGATCGCGGCCTTGGCCCGGCCCTCGACAGACGGCATGCACGTGTGAAGGAATGACCGAATGACCGATACCGCCGCCATCAAGACCCAGCTTGAAGAGCAGCTCGTCGAGCTTCGCGGCAGACAGGCCCGGGTCGAAACCGACCTCGCGGAACCGCTGAATGCCGATTTTTCCGAGCAGGCGGTGGAAATGGAAGACGATGCCGCGCTCGAGGGTCAGGCTGCTCTCATCGACCGCCAGATCGCATCCGTGAGCCGCGCTCTCGAAAGGATCGAGCGGGGCACCTATGGCGAATGCGTCCGCTGCGGCGGCGCCATCGCCGCCGCGCGCCTCGCGGTTCGGCCCGAGGCAGCGCTTTGCATCGCATGCGCCCGGAGCGAGCAATGACCGCGTTCCATCGTATCGTGTGAACAGAACGGCTGCCTCTCGCGGCCTGTGCCCCAGGCTCAAGTCCTCCGGGGAAGATCGGCAATGAATATGAACGGGACGGGTCCACCAGCGTCGGGGGCTCGCCGCCGATCATTCTCCCTGTCTATGGACCATGGCATTCCTCCACTATCCGGAGCGGACAATTTTTCCACCGCAAACGACCTCGCTGCACTGCTCGAATGTCTGATTTGCGCCGCCGACCGACACATCATTCCGGCGCCCGCCGCTGCTCCCGACCATCCGTCCATAACGGACGCGCTCGACGCGCTGCTCATAGCCGCCCAGGATTTAGAGGTGATCCCCGGCATGAGCCTGGCCGACCATCTCTGGACTCACGCCGCCCCCCTCCAGTCCGGCGAAGTCGCGTCCACGCTGATCCGCCGCGGCCGTCCCCGACACCCGATCCCAGGCTTTCTGCTACTCTACGCGGTCGATGCCCGGTCACCCCTGCTCTATTTGCCGCAAAGGCAGCCTCTTCGCGTCCGGGATGGTATCGAAATAGCCCATGAAGCGGCCGGCGGCTCGTTTCTGGCCCTCATCCGGTGCGAGGCCGCCGCTGACGGCCGAGCACACGCCGTCACAGCCTGTGCAATACCAATCTACCATGCCCGCCGCTTCGTTCCCGTCTCCGCAAGCCTTGACCGTGACGTGCTCCGTGCGCTCGAGCACCTCCAGGTGGCGCTTGACGCACATGGCGCCGAATGTGCGATCCGGCGCGAATTGCCGTTTTCCTGCACGGGGCCGACACGGCTCACGCTGAGCCTCTCCTTGCCGGGCCGTGCGACCCGTGAAATTCACCTGGGGGTCGCCGGCGATGAACGGTCCGGCCATTCCGCCGTCAGTCTCCCGCCAATCGATTTCCTGGTGACCTTGGCGAACTGGGAAGATGGCACCTTCATCGACTGGCTCAGGAAGACCCTGCCCTGACCTTCAACCGGCGCCGGCCTCACCCGGATTGTAAGGGTCGGGTGCCATACCCGTCCGTGCTGTCGACGTCTTTTCTGTTGGCTATTGTCAAATGGTAGCGCGTGTAGCGTCGCTCGCCAACCCGCTCCAGCGCGCCCAGTTCGACCAACTCCGCCAGATCACGCGTCGCCGTCGCCGAGGCAGCTTCCGTGATCGTGCGATAATTATGGGCGCTGAGCCCCCCGACGAAGCCATCCGGCCCTTCCCCCATCATGCGGATCAGCGCCTTTTCCTGGCGCGCATTGATCCTGCCGCGCAGACGATCAAGCAGGCGGGTCTTCTCAATGAGGAACCGGATGCTCTCTATCGTGCGCCCCTGCGCCTCCAGCACGATGTCGGCAAACCACACCATCCAGGCGTCGATCCGGTTGGTCTGGCTGGCCCGATGCAGCTGGGTATAATAGGCTTTCTTGTGGCGGTTGATGGTGGCCGCCAGCGCGGTGAGCGTCGGCGCCTCCAGGCTTTGCGCCAGCGCCTTTTCCGCAAGGGCGCGTCCAAGCCGGCCGTTGCCATCTTCGAAAGGGTGGATCGTCTCGAACCAGAGATGGACGATCGCTGCACGTGTGATCGCCGTCAAGGGTTTGCTGCCCTGAGGCGAGCTATCGTTGAACCAGGCGATGAACCGCGCCATCTCGTCCGGCATCCGGTCGGACGGCGGCGCCTCGAAATGAATGCGCGGCGCATGCAGCGCGCCCGACACAATCTGCATCGGATCGGCATGGGTCCGATAACTGCCGATCCCGGCCAGATCGCGTCGCCCGTTCATCAGCATTTTGTGCCAGTCGAACAGAAGCCGGTCGGTCAGCGGCTCCGCATAGCGCCGATAGAGGTCCGCCATCAGTTCGGCTGCCCCAGCCTCAGGCGGGTCGGACCGCCGCTTGTCCGCCGCAAAGCCGAGCTGGCGCGCGATGGAGGATTGGACGCTGATGCGATCCAAAATCTCGCCCTCAATGGCCGAACTGTCGACCATTTCCTGCGAGATCAGCTCAACCACGATCCCATGACGGGCTTCCCCATCAAGGTGATGCATCGATCCGACGACGACACCGGCACCCTTGAGGAACCGCGTCTCCGCATCGCGCAAACGGGCCTCATCAAAGGTGAATTGGGTCCAATCGGAGAGCTGCCAGTTCCAGAGCATGATCGATAAACGCCTTTCTATCGATCATTTTATGCGCCATTTCTGATTTATGAAAGCGCTCGTTATCGATCATGAATACCCGATGGGGATATTCTCGCCGTTCCCGATGACCATCTCGACGCCGATCGATGACGCGAAGTCCGCCCGAAACCAGCGCACTCGGTTGTGAGGCGGCAGAGGTTGTGATAGATATATCAACGTCATGGTCACCTTCGTAAAATTCGATGTCGAAACGTACAATCGTACGAAGGGACTTTCTGATTCTCCGATCTATACGTTTATCGAAGAAGAAGTTCCCGACGTCGAGATGGTCACCGACGACAAGGGCACACCCACGCTCGGCGGCAGAATTGGCTATGCCTTGGCCTATTTTCTGATGGCGGGCTTTATCGGCTATTTCTTCCTGTTCATCTGAGCAATATCATTCGCGTAGCTTGGGATCATGGAAAAAACCGTGATCCCGGCTGCGGCTCACTTCGCCCTGCACCTCGGCCGCACCCTGGACGCGCTGCCCACGCATGGTCTGCGCAGCGGCGCGTGTGCCTTCGAGTTCTGCCTTGCCCGCGTCGATGATCTCCGCCGCTTCTGAGGGTTGCCCCTTTCCCGGCCCCGCAGGCAGGCCGCCCAGGCCCCGCGGCCGATACGCCGCCCGCACATCGGCCGCACTGTCGACCGAGGGGCGGTGTACATCGACCAGATCGGGAGCCTGCAACCGCCCTTCAATCTCGCCCCGGATCGAGGCCTGCTTGTCCGCCATCCAACGCGTGATCATCTCCTGCCGGACCGCCCGCTGCTGAGCCGTCAGATCGGTCGCCCACAACTCGGGCGCGTCAAGCCCAGGGTTCGCGACCTGCTGCTGGCGGTACCATTGAGCGAGATCCTGGCTCAGATTCTCGCTCAATTGCATGCCGTGCGTCTCGGCATAGCTCGCATCCCGCGAGAGCTGCTGCGACAGCTCATCAAGCCGGCGTGCGGTTTCCGAATAGGATTTGGCGAGTGCCAGCGAATCCTCGGTGCTCATCGAAGAAGAGTCCGTCGTCGTCGCCCGAGCGAAGACGCCGCTGCGCACATAGGTGCCCTCCGACATCGAAGCACCCATTCCATTCGCATGCTCGTCCCGGACACCACTCGACGATGTATTCCCGTTCTCGCTGCTCCGGGAATCATCGGTGGTCCAGTTCATGGAATCTGTTTGAGTGCCTGCCTTTGTGACATTGCCGCTAATGCCCGGTAGCCCTCTACCGCCTCCTCCGCCTTTGCCGCGCCCGCCGGCGCCGGCGCCGACGGTCCCGCTGACCTGATCGGAAATCTGGGCTTGCCGGTCGTGTCGTCCCGACACTCGCTCACTCTGGGAAATCGTCGAGCGTTCCTCGATACCCTGTGAGCTGCTCCCCGTGCGCCGATCGAACTGCTCGACCGAGCTATTTGCCTGGCTGCCGCTGCTCGAATCCCACCCTCGGCTGTGTTCGGTCGAGGTGCCGAACGCGCTGCGGTTGGCATGAGTCGCGGTCAGGACCTCGTTGGCCGCATTTTCATAAGCGCGCGCCTGACGATGGGCCTCGCTGGCCATCTCGCGCCATTCAGCCACCGATCCAGATGTCATGGTCGGCGTGAAAGCAAGCCGCGAAATCGCCGCGGATGTATCATAGACCTCTTGCCCATTGCCGAAGCCCGTCACCATCGCACCATTGTCCTGACGCCAACCGAAGCTCGCCCCACCGCCCATGTATGTTGGAGCGGTGGTCCACTGATCAGCCTGGCGCATGTTCGACGTCGCATTCGCCCAGCTGACATTCCCATAGGAATAGTTTCCGGTCGTCTGCTCGAGCGCGGCCGCCTCGGCCGCATTCTGGGCAGGCGCCAGCATGGACATGGAATGCCCGGCGATCGACATCGCGCCGCGCGCGAGGCCCGCGGCAAGGAACGGCACGCTCATGAGCATGAAACCGGCGATCGTCGCGGTCTCGCCGTTGACGGCACCTATCCCGGCATAGCTCGCGAGCGACACGCCGCCGCCGGCAACGCCCGTCGCCGCCGACGTCGCCCGCGTCATGCAGATCATATGAAGAATGACGTAAAGCGGGCCCCAGGCGGCAAGATAGAAGAAGCCAGTCGCATAGCCCTTGAGCGTCGAAATCCCGGTCTGCGGCATCAGGAACAATGGGAACACGATCGGAAACATCGCGAAGAAGACCACCGTCAGCACGATATTGAGGATCGGCACCCACGCCATCGCCTGCTGGGCAATCGAATTATAGGTGTTGCGGGCCTGAATATCGGCGCGGGTCTGCGCGAATGTGTCGATTGACGCCGCGCCGGTCCCGCCCGACATCGCATTGCGGGCCTGCATGAAAGCGTTGATTGCCGTGTTCTGGCGCATCACCTCCGCATAGCCTCCTCCCGAGCCCGTGAATGCCGCGCTGACGATGGGCACGTCATGCTTGAGCTTGTCCACCGCCAGAGCGTTGCTCAGCTTGGGATAGACCTCTTTCCCCCAGAGAGGCGTGTTCGCCTCGATCATCGGCCCCCACTGCGCGTCCAGCGCCTGATAGGCTTGCCTGCAGGTGATGATGAAACTGTTGACCGTCCCGTCGCCCTGGCGCTCGAGCCACTGCTGTGACCGCGCCTCCGACCCCGGCCCAACGGCGGCCCAGAGATCGGTTGCCGTCGCCAGATTGGTGAGCGATTTCTGATAGAGCATGACGTCGCCGAACAGGCAGTTCTTGAAGTGGTTTTCGAGATTGGTCGAGAACTCCGCATCACGGATGATGAAGTTGCGCGTCGCATCGAACAGGCGCGCGCCATAGACCATGCCGTTGGTGCTATAGTTGAGTTCGCTCGGCATGGCGAAAACCGTCTCGGCCGTCCGCGTCAGCCAGTCACCGATCTGTGTTGTGAAGCTGGCGAGGACTCCCAGCCCCAGCGGGACATTGTCGACTGTCGCCGGCGCGAGGCTCGGGTTGATGCGATCGGTGACCTTGATGTCGATCGTCGGGACCATCAGGCACAGGTAAATTGCCGTCGCCTGGAGGAACCAGTTCATCCAGGCCTTCCAGTTCAGCGTGAAAGCGACCACAAGCAATGAATAGATGAGGCCCATGACCATGACGACGCGGATGAGCGAGCGATAGCCCCCTCCCCCCGACCAGGCTGCGACCGCGTTGAAGATGTTTACGAGATACTCGCCGCCCCCAACCGTAAAGACCTCAAGCATTGGCCTGCCCCTGCGTCTAGTTCAGCCGCCTAGTTCAATCCCTGGGCATTGAGCCCGCGCGAAAAATTCAGCGCAGCGGCCATCCCCGGTGACATCGAATTCTGGAGCGTCGATTCCAGCATGACGCTGCGATTGATAATCTGCATCGTCACCTGCAGCTTGTTGTTCAGCCTGACATCGCGCTGACTGAACTTCGCACGTGTTGCTGCAATCTGCTGCTTCCACTGCGCCGCCGTCTCCTGGTCGAAGGTCTGGTAATGGACTTTCGCCTGCTCGACCCGGTCGAGCATATTGTCGAGCATAGCCGATAGAAGGTCGACGGCGACGATCTCGGAGAGTGTCTCGATCTCGCCCTGCGTCAGCGCGTAATGCGCATAGGCCTGCACACTAAGAATCTTGTAGATCGGCACGGTTGCGAGATTGAGGAGCTGCTTCTCGGCGGCATCGAGCGGCGTGTCCGAGCGGATCTTGTCGCTCATCGACCGGATCATCGTCGCGATCCGCGGCCGCAGCGCGGAAGACGCGGGCACCGAGAGCGTCTGCTCGCCGACGTCGTAGCAGTTCTCGTCGTTGCAACGCAGGATCTTGACCGGCGGCGCATCGGCTGTGCCGTCGAGAAGCGCGGTGACCACCGCTTCCTCCGCCGGCCCGAACATCACGACCTTCCCGCCGACGCTGGGATCAGTCGACGGTGTCGTCACCACCGTGCCGACAAGCGTCATGACATATTCCGAGAAGGTCTTGTCGAAGGCGCCGAACTTGGCGGATTTTCTGAGGGCTTCCCAGGTATAATTGTGTGGTTCGCCAACCAGCTGGTCCTTCATCGACGCATCGGTATTGCCCGCGATCGTCGCGTCCCGCCGATTGCCGTTGTTGCAGCCCTGGCGCGCGGCCGCCCAGTCGGAGAAGACGCCCTGGCTGTTGCCCACCGCCTCACAGATCGTCGCGCGGGTCGTTTCCATCTGCGGCCAGATGCCGCCAACCAGCGCCTGCGCCGTCTCGCAGCTCGAGATGTTCATCTGGTTCAGGAGCTGCGCCTTCTGGCTGAACTCGTCCATGACCTTGCCAATCTCGGGCGACACAGAATCGATCGCGAGTTTGAAGGCGAAGCCAAGCGCGTTGTTGGCGGTCGCCTTGAGCATCGCAATGATCTCGCTCGCATTGATGAACGAGAAACTCCCGCTGAAGAGATCAATCCCTCCGCAACCGGCGCGTGCGCTGGGAAGCTGAAGATTGAAGGGCTGGACGCTTTTCTGCGGAAAACGCGTCCAGACATTGCCGAGCGAATAGTAGCCAGCCGACTGCCCCTGGAACGCCGATGGCCCGGTAACATTGGCTGCTCCCCCGGCGTCAGAGAAGAAGTTGTTCATCTCGGATGCGACATCGGCTTGCGCCGTGCCGATAAAGGCGAGATTGGCCGCGGCGAGCATGCCAATCCATCCCGCCGTAGAGCGAAGTGCGCGGCGCATAAGGCCGCTGCGGCGATCCCGTCCCATCAGAAGTCGCTCCCCACCTTGGTGTTCGTCAGCGCGAAAATGCGGTCCATGATCTCATCGGCGCTCAGAATGCCGTAGCCCACCGGAATGGTCCGCCGCGTCATCGTGTCGAAGAGCACCAGCGCCGGCGTCTCATTGCCCGGAATCCCCATTCGCGCCCGCTGGCCAGCGTCCACGACATAGTTCGGGAAATCGCGGCTCGGTCCGCCATCCATCGAAACCGCCATCACGGCCATGCGATGGCTGTCCGCCACCGAGCGCAGGATTGGTGAGAAAAGGTCGCAGGCGCCGCAGCTCTGCGCGTAGAAATAGAAAAGGCCGTAGCGCTGACTGAGGTTCGCCATCACCGCATCGCGGTCCGCACGCCGATTGTCGAGCCAGGCGCGCTTGCCCACCGTCGAGACCGGGCGTTGCAGCGTGTAGTCGAGATCCGGGTTCTGCCACAGGGCGCGCTGCCAGGTGTCGGAAAAGGTCGATGCGCGATCGAGCTGTTCACGCTGGAACCGGACATAAGCGACCACATTCTCGTCGGTCGGCTCCAGGATCGCACGCGCCTTCAGTTCATCGAGCTGGCGCGTGATCGCAGCCATCCGCTCGACCGAACTCTGCGGCGGAACCGCAGCCGCCTTTTCCTGCTCGGCTGGCTTGGGCTTGCTGCAATAGAACCACTGCCCCAGCCGGCGTTCGGCGCAGTAGAAGGCGTCGTGAGCCTCATGCCGCTCAACGCCATCCGAAGAGGGACCGTGCGATTGCGCCAGAGCGGGCGTCGCCATGCTGGCGAGCGAAAGCGCCAGGAGCGGCGCAACCAATATTCTAACCATCAATGGACGTCCTTTCGGGAACAGCCTCCGAAACGCAGGGATGGAGCGCGGAAGGGAATGGGAATGATGGGTCCGGTAGGAGGTCGCTCGCGAAGAGGAATGCGAACGGTGGTCGGGCGGTGACAGCAGCCGGTGCAGACCGGCGGAGTGTGCAGCCGTGTCATGTGCCGTGAAGGTCATAATAATCCTCAATCTTCTGCTGGATCTGGGTCATGGTCTCGACTTCATCGGGAAGCCGCGCGGCATCCACGAACTCGGCATAGACCTCGGTGAAATCCATCACCGAGAGATCGAGGCGCGCGAACTCTTCGATCGTGAATCCGTGACATTGCTCGCGCTTCGGGGCGCCCCAGGGTTTTCCGAGCTGGACCCTTCCCTGCTCCTGGAGGATGCGGCTGAGCTTGCTCTCGAAGCAGCAATAGGCCGTGCGCCGGGTCTTGCAGATGCCAAGAAAGCTCGAGGAGCAATAAGTCCCGACCTTGTGACAAAAGCCCATGCGGTCCTTGATATCGAGCCTCATCTCGCTCTGGGAGCACGCGAAGAGCGTCAGGAACGGGGTTGCCAGCGCCGCGATCGCGGTCGGACCACCGGCCAGTGCCGCCGCCCCGGCGCCGACGGTCAACAGGCCGGACACCTTGCCGGCGCAGCAGTTGATGAGGCCGAACACCGGTTTGTGGCAGGTCTCGCGCGTGCCCTGAAAAACGGTGAAGTTATTCTCGTCGAATTCCTTGCCCGCCCGATCGATCGCATGCAGCGCGACCAGCGCGTCCTTGAACTCCGTCGACGCCTCGCGGACAATCGGTTCGCAGTCGCCATTGATGCAGTAGACATCGTCGCCACAGATATATTGCGGCGCATCACTGACCGCACTGCCGGGCGTCAGACAACGATAAACCCGCTCCTCCACCGCACACGCGCCATTTGGCTCTTCATCGAGACATTCGGTTCGGACATAGGTGCAGGCGCCATTGGCCTCGAGCGTACCGCAGTCGTTGTGTCCAGTGGTTATCCGGTTGCACTCGTAAGTCCGCGCCCAGGCCCAGCATGGCTGGGTGACCGGTACACCATTCACGATCCGGGTAACGGGATCGCTCGATGTGCAGACTTCGCTTTGCTGCTCGCACATCGAATCTGCCGCCAGCGATGCGCATTGGCCTTCATTGCGCGTGACGGTGGTCACGGTGGGCTCGTCGACCTGGGACAGCCAATATCTTCCGGTCGCGAGCACATAACCCGGATGATAGGCGCCTGGTGTAATCCCCTGGGCTTCGGCCGTGCATTTGACCTCGACGGCGGTGTGGCCCAGGCTCTTGCAGGTATCCGCCGCCGTGTATCCATAGGCGCTCATATTGTCGCAATAGTCGATTGGGCGGCTCTCCCAGCAGACGCCCGACGCGATCTCGTCGTCGAACGCAGCACGGGCCGGATAAGGGCCGCCATCAGCCGGCATGAAGCTTAGTCGGCCCGCGTAATAGGTGTAGATCGACCGGGTCTCAGACCGCACGTCGAGACTGATCGAACAGGTTCGATTGTCGGTCGTGACCTTGCTCCCGGCATTGCAGCTCGTCTCGTAGTAGCCATCGCTGCCCGTCGCGGGCGGCAGCGGCGTGCAGGTGCCGGACGAGCCCGAGTAGCTTTCACCGGCCAGGAAGGTCGAGGGATCATTCTCGACGGCCGTCGCGCGCGCCGTCGTCTCGAGGATTTCGGTATTGCTGAAGGTCGGCCGCGTCCGGTCAGCATCGGTGGTGATCCGGTACTGCTCGTTGGAGGATCTCGTCGCGGCGGCTTCTGCCTCCATCCGCTCAGGATTGTTGAAATAGGCCCCTTGCGGCAGCGAGGTCCCGGCATAGCCGGGCACTGCTTCGGCCCGGGCATTGTCTGTCGGAACGAGCGTCGAATCCTGGCGCTTTTCATTGCCGAGCGATCGTCCTTCCTGGCGCGCTTCCTCGACACTCATCTGGGCGGCCGCCGGCGCGGCGACCGTAAGGGCTGCAAACAATGCAATCAGGGCCGCCCGAACGCTCACGGCAGGGCTTTGTGAAGATTTGCCAGACCCACCGCCGCCACGCGAGCGCCCGGCCCATTCCCGTCCGCGAACGACGTCAGCGCATATTCGACAGTCACATTGCCGATCATCCGATCATAGGGCGGAACTTGTGTCCGACAAGAAAAGCCGGCGCAGAGGTCGAAGTCGGAAGAGACCGCGATATATGTCGGCACGGCCTGGACATCGAAGGCGCGAAACAGCCTCGGATCGATACCAATGTTGGCGAAATCGTCCTGTCGCTCGACGAGCTTGCCGAGTCTTTCCGAAAACTCCTTCATCGAATTGTTCGGGAAACCGCGGAACACCACGACGCCCCCGGCCCTGGCCGTGTCCTGAATGAGCTGCCGCAGCGCCTTGGGCGGCATCGACAGGCTCGCGAACGCAATCAGCTGCGGCGCATCCCCACCTCCGGCGGCAGCGTTCGTCACCGCCCCCTGAACGATCTCATCAAAGTCGATCGCGCCCACTGGCCCCTTGGGTAGATCGGTGGACGCCACGCGCTGCATGTTCTCCATGCCCCCATCGCGCACTGCCGCAGCTTCCTCGCGGAAGGCATCGCCCCGATCCTTTATCTGATCCACGAAGGCCTGGGCATCGGCCTGCAGGTCGGTCGATCGTTGCTTGATCGCCTGCACATCAATCCCATCGACGGTCTGGGCGAGAAGCGCGGTCATGCTGGCGGCAGCGACAAGACCAACGGCGCCCAGGGTGAGAAGTCGCATCGTCCCCTCCTTCACAGCACGCAGCAGTTGCGTTTGCGCCAGACGAGATAGCCCATGTCCTCACCTCCGGCGGGATAGGCGCGGCCAGCATCGGGCGGCATGGTCGAGGCCCCGATCGCAGAGCAGGCGAAGCGCCCGCTCACGGTCGGGATCGGATTGGTCATCTGGAACCGGTATTGCTGCTTGCGCATCACCGGCATCAGATATTTCTTGCAGAGACCGGCCGAGCCCATCGTGCCCCAGGCAAGCGCCTGGCGATGCATCTTGTAGGCAAAGCGCGACAGCGCGAGCCGCGAGGACTGCACATGGCCGATCGAGGCAGGGATATTGCCGTTCAAGGGATACATCCCGCCCTGACAGCCGGCGCACCAGAAGAGCTGGTCAAGCGGCAGGTTCACTGTCCCGGCGATACAATCGCCGGCGCAGGCCGCCTTGGCGAGCGGGTTGGCGAAGATGATAGCCTCGGGATTGATCAGCGCGGCGAGCGAGTCATCCTGCCAGAGCGGATCGACTTCCGTCATATAAGCGATGTCGAAGCTCGCCTGCTCGAAGCAAACGAAGTCGGTCAGTATCTCCATCCAATAGAGCAGGGGATAGACGTACCAGTGAACGTGCCACTTGGCCGTGCTCTGCGAACGCCCCCCGACCATGGAGGGCCCTGCCAGATAGCCCTGGCCGATGTCGAAACCGGGCGCGATGCGGACCCCGCCGAGATTGGGAAAGCACCAGGGTTTCATCGTAACATCCGCAAGCCGCGCCGGCTCCCAGAAACCCACCGATATGCCGATACGTGGCAACGGATCTGCACAGGCGCAGATGGGAGAGGCCGGATTGTTCGTGTCTGGGCGGCCGCTCGGCCAGATCTTCAACCCGCCGACGGAGAGCGGAAAGAGGCAGGACCAGCAGACATCGGTGATCGGATTGACGAATTTGCCGTTGCATGTCGGCCCGGCTGCCTGCGCGCTTGGTGCAAAAGCCAGCGCACAGAGCGCCATGAGCAGCGCGCCGAAGATCGATCGGACGGCGCGCGTCATTCCCTTTCTCCCAAATGCTCGAGATAGGCCGTGTCCGCCCGCTGCTTGGCGCGCAGATAGACAACGGTAAGCGTCAGCGTCACGGCCAGCAGGAGCGCGATCATGCACGGCGCCGCCCTGCCCAGTTGATCCTGCAACGGGTCCAGGAGGATGACCGCGACGGCGAGCGAGACGCAGAGCGAGAGCCAGGCCAGACGCATGATCCTGAGCCTGGTCGACTCCGGAGCGGCCATGGGCGTCCGCAGCATATCCAGCCATAATGGCATCAGCCAGGCCTCCCTGGTTTCAGGACGACCTCCGACACTCGCATTGTCTTGCCGTTCTGACTGACGACCGCAGGTGTGTGCTCGATACCGAACGTCGCGCTGAGCCGACCTTCCTGATCAAAGTAGAAGCGCCGCTGCTTGGCTGTCATCTGCTCGATCGGCGAGCCGTTCACGAAGATGATCTTTGCCTTGAGGTCAGTGTAGCGCGACGTTGCCCAGGAGAGCTGCGCGGCATCGTCGCCATCGACGAAGACCAGATCCTGCTTGATCGCAACGAAATCAAGCGGATTGATCCGGTGCCCAGCCGCCGCAATGAGATTGCCCTTCTGATCGCGGATGTCCCGTTCGACCGCGATGCTCGGATCATAGTCCCAGCTCCGCGCGGTCCGCGCCGGCGTAATACCCTCTACGGGCTTCGGTCTTCGGACACGCTGCTCGACCCGCTTGGCGAATATCCCGTTCATCCGCGCCAGCTCGCCGCTCGCTTCGACGCGGCGCAGCCGTCCCTCGATTACCGAGAGGAGATCGGGCTCGATCACGGGGAAGGTCTGGCCGGCATGACCGTAATCCCTGGCTTCGCTGCGGATTGGCCCGGCTAACGACACCACGGTCACGCCTATGATCGCCGCGCTTGCCGTAAGGATTGCTTTCATAGGACCGGCTCCCCCGTTCCGATGATCTGGGAGGCACAGACAAAGCCAATTTCAGCGTAGCGGCTGTCGAACCCGTCGCGATGCGGCGTGGCGGCAAAATAGCAGTCCGCGGGAACAACCCCTGTCGCGCCAGGGGTCAGCGGCTCGCCCGCCTTCGTGACCGGTTTCATCCGGACAACCGGCACGCCATTGATCGTGACATCGAAGCCGTCATGACCGACGACGTCGCCTGCCGCACCATAGACCCTCTTCCCGAACATCCTTGGCTTAGGTCCGAAATGGCGCTGGAGGAGCGCGCTTTGCGGTGGATCGAAAAAGACGAACTCACCCTTTGCCGGCAACCGCCCCCGATCGATGAGGAACGCCCAGTTCGGCAAGGAATTCGTCGTGTTGATCAAAAAGAGATGGTTGTCGCGCCAATCCCCCAACGCCTTCCAGGCCATGCTTCCTGAAACAAGGACCCCGAACAGCAGCCAGAGCCTCCTATTAGGACGCCAGCGCCGAGCCGCCCCGTCATTGAGCACCGCTGCCATCGGGACCTCCAAAGGTTGAGACGGACGCGGACGGCGGCGCATATTGCGGGCCGGTTGCCGGCGGCACGGACGGCATCATCTGTGCCGACGCCATAGGATCGAGATATTCGGTTGGCGCCGCGGGCTGCGCGGGCATAGCCTGCTGTGGTTGTGCCGCGAGCATGGCTTGCTGCTCGAGTTGCTGCAGTTCGATGGCCGACGCCTGTTTGGGTCGAGCGACGCCCGAGGCATAAACGGCGTGCCTGAGCTTGTCGGTGATGTCCGGGACGTTCTTGGTCAGGACAGCCTCGCCGACGAGGACGATCTGACCGTTCGCGCCGCGCCGCTGCAGTTCAGTGTCGAGCGATGCCATGAACTTGCGCATTTCCGCTTCAACCTGCGCCGGCGGCGATGCCGATCGCGCCTGGGCCTGGACGTATTCGCCGACAATGGTGGAGAGGCGCGCGGATACGATGTGGTCCTGCGTCGGCGTAACCAAGAGCTTGGTGACCCACATGCCCCAGACCAGGGCGGCAAGAACCATGAGGCCCATCAACATTTGCAGGCGTGTGAAGCCCCCGAAAATCGCGCGTTTCGCGCGCCGCGTCGGCTGCGGCACGGGAGCGGGCAGGTCAAGCACGGTCTGTTCAGCCATGGTCGGGGTTTCCTTCGGGCAATATCGCGGGCACTATTTTTTCCCGCCGCAGGACGATCAGGCCGGTTGCCACCACGAGGTGCGCGACAATGAAAATGGTCTTGAATGACGCGATCCGGTCTGGAGAAGCAGCGACGTAGCGGCTCGCGAGGTTGTTGAGCTGGTGCATAAAGCCATCGAGCGAGAAGCCGCCCAGAGCGAGAAAGAAGAGCGCGAAAACCCCCCAGGTCAGCAGCAGCGTCGATCCGGTGAAACCCAGCAGATGCAGAATGAAGTAGAGCATCGCCCGAAAGTCCGGCCGGGAAACGGCCTTGCTCGCGGCGACCTGCGTTCGATGGTTCATGGTCCCCATGGCTCACTCCGCGGCCTCGGCGATGTCACCATCGTCGTGAGAAGCCCATTTTTCCGGATTCTCGGGATAGGCGACCCGCTCGATAGCCTCGTCCATGCTGAGGCCCCGGGCGACCAGTCCCTCGATCGCCGCGTAGACTGCCGGGCTCGAGGAAAAGACGGTGGCCGAAAAAGGATCGAGCACGAGGCGCCCGACCGCCAGTGTCTCCGGTCCCTTGATCAGGATATCGGAATATTCGCGGCCGTTGATCTTGAGGGACCGCAGCAAGGCGTCGGTATAATCGTCCATCTCGAAGCGATCGTGCTTTTTGAAATCGGCGATCGTCTCGGGTTTCTGCTGGAGGATGACGAACCAGTCAGAATTCTCGAGCGCCGCGATGGAACCGGCGGACTTGTAATAGTCGTTCAGCGACTGCGTCGCGGTGACCAGCGAGGCGCCGTATTTGCGGCAGGTGCGTGCATAGGCCTCGATGAAGTCGGCCATCGCGCCGCCGCGCAGCATCTGCCACGCTTCGTCGAGGAGCAGCGCTTTGGGGATCGCGCGATCGACCTTGCGCATCATCTGCTGCGACATGAACATGATCGCGGTCAGGACGACGCTCCGCAGTTCCTCGCGGGAGGACAGATCCGAGAGCTCGAATACCGTCAGCTGCGCGGACAGCTCGAACGAAACCTCCCCCTGGAAGAACCGTCCATATGTACCGCCTGACGAAAAGGGTCGCATGGCGATGCCCAGATCCATGGCGAGGCCGTTGCCGGTCGCGTCCAGCGCCGCGATCACGTCGTCGATCGCCCCGTGCCGGCCCTTCTCGGCCCAGACGCTGTTGACGGCGCCGTCGATGAGGCCTCGCTCGGTATCGTTCAGCCGATCGATGTGACGCGACATCTGATTCACGATGGCTTTGAGCATCGCCATGCAATCGAGCAGATAGTCCTCGTCCTGTTCGGCCAATTCCTCGTCGATCATGCTGAACGGATTGAGACAGAAGCCCGACGACATCGTGAACTCGACGAAAGCGCCGCCCTGGAGCTTTGCCGAATGCTCGAAGGAGCGTCCGTCATCGATCACGACGACTCGTGCACCTGCGCCGCACAGCGACGCGCACAACTCCTGGAGGGTCACAGACTTGCCCGACCCGGACTTGCCGAAGACCGCGACATTGTGGTTGCCCGCCGCATTCTCAAACGGCGACCAGAAGAAAGGCTGGCCCCGCCGTCCGATCAGCATGAGATGCGGCACCTGGCCGCCAAGAAACTCGCCCTGGATGGGCGCGAGGTTCGCGGCCGTGGTCGTCAGAAGCGTGCGCATCCGCTTCATCCGCTCGAGATCCCGCGAGAGGCCATTCGCCATTGTCATCGGCATGGCGCAGAGCAGCCCCATCACCTGCAGGTAGCGATCGTCGAGCAGGTCCCAGCCCGCCGCGCGGTAGACCGATTTCAGGACCCGTTCATTGGCGTCACCCCTGCCCTTGGGCGAAAAGGACGTGACCGAGAAGAAAACGCGTACCAACTTGCGCCCCTGACGCAGTTCGTCGTTCACATAGCGCCATTCCTGGCTTTGCTCGCGCAGCTGCGGCAGGAACCGGGCCGACTTGGAATCGGCGAGGCTCGTCGTCCGCATGAATTTGAAGCTTGCCTTGTTCGACGATGCCAGCGGGTCCGGGAATTCGACGCACAGGTTGGTCGCAACCGGACACGGCATGCGCAGCTTGTCGGTGAACATGTCGCCGATCAGCCGCGCCACGTCCCAGGGCGCCCACCGCACCGGGAGATTGCGGACCGAAAAGGAGCGGACGTCAAAGACGTCGGGCAGGATCTCACCGATTTCCGGTGCATTGTTCACCGTGTGTCCGGTCGGCCGAAATCGCTCGGTTCGCAGCAGCATGCGATCGGGCTCGATGTGGAGCTCGACATCGCGGCGCACGGCCTGGTCCGCTATGGGATCGAGCGGGTTATAATTGACCACGTCCTCGCCCGCCGCGGTGGTCGGCGAGGTGATATCATCGACCCAGCCAATCAGATCGGTCGGATCCATCTTGCGGGCAGACACATTGATCGATGCGAGTGCCGAGATCAGGCCATCCATGACGGCCACGATCTCTTCGACCGTCACGCTCGATGCTTCCGGCGTCGAATAGGAAATCGCCACGCGGTGGTTGCGCAGAGAAAAGGGCGCATCGTTTGACAGCGAACGCCAGACGCCATCGGTCAGGAAATCCACCCGATGCTTGGCCATGCGCTCATAGACGCCGCGGGCCGCATAGCGCGGAAGATACCAGCGCGAGAGGCGCTCCGATACGCGCGGGCTCATCCACTGGTGGAACTGAAGGCAGCCGGGCGCGGGGATCGCTTCAGACAGGAACTGGGTAAGAATCTCGCCCGTGCGCTCGTCCGCACCGATCAGCGGGGCCGCCTCGATGACGAAGCCTCGCGATGCGCTGTTGTAGAAAATGCCCGTCTTGGCATCGAAGCTGCGATAGGGCAGCCAGTCGGCCAGCATGGGAACGCCAAGTTCGGGCCGATCGGAATCAGGCCGCCGGCTGTCGCCGAGAATGCCGGACATCAGGCTCTCGAGAATACCGGCTTTGCCCGCCATCTCACTTGTCCTCCTGAACGGTAGCCGGGAAATTGGCGGCACGGACCGTCGGGGCTGACACCACGGGCGCGGCCGGCACGGCGCCACTCTGGGCAGCCGCGTCGCGCGCGCCTTGCGCGACGGAGCCTGCGATCCCTTGATAGGCAGGGTCTCCCTTCACCCGCCCGACCGCCTGGGCGCCCGCCGCCGCGATACCCGTCTGAGGCTTTTCAGAACCCGGCACGGTCGCGCCACTCCCATTCGCCGGCGCACCCGCGGGGGTCGGATGCGCCGGCGAGACGGCCGCAGACGGTGGATGCGCTGCACCATCCACCGTCACGGCGGCAGGTGCGCTAGCTGCCTTGGGAGCGAGGCGGGTCGCGACATCTGCCTTTATCGCTTCGACAGGATCGGGTTTTCGTGCACGGGCAGCAGCAACCACCGCCGGGTCCGGGACATCCGGATCGATGGCAGCGGCTGTGCCTCCAGGCGGGTCCACGCGATCAACCGCATCGGCGAGCGTCTCGGGGCTGCCGAGCCCATAATTCAGGCGCGTGCCGGGCGCCACCGCTTGCCCAAGCGCCTGTTGCCACTCACCGCTCGCAACGACGGCGCGGATAGCGCTGGACTCATGCAGCCGGCCCCGTTCATCAATATAGGGCTGGAACACGATCCTGAGCACCTTTTCGCGCGTCCGGGCGGGGTCAGCTGCGGCGATCCTGGCCGCTTGCGGCGCGGCGGCACGATTGACCCGACCCGTCGAACCACGCGGGATGTTTCCTGCGGGAAGTGCATCGCCATCGCCCGCTTCGGCGGAAATCAGGGCAAGCGCGCGATCATCGATGGTCGAACTCGGGGCGCAGATGCCATCGGGCGCGGCACAGGAAAAATCACCCCGGATGTTCCCGCCGAATGTCGCGCAGCCACCGAGCGCCACAGCACTGGACAGCATGAGGGTGCAAGCCAACGACAGGCGCCGGCGTCGAAACGCGGTCTTGGTCATGACTGCGCCTCCTTGAGCCACTTCTCAAGGAAAGCGCGCGGCCGATACCCTTCGAGCACCGCCCCGTCGCCGCGCACGATCACCGGCGTGCCACTGAGCCCGTGCTGCTGCGCGAAGGCTTCGTTCGCATCGAGACCCGACGTGTTGCAGGCAGGCCCCGCCTTGATCGGCTCGCCGGCATAGGCGGCATGAAGCGCGGCTTCGCGGTTCCTCGCGCAATAGACCCGGTCGGCGACATCCCGGCTGCCCAGCACCGAGATCGGCCGTTCAACGACCCGCACGTTCATGTCCTTGAGAACGCCCGTCAGGGCACGGCAATAGCCGCACCGGAAGTCGGAAAAGACCGTGACGGTCTGACCCGACGGATTGCCCCAGACGATCGCGCCTTCCCGCGGCAAGCCAGAAAGCGAAAGCTTGCGCGCTTGCGCGGAGGCGACAGGACGCTCAACCCGCGCCGGCGCGGCCGCCAGTTGCTGCGCGCCTTCCTCCTCACCGCCACGCGCCAGCGCATTCGCGCGCGCGGCGGACCCGACCAACATGTCGGGATTCATCTCGAGCAGCCGCGCCGCCGTGATATCCTGCCTGGTCTGCATGTCATAGACCCGGCCGATCACGAGGTAGCGGGCACCGGAATCGACATAGAATAGGTTCTCGCCCGCGGTGATTTCACACAGTCCGCCGACTTTCCCGCAATCAATCGCGGTTACTGGTGTCTTGGGGAGTCGCGTCTGCAACAGGACCCTGACACGATCCTCGGCATCGCTCGCATCGGCAGCCAGCGCGATCCCGGCCAGGCTTAAACCCGCGACGGTCCCGACCAGGAGGCGCGACCGCCAGGTCAGCGAGCGAAGACGGTCAGTTACGGACATACACACCCTCCAAGAAGACAATTTCGACGTCGATGCCGGTCGGCATTTCGATCACGGGCTGATATTGTTCGGCGCGCTCGATCAGATATTTCGAGACCATGTCGCCCGTCTGGGCCATGCCCTCGCCAAAACCGCCTTCGAGGATCTCGCCGGTCGAAAGCTTCTCGCGCTGGCCGTTGGTGGTGATGTTGGTTCCCTGGAACACGCTGTTCGCGTTCGCTGAGAAGCCGCGGCCAAAGCCGCCGGCAAGGCCCGCGATGAACGCCTGGGTGACGAGCGAGCCTTCACGGGAGACGACCCGGCCCCGCACTCCGGTCTTCCCGCCGAAGGCAAGGAAGCCCTTCACTTCGGATACCGCATAACGGCCGCCCGGCTGCGGACACGTCATCTTTTGCAGTTTCACATAGACCTTCTCGCTCGAGAGGTCGCCGCGCGCCGCGCCATTGACGAGGCACCCCTCGATCCTGGTCGTGAGCAACCTTCCGTTCTGGTAAACCGAACGGGCCGGGCCAGTGACGCGCAGGACGACAGGAAGCGGGTCCGTCTGGCTGTTGACGCCGGCACTGGCATCGACGCCGACGATGACCTTGGCCCGCGCGAAGCTGTTGGGCGGCAGATAGTTGACGCTGTCGGTATACGTGGTGTTGCCTTTGGCGACCCGCGTGGCATTACCCGTCTCACCGCTCGAGAAGCTGACCAGCTTCACTTCGCTCGACCCGCCCACGAGTCCGCGCCCCGGCCCACCCGCCGCACCGTCCGGCCGCTGATATGCTTGCGGGCCGTTCGGGCCGTAGAGCGCCGCCGGCCCAGGCGCCGGAGGAGCCGCGGTCCGGCGCTCGTTGATCTGCCGCCGCAACTGCTCATTCTCCGCCTGATACGCAGAGAGGACGCGTTGCCCATCAGCCTGCATCGCCTGGTTCTGGCCCTTCAGCGCCTCGACCTGCGCGGTCAGCATTTCGAGCCGGCGATTTTGCCCGTCGATCGATTTGAGCTGGTTCTCTGTCGACTGGAAGCGGTTTTCGGAAAGCGCCATCCACTCCTGTTGGGAGAGGTTACGGTTCACCAGATCCTTGGTCGAGACGGTGACCTCGCTGACGCCATCCTCGCCGGACTTCTCGCTATCCCCGTCACCGCTGAAAATCCAGAAGGAGGACAGGATGAGGCCAGCGCCGGCCACGCCGGCCAGCAGCAATCGCTGCTTCCTGCGAACCTCCTCGTTCCCGGCGAGGTCGCCGGAAAGCGGGGAGACGCCGTCGTCCGTGCCGCCATCAAGGGGCGGGCGCTTGCGATTCAGGAAGTCGGAAAGAGCCATGTCCTCACCTTTGTGTCTGGGTGTTCTGGGAGACGAGGTAGGCTGTCGTGACCTTGCCCGGAGCGAGCCGGCCCTCGGCGATCGACACGGCCAGCGCGCTGGCGGGAGCGACCATGGCTTCGGTCAGCTCGATTTCGGACGCGCCTTTGTTCTCGATGCGTAAAACCTTGCCGGTGAGATCCGAGCCGCGGTATTCGGCGATCATCTGCACCTTGAGCGTGCCGACATAGACCGGTCGCAGGGCGCGCTGGCGCATCTCATAGCCGTCAGCGACCGCATTCGAGTACATCGCCTGCACAAGCTCGACGGCAGCATCACGCGGCCCGAGCCTTTCCGCCGGACCATTTTCCGCGGTCCGTTCGTTCGCGATCGCCGGATTGGAGACAAAGACCTGCGCAGCCTGGTCGCCCCCGATCCGGCACACGAACTTGTAGACGTAACCGCGCTTGCTCGTGGCGAAGAACGAAAGGGCGCTCCGGACAAACCCATCAGGAACGGACAGGTAGATATCGCCGCGAACGGGCTCATTGACGACCGAGAAGTCATCCATCGGGTTACCGGTCGAGATCTTCGAGACCGACGCGAATTCATCTTCGACAAGGCTGATGCGTGTAAGATCCTTGGCCGATGCCTGGCAGTCGACCTGGGCACTATCCGACGCCATGATCGTCTGGTCCGCCCTCGCTGGATCTGCGACGAGAAGTACGGCGATGGCCACCAGCCCTGCCCCCATGCACCGGCTCAAATGGCAGTGGACGCGCGAGAGGAAGGCGGTGCCGGCGGCGGCACTGCCGATGACATAGACCGACATCATTTTTCCTTCCCCTGCTCGGCCACCACCATGCCGAAGCCGATCAGCTTCAGGGACAGCCCGGAATATTCCCAGTCGTACCGGAAGGTCCGACGTTCGTTCGAAATGACCTTGTTGCCGACGATGGTGTGCAGACTGCCCTTCACCTCCGAGCGGAGATTCTTCGTGTCGAGCTCCATCTTCTCGATGGTGTAGAACTGGGAGATCGAAGATCCCCGCTGTTCGTTAACGATCTTCAGCAAGTCGGCCTTGATCTTGCCCTGGGCGGACGGCGCCGTGATGGCGAGCACCGAATTCATCCAGTATTCGAGGTTCTGCGGGCTGCGATTGAGGGTGAGCACCACGGTATCCCGAGTGATCATCTCCAGATATTCGCGCGAGACGCCCGCCGAACTCACCGTGACGGGAGACCGCAGGATGGGCTGCAGCACAACTTCCCGGTCCCGCGATACGGTGACGATGAACAGCAATAGGGTCAGCGCGCCGAGCCCGACGGCGACGATCGCCAGGATGTTCCGCTGGCGCAGAACCTGTTGGCTGCGCGAATGACTATACGAAAGTTCCATATCACCCCGCCATCAGTCGAAGGTATGAGGGTGGTGTGGCTCTCAGGCCGGTGAAGCCGGCCGGGAGATACCAATAGGCCAGATGGAGAAGCCACGACGTAGCCCGGCCTGCCTTGGCTTTTCTGAGACCCCACCAGCCTGCACCCGAAAGCACCATGCCAATGAGGATATGCTGAGACAGGATCCCCCAGACGAAGGGGATGACCATCGCCAGGAACTCATCCAGGGTCCACAGCCCGATCAGCTCGGGATCATCCAGATGAGTCGGGATAACGTACTTGTCCGCCGCCATTGCACCACCCTCTCCTTGGATCGGCCGAAGCTGCTACCTCGTCCGACCGCAGGAACGCTCAGATCGTCGCTGTCACGGTCGACGTCACGATCGGAATGCCGGTTCCGGCACCGACACCGACACCAACTGGAATTGCGATCTGCCCCATGGAAAAGCGGCCCGAAGCCAGCGCGACGATGCCGCCGGCAAGGCTGAGCACGGTGATGATCTTGCCACCCGACCCTTCAAGAAAATCGGTGAACTTGGTAAGTGCTGTATCGAAGGTGGTGTCGGCGCCGGCAAATGCTGGCCCCGCGAACCAGAGACCAGCGAACAGGAGGAGGGCGATGGCGACGATCGCCCGCTCCGTGCGCCCGCTCTTTTTCAGAACTGACTGCATGTTGGGTTTCCTTCACATGGAGACGCGACGGATCCGCGCCCAAGTGAAAGGGTGGTCAGATGCCTCTGTGGTCGCAACGGGCGGCCCGAGGAGGCCCCCTCGATTCGGCCATCATTTTGCGATTCTCGGCTTTTTAAGCATGGCCACGGGGCACGATGCCCCGACATCCGGGGCGGGCTGCCCGTCAAAACGGGGCAAGATGCCCGTGATTGCGGGGCGGCTTGCCCCGCATTTGCGGGCAAGCGGCAATCGCGGTAGATTCGGCAACAGGACTATCGGAAATTAACCATTCTCGGTTCATAATCGCTGCCGTAAGCCAGACGCGTAGATCAGGCTTCTTATGGATCGCAACTTCAGGACGTGGGCACTATGGGCGCCGCAGACTCACGAGACATCACCATCGATATCTCCGAATCCCTGTTCCGGCTGACAACCGAAGGCATCCGCCTGCATTCAAACGAAACCCTGCATCATCAGACGCTTTCGAAGCTAATCGATCATAGAAGTTCTCGCACCGAAAAGATCGGGAGCCACGACACCCGCACTCTCAAGGAACATCTTACTTCCATTCCATCGGATGGGACCATTCGAATTCGTCTCGATATTTCCCGAACGAGCGCAAGAAGTCTTGATGAGGTGAAGGATTTACTGAGTCACCAGCTCGACGCCAAGCTGACTGTGGCGGATGCCTTATCACTCCTTTTGTTCGATTATGTGGTCGAACAGAAGGCCGCGCGGATCATGGACAAGCTCGATCTCAACGGCCCAGACCCATTCGGACACAATGGATTCGCCAACGGTCATTCCAGTTAATCGGCTTGGTCCACAGTGTGTTAGCCAACCGATTACCCGCCCACATGGTTCAAACCAAGCTTGCATTGCCGATTCGCCTATGATTGTCTCCCTTGATCCAGGCGGCAACGCGAGATCGAAATGTCATCTCTTGCCAAAGTGGGGGCGTAAGTTGTGGAGGCCGTCGAGCTCGACGAGCCGCAGCGGGATTACGTACCCCTGATCCTTCAAACCATGGCTGTGCAGGACACCGCACAGCGCAGGCTGGCGCATATGACCGGGATCAGCAAATCCCGTCTTGGCCTCCTCCTTCATAGCGATCCCGACAAGCGGTCGGTGATGACTCTGCCTGAGCTTGAAAAAATTCTCCACGCACTCGGCACCAACATCCTGCAAGCCTATATCTGCATCGAGACCTTCAAAGGTCTCGAATTGCCCGACAGGGAGCGATATGCGACCGTCATTTCGATGCTCTGCGAGATGTTCGCCGGCCTGCCCCGCAAGATCATCGAGGCGCTCGACGAGATCAATGGCATCGACGGATCGGAGGTAAAGCGCGACTGGGGCGCGCCCCTCCAGAAAGCCGTGGTCAAACGAGTCGCCGAAGAAGTCGTGAAAATCCGCGAGCGGCGGGCGCGGATCACAGATGGCGATGACTTTCAAATCTAGGCGCGGCTATCGCGTCAAAAAGGCACAGCGCTTTGTACCACCTGGTTCAAAAGGTCGATACGATCGCAGATCGTCCTACAGGACGTGCCGCCGTGACCGGACCAACCGTTGCCTGGGGCACGATTGTCGCCCGGCGCTGAAAGCCGCTCAGCCGCGACCAGTTCAACAGCACATTGTCGACATAATCCTGCGTCTCCCGAATCCGGGGAACGGCACCGTTCCGCACGCGGCCAGGTCCAGCGTTGTAGGCCGCCAGGGCAAGGTGATAGTGACCAAAGCGGTCGATTTGCTGCCGCAGATATTTGGCGCCGCCTCGAAGATTGCTCTCCACATGGTAGCGGTCGACCCCCAGTTGCGCTGCTGTTCCCGGCATCAGCTGGGTCAACCCGAAAGCATTTTTGGGCGAATAAATGTTGGGCTGATACCGGCTTTCCCGGATGATCACTGCATCGAACAGGCCGACCGGGATGCCATGTTCGCATGCGATATTGCTCATCAGTCCGTAATAGGTCGACCGGCGGAACTCCGCGTCGGACCGCAGGAAACCGGTCGGGCGATAGGGCGCTGCAGAACATTCCGGCACGTAACGCGATGCAGCGGATGCGAATATGGCGCCGCCCCGCATCCAGAGCGGGACAGAAATCGATCCTGCCGCGGGGACAGCGGCCGTAAAGCGCGGAACCGACGGCTGCTCCGCGCCGACATAGGCAAACGGATCGCCACCATCAGTGCGCATCGGCGCCTCTGGGTCAGCGCTGAAACTGTCAGCCATCTGAAACTCCACCCAACGCCGGCTCAGATCGTGGACACGAAACGCCGGGGGGAGTGCCCGCGAACCCGGATGATCAGCGGCCTGGGGTGCTTCATTATCGGCCGTCGAAGGCTGCTTGGGCGAACTCATTGGTCCCATCGAAATCACCTGGACGCTACGCGCCGCCCGCAGCGGCTCTGCAGCCACGCCACCGGTGCCCCACCCTATCGCCACAACCGCGATACCGATCACAGATGCTCGCATGAAATCCTCCCCAATTCGCAACTGGGCCAAGTGGAGAGCATCAAATCCAACTCTGTCAATCCACGCCACCGCCGCGAGCCTCGGGTGATGAGGACATGGGCCGACAGCACATGTGGCTGATCCCTCGCAGCACAAACGGCCTTGGTTCAGGCAGAATTCCGCTGCCACAACCCGTACGCGACGCCCTTGTCCGATGGTATGCCGGACAAGGCTCACAGTATGACGAAGCGGCCGGCATCATGCTCGTTCAACAAGCGCGCATCGGCGAGAAATGGATCGCCTGCGATTGTCTGCAGCCCGGCGAACCACCGGCGATCCTGACCCCTGCCTTCCTGTCCGAAGCGGAAACCTATTATCTACGTCGGCTCACCAGCGCCGGCCGGCCCGAGCACCATCCCGACTGTCCTTTCTTCCGCGAGCAGGCCACCAATCGGCTCAGCGAGGTCCGCACCCACGAAAGCGCCGCCGATCCACCATTGGGTTACTTTGAAGTGCTGCGCCCGGCACCGGAGAAGCTCGCCCAAAAACCCGACGAGGTCGGCAGTGACGACCGGACGCGCCAGGGTTCGATTCCCCGTCTCGCCCGCCTGCTCTGGCGCCTGTTCCACATTTCCGGTCTTAACCGGGTTCCTCCGCTTGGCGAGGATCATGCCGACCATTCGATCGGCGATGAGTTCCGGACCCTGTCCGCCGCCGCGGCAAAAGTCGAAATCGCGCCAGGGATCGAACTCGGCCGCGCCTTCTGGACCCATGCGCAGGCTCTCCACAGCAAGCGCGTTTATGCCAACCTGCGCGCGATCGCCCGCCGTTGGCCGCGCGGCCATGCGCCACAGGCTTTCCTGGCCCTTTTCGCTCAGCAATTCCGCGGTTCGACGATCCAGGTGTCGGGCTCGGATCCAGTCGTGATCGCCAACCGCGTGCAATCCCCTTCCGTGCGCGGGAACACCATCAAGGGCCCCTATCTGGCCCTCATCGTGGCCGGGCAATATCCCGAGGCGCATGGGTATGCACCGCTTCGCGCATACGCCCAGCCAATCCTGTCGGGCCGGCGGTTCGTGCCCGTCGACTCCGAATTCGAGCGCGCAGTGCTTCGCGACTTGATAAAGCTGCGCTCGACATTTGACCGCCATGGCATCGATCTGGCGATCGAGAAACCCGTGTTCGATACCTTGACCCCGATCGGTCCCTGCCGGCCGGATTTCCTGCTTGAGGCCCGATCAAGATCCACGGGTGAAATCCGCCAGATCGTGGTCGAAGCCATGGACTCGAACGATGAAATCTACCGGCTCTCGAAGGCCGCGACGCATCCGCGAATGGAACAGCTCGCTCCGCTCGTCTGTGTCTCGCCGCTCGATCTTGAGAGAGACCGGATTGCACTGACCGTCCTGCGCCGGTTCGGCCTCTAGCTCCAACTCATCGACGCGGCGAACAGGGTGACGATCGCGAGGGTCACGGGCATTGAGGTCAAATAGAGCTTCTGCCAACGCCACCAGGTCTGCGGCACAAACATCAGCGCCGAGCGCACCGAGTTGATCGCGGCCCAGCTCCGTTCACGATAAAGCTCGCATATGATCATCCCGCTGGAGAGCACCAAGGCCATCGCACAACAGACCCCAGCCGCAAGATACAAGGCCATCCAATTGGCCGCTTCGACTGTCGTCAGCTGTCCCATCTCGGCTCCACCGCACAGGATCCATCGTACAAGAGAAGCCTAGTGCAACGGGCAAATCCAGGCAATCGGCTCGGACCGATCGCAATCCTCCGGTATCCCGCACCATACTCAACCACCATGGCGGCGATGATCGAGCCGATCAGACACCGTGCCATTGAAATAGAGGGATAAGTTTCGATTCACATAATGTTGTGATTATAGAATTAGAATTCCTAAAAACACATTAACTATATTCTGAATAGTATTTTCAGCTTTCTATCACGGTAGGTCGAACTTTTCCCAATTCAAGATTGGGAACATTACTTATTGAGGATGGGATCGAGCCAAACTTAGCAGGCAAGGCATCCCTATGCGCCGGATCGGCGCAGCCGACTGGACGCGCACATGCAGGCAACGGTTCTCATCATCCTCTATCATGGGCAAGAGACCCTTGCCCTGTATGATACCGATTCCGCAGCCTGGAATGCCCTGCTGGAGTTTGTCGATCAGCATTGGCAGGACCGCTTCGGCCAAATTCCTCGCCCAGACAACGACGACGAGCGCGTGCAGGCCTTCTTCGACGGAGAAGATATTTACCTGCTTGCCTCAACCGACATCATCGATCCCGAACCGGTTCGGCGGAAGTTGTCCCACCGCGCTTCATCATCGGTGCGATAACGACCATGGACGATGCTCAAGCGCCTTGCCCTCGGCGACAGACCCGGGCATGGAAGCACCCAGAGCCTCTTCCGTGAGCGCAGGAAGCGTTGCTATGCTCACCGTGATCTTCGTTCTCATATCTGCTCCAGACACCGTTCATACCAGCTAGTTCCAGCTTCAAAGTCAGTGTCGGCTACCTGCTGGCCTGATCAAAGGCGCCAGACGCGCGCCGACCGCTTTGACCAGTTCGAAGGCCCCGAGCAGCGCAACACCTGTCAATATGATCAAGCCGGCCTCGACCCAGCCCAGTGGCGCAAAACCCAGACGCTGCTGAAGCGGCTCGACCCCGAAGATCAGAATCGTCCCGGCAAGGATGAACCCGAGGACATAGCGGAACGCCACATTGTGCCTGACTACCGCCTTGCTGATACGCGCGCTGAATGATCGATGGGCCAGAATCAGGGCGATCACCGAAGCAACAAGAGCAAAGAAAATGAATGTCCGCAGTTCTTCAACCGGCAATGACGTGCGGCCCGAAGCGATGAGGATCGCACCGAGCACCGCAAGCGCCAGCCCGCCCTGAAACACCGAACTTACCACCAGGGGCAGGTTGAACAAACGCTCCTGCGGCGCACGCGGCGGCCGCTGCATCAAATTCTCTTCTTCCTCCTCTGCCTCGAACACAAGAGCGCAGACCGGGTCGATGATCATCTCGAGAAGCGCGATCTGGATGGGCCCCAGCAAAATCGGCATGCCCAGGAGCAGCGGCAACAGTGCCAGCCCGGCGATCGGCACATGAACCGCGAAAATGAAGCCTGTCGCCTTGCGGATATTGTCATAGATTCGCCGCCCCAGCCGGATCGCCGAGACGATCGCGCCAAAATCATCCTCCACCAGCACGATCGATGACGCCTCCCGCGCAACGTCAGTGCCTCGCTTGCCCATGGCGACGCCAATATGTGCGGCCCGCAGTGCAGGCGCATCGTTGACGCCGTCACCTGTCATGGCGACGATGTCACCGCCAGCCTTGAGCGCCGAGACGATCCGCAATTTCTGATCGGGCATCGTCCGCGCGCAGATCGAGACGGTCTTGATCCGCTCCAACAATTCCTCATCACTCAAGGTGCTGATAATCGGTCCTGTGAGCGTTTCACCGGCATCGAGACCCGCTTCCCCGCCAATCGCCTGTGCTGTCGCCGCATAGTCGCCCGTGATCATGATCACGCGGATTCCGGCCGTCTGGCATTGGGTGATCGCCTCTTTGACACCGGGACGAAGCGGATCCCTCAATCCGACAAGTCCAAGCAGTTCAAAGCTATGCTCGAGATGGTCTTTGGCCGCCGCCTCGCGCGGAACGCGTCCGGTCGCTACACCTAGGACGCGCATGCCGCGCTCTGCCATTGCCGTGGCGGCCGCATCGAGCCGGGCCTCACCCTCCTTATCGAGCCGGCACAGGCGGCCAATCGCCTCGGGCGCACCCTTGGCCGCCGCCACTAACATCATCTCCTTCCCGGGGCTCTCCCAGATATTCGACATCGCCAGCAAGTCAGGCCGCAGGACGTTGGTATGGGCCAGTGCCCACCCGCGTACATCCTGGCAGGCCGCCGCTGTGGCGGCTTCGTGGAAGGCCGCCTCCATCGGATCGACGGGGACCGGAGCGCTCGCCATCGCACCTGATCGCAAAAGCTCGTCGAAGCAGTCGCTGGCCATCCCGGCCCCGAGGTCGGCCGTTTCGCCGGAAGCCAACCAGAGACCGGCTACAACCATCCTGTTCTGGGTCAGCGTCCCGGTCTTGTCCGTGCAAAGGACCGTAGCCGCACCCATGGACTCGATTGCCGACGCCTTCCGGGTGAGCACGCCGACCTGCGCGATACGCCAGGCGCCCATGGCCATGAAAATCGCAAGGACGACCGGGAACTCTTCGGGCAACATCGACATGCCGATCGCGATCCCGGCGAGCAATGCATCGAGCCATCCGCCGCGCATCAACCCATAGAGAAGAAACACCAAGGCAGCGACCGCGAAGCCGCCAATCGCGCAGATGCGCACGATCCTGCCCATCTCTTGCTGCAACCGGGGCGCTTCGGTCTCGACGCCGGACAACGACCTGCCAATCTCGCCGATACGGCTGCGCGGGCCCGTGGCCATCACGCGCGCAAGACCGCCGCCGCGCGTGACGATCGCACCGCCAAAAACATATGGCAGATCATCCCCTCCGGGCTCGCACGCGGCCGCGTCCTCCTGGAGCGCGCTGCGCTTGCGCACCGGGACGGATTCCCCTGTCAGGAGCGATTCATCGCATTCGAGACCCTGCGTACGCAGCACCAGGGCGTCCGCCGCAATCCTGTCCCCTTCATCGAGAACGAGGATATCGTCGACAACGACCTCGCGGCCAGGCACCCGCACGGTCCCGCCATCGCGCACGACAAGCGCACGTGGCGCCGAAAGATCCTGCAGCGCTTCCAGCACATTCTCGGTCCGGGCTTCCTGCACGACGGTCAGCAGTATCGAGAAACACGCGAACAGAAGCAGGATCAACGCCTCTCCCTTGTCACCGAGCAGGAGGTAGGTGATCCCTGCGGCAAGCAGCAGCGCCAACATCGGCTCGCGAAGCACCTCGAGCGCAATCCGCCATGGCGAGCGCTTCTTCTGCCGCGGAAGTTCGTTCGGCCCGTCCCGATCCAGCCGCTCACGAACCTGTGTTGCGGACAAACCGTCCAGGCCGCTCTCATTCAGGGTTTCGGTGGCCATATGCTATCCAGTTTCGATGCCTGCAGTGTGTGGAGTACGGGCATGCAGTTTGGGCTCGGTACATTGCACATCGACGAAACCCGTGGGGCGCAGCGCCCTTCGGCCGTCGATCGCATCTAAGTGCGTGCTCCGTCCGGGTAATTAAGCAATATCCCCAGTGGAACGCTTGTCAGACACACAGCCAAGGGCCCTCAATGGAGCAGACAGAGTCCTCTTCCCATTGTGACGCCATCGCACGGATCCATATCCGCGAATCCCAACGCAGCTTCCACGACGCGCCGCAGAATTTTATCGTGCGTGAAGTGATCACCAGCCCGGCCATCCGACCCCTGAAGTTCAAAGGTCAGAGCATGGTCGTCGCAGATTTCGAGGCCATGCAGGCAGCACCGGTCCGGCTGCCGCCGCCCGAAGAACTCGCCAAGTTCGAAGCCGCCGGGAAATCGGCGCGTCATATACGATCATGCCACTGCATTGGCGGACACCCAGCCACCCAAGACCTATGAGCGTTTGTTCAGCCCGCACATGGGATTTGGTCTTCGATCCCGCCTGACCTCTCGGGCCATGCCGTCTCCCGAGGGCAGCCACGATGCTTCAGACGCGGGTTGGGGTTGTAGTGAGAACCGGCCAGAATAAGCACGCCGGCTCATGGCTCAGGTGTGGGGCAAGCTTCAATGCTTGGCCAATTCTTCCTTCAGGCGCAGTTTTTGCTTCTTAAGCTGCTGGATCACCGTATCGTCCGGCATGGGGCGGCTCATCTCTTCCCGAATCTGGCGGTCGAGAACGGCATGCTTTTGCTGCAGCGCACTCGCATGCGGTGTATCCATAGTCCCCTCCTCCTCTTGTTGACACAAACGGGATCGTGCTTGGGTTTCTCATGCTCGCAGGACCTCACCGGCTGCGACATCGGGAAGATTACGTATCGGTACATTCCCGCTGATATGGGCTGTGATCGCACGCCGCGCGCATTGCGTGATTGGTGCGAAGTTCTGATCAGCGGCTGACGTCGATCGTGTATTGTTCGGCATAGTTTAACCGTCTGGGGGGCATCTATCATGCGGCTTCATACCCTTGTTTTCGGATTGGTCGTTGTGGCCGTGTCGGCGGCGTTTCTGTGGGTGGTAAGTCCCTATGCGGGCGCCATTCTGTGGAGCGTCGTCTTCACGATCATGTTCATCGGCATGAAGGATCGCCTTGCCGCCCGCCTCGGCGGACGAAACGGCATGGCTTCGCTGTTGACGCTGCTTGTCATCGTCGCGCTGGTGATCGTGCCGTCGATCCTGCTGGCTTCGCTCGTCCTCAACGAAGCCGTCCAGGCGTATCAGAATGTCTCCGCCCGCGGCGTCGACCTCAACGGTTTCGTCGGGAAACTATTCGCGGCGGCGCCGGATTGGGCGCAATCACTGTTGCGCTCGGTCCTGGGAAGTCAGTCCGAAGCGCTTGAGAAGATGTCCCGGGTTCGCTCCTTGCGGAACCCATGCATGCCGAACCACCATTGCAAGGCAATGATGGCCCCCTTGGCGGGCTGAAGCAGCCCGATCATCAGGAACAGGGCCAACGGAAGCAGGATCGCCATCAAGGTCGGGACGGACATTTGTGCATCACGCACCAGGGTGATGATGAGCGGCGCCATCAGATGGCCTGTCACGAAGATCGAAACGTAAGCCGGAAAATCGTCTGCTTGCTGGTGCCTCCAGTCCTGGCCGCAATGCGGACAATGCGGGATCGGTTTCAGGAACCGCATGAACAGGCGCGCTTCGCCGCACCGGGGGCATCGTCCGCGCAGGCCGCGCAGGATCGATGCCCAACCAGTTGCAGGCAAGGCAGGGTTCCCGGTTACCGATCCCGGTTCATGAGCGGGCATGGGCTTTGGTATCTCGTGTAACTTGTCAAAAGGAAACCGGATGAGATCAGGCATCGAATAATCCAGGAGGGGCGGCTGCACGGATGCTTTCGTCGACATGGGCGACGAACTGCGTGAAGTTGCGCTTGAAACGGTCGACCAGGGAACGGGCAGTGCTGTCATAGGCGGCACCGTCCGCCCAGGTTGAACGTGGATCGAGAATGCTCGAGTCCACACCCTCGACAGCGACGGGAACTGCAAAGCCGAAGTTGGGGTCGGTGCGGAATTGCGCGTCCTTCAGCGTCCCGGAAAGCGCTGCATTGAGCAGTGCGCGCGTAACCTTGATCGGCATCCGCGTACCCGTTCCATATTGTCCCCCGGTCCAGCCGGTGTTGACCAGCCAGCAATCCACGCCTCCTGCTGCGATCCGCCTGCGCAGCAGATTGCCGTAGATGCTCGGATGGCGCGGCATGAACGGTGCACCAAAACAGGTCGAGAAGGTCGCTTCAGGCTCGGTGACGCCCAGTTCGGTTCCCGCGACCTTGGCCGTATAGCCCGAAAGGAAGTGATACATCGCCTGCTCGGGCGTGAGTTTCGCAATTGGAGGGAGCACACCGAAGGCATCGGCCGTCAGCATGATCACGTTCTTCGGCACCGGTCCCATGTTATCGCGGGACGCATTGGGGATGAAGTGGATCGGGTACGCGCCCCGGCTGTTCTCGGCCAGGCTCGCATCGTCGAGATCGAGCGCGCGGGTCTCGGGATGCATCACCACGTTTTCGAGGATGGTGCCAAAGCGCCGCGTCGTCGCATGGATTTCCGGCTCGGCTTCCGCCGACAGACGGATCATCTTGGCGTAACAGCCGCCCTCGAAGTTGAATATGGCCGTATCCGACCAGCCATGCTCATCGTCGCCGATCAGGGTGCGGGACGCATCCGCCGAAAGCGTGGTCTTGCCCGTGCCCGACAGGCCGAAAAAGATCGCGGTATCCCCTTCAGGACCGATGTTGGCCGAACAATGCATCGGCATCACCCCTAGCTGGGGCAGGACAAAGTTGAGGATGGTGAAGACCGCCTTCTTCATCTCGCCAGCGTAACCGGTGCCGCCGATCAGGATCAGACGCTGCATGAAATCAATGGCGATCACGGTCTCGGAACGGCAGCCATGCCGTTCGGGATCGGCCTTGAAACTCGGCAAGTCGATGATCGTGTAGTCGGCGCTAAAGTGCCTGAGCTCGTCAGCGGTCGGACGCACCAGCATGGTGCGCACGAAGCTCGAATGCCAGGCAAGCTCGGTGATGATGCGAACGCCGACCCGGTGCTCGGCTTGCGACCCGCCGAACAGGTCCTGCACAAATACATCGTCCAGCGTGGCAAGGTGCTCGAGGAAATCCGCGTGCAGGCTCTCGAATGCCGCGCCGTTCATCGGCTTGTTCGAAGGGCCCCACCAGACGTCGTCCTTGGTCAGAACGTCGCGGACGATGAACTTGTCCTGGGCTGAGCGGCCGGTGTGCTTGCCGGTTTCGACGACCAGTGCGCCATGTTCCGACATCCGGCCTTCGCCCCGCCTCAGGGCGAGTTCAACCAGATGCGGCGTATCAAGGCTCTCATGCAGCCGGCCGCCAGGTTTCAGAGTGATGTTCGGGAGAGTCTTCGAGGTCATAGGGACAACGGTCTTTCTCAGGTCAAAAGTGCGAGCAACACGGTTGCGTCAATGGTCGCTCGCGCGCCCTTGAGGGGCGTAGCGAAGCGAGAGCTTGGGACGCCGGACGCGGGCAAGGTGCGGGGCGACGCCGGTCGCGGACTGGCTGTCAGGCACGGGATCCGCCTTGGCGGGATCCTCCTGCACATCGAAGCGCGCCCGGCGTGTCCGGTTCGCGCCTTCAGTCACAACGGGCCCCCCGTTCCCGGCCCGATGCTGCATTCGGGGCGTTGGCGCCGCCATGATCCAGGACACGCGCGATTTCGGTCAGCAGCCCGGAAGCTGCGATCGGCTTGGTCTTTTGCCTGGCACAGCCCTCCATCAGTGTGACGAAAGGCCATTACGACCCGAAAACCTCCGGGATTGCGGGAAAGCCGTCGAAAACGTGCCTTGATCGCACTGACGCTTGAACGGTCCCCGCTCACGTCGCCAGCGGGGCCTTCCTTCGCAGGAACTGATCCAATGATTGGCATAAGGCATATATACAACCTCATTCTAAATTGATAAGACTCATATTTGATGTATTATACATCATGGAGCCTTCATGATCACATCGCAGCAAATGCGGGCCGCGCGCGCCCTTCTTGGGATTGACCAGCGCCAGCTCGCAGCACTTGCCGGGCTGTCCTTGCCGACCATCCAGCGCATGGAATCATCTGATGGCCAGGTGCGCGGCGTTGTCGACACACTGGTCAAGGTGATCACCGCGCTGGAGAGTGCCGGCATCGAGCTGCTTGGCGAGAATGCCCCCAGTACGGGCGTAGGCCGCGGGGTGCGGCTGCGCGAAACGACATCGGGAAAGCCGAGCGGCCGGGGGCAGTCGATTCTCTATGACAAGGCGGCGAGCGGGGAACCGGTCCGGTGAACGCAAAAGCCGCCTTCACGCCCAAGCTCATCACGGCATTGCGCGAAGGCTATGATGCCCGCACCTTCCGGGCTGACGCGATCGCAGGGCTGACGGTCGCGATTGTCGCGCTGCCGCTGGCCATGGCGCTGGGTATCGCCAGCGGGGCTTCGCCCGACAAGGGGCTTGTCACGGCGGTGGTGGCAGGGTTCCTGATTTCAGCCCTTGGCGGATCGCGGGTTCAGATCGGCGGGCCGACCGGGGCCTTTGTTGTCGTCATTTTCAATGTCATTGCCCGGCACGGTTATGATGGCCTGCTGATAGCGACGCTCCTGGCCGGCCTGATCCTTATTGCGGCCGGGGTGTTTCGCCTCGGGCAGATGATCAAGTTCATCCCTCACCCGGTCGTAACCGGGTTTACGGCGGGGATTGCCGTTATCATCGCCTCGAGCCAGGTGAAGGATTTCCTCGGGCTTTCGATGGCTGAGGTTCCTGCCGAGTTCCTCCCGAAATGGCAGGCCTATCTGGCAGCCATGTCGAGCACCAGCTGGCCCACACTGGGCATTGGCATCTTCGCACTCACAATCATCATCGTGCTGCGCAAACTCGCACCCAAGCTGCCCGGATTCCTGATCGCCGTCGTCGTGAGTTCGGTCGCGGTGGCTGTGCTCAAGCTCCCGGTCGACACGATCGGTTCTCGTTTTCCCGATATTCCCGCCGGCCTGCCCATGCCCTCCTTCCCGGAGATTTCCCTCGCCAAGGTCAATGCCGTGTTGCCGTCGGCATTCACCATTGCATTTCTGGCTGGCATCGAAGCCCTGCTCTCAGCCGTCGTCGCCGATGGCATGATCGGGACACGACATCGTTCAAACCAGGAACTGATTGGCCAGGGCGTGGCCAATATCGGATCAGCTCTGTTCGGCGGCCTGCCCGCAACCGGCGCGATCGCCCGCACCGCCACCAACATCCGCTCCGGGGCCAGAACCCCGGTCGCCGGGATCATGCACGCGATCTTCCTGCTCCTGTTCATCCTGTTCGCCACCAGGCTCATGGCGTTCGTGCCCATGGCCGCGCTTGCCGCGATCCTGTTCATGGTCGCCTGGGGGATGAGTGAATATGAACGGTTCATCGCCTTGCTGCGTATGCCCAACAGTGACCGGGCCGTCCTGCTTCTGACCTTCGGCCTGACAGTGCTCGTCGATCTCACGGTCGCGATCGGCGTCGGCGTGACCCTGGCCTCGCTCCTGTTCATGGCCCGCATGAGCGAGGCCGTCGAAGTCGACAGCAGCGGCAGACAGGATACCGATCTCGATTCCGAAGACATTCACCAGCGCGACGCCTTGCCGCAAGGCGTCGAGGTATTCCGCATCACCGGACCGTTCTTCTTCGGCGTCGCGGGCGAACTGCTTGATACGCTGCGCCGCGTCGGACAGTCCCCCAAAGTCATCATTCTGCGCATGCGGCTCGTTCCATTGCTCGATGCCAGCGGTGTTCAGGCGCTCGAGGAGTTCGTTGAGCAGGCGCATGTCGCTGGCGCAACAGTCGTGCTGTCCGGGGTGCAGGCGCAACCGCGCTCGATGCTCGAGCGGGTTCATCTCGGGAGCGGTTCGGGCAAGGTCTTCTACGCAACAGACTTCGCCAGTGCACAGGCGCTGGCGGTTGGCTTGCTCGAGGCCCCCGAAGCTCAACTGCACTGATCGGCACGCTCTTGTCCGGTTCGGACGAGCCCATTGTTGAATGGAGGAATGCTTGAACGACGTCGTGATCTTGTCGGGTGTCCGCACCGCGATCGGCGAATTTGGGGGAAGCCTCAAGGATGTCGCGCCATGGGAGCTCGGGCGCGTCGTCATTGCCGAAGCCATCAAGCGGGCCGGAATCGAACCTGGCGATGTGGAGCATGTGGTCCTTGGCCAGGTTATCCAGAGCGAGCCGCGCGATGCCTATGTCTCCCGGATTGCCGCGATTGCAGCGGGGATTCCTGATCGGACCCCGGCGCTCACCCTGAACCGTCTGTGCGGATCGAGCGTTCAGGCCATTGTTTCTGCCGCCCAAATGATCGCCTTGGGCGAGTGCGGCATCGCCGTTGCCGGCGGTGTCGAGAGCATGAACCAATCGCCACACGTCCTCAAGGGCCTGCGCTGGGGTCGCAGGATGGGCGATGAAATGATGATCGATGCGATGAACGCGACACTAAGCGATCCCTTCGGCGCAGGCCATATGGGGGTTACTGCCGAAAATGTTGCCGAGCGTCATGGCATCACCCGGGCCGAGCAGGACGCACTGGCGGCCGAAAGCCATCGCCGGGCGGCAAGAGCCCAGCAGGAAGGCCGCTTTCGCGAGCAGATCGTCCCCGTGGAAGTCAAGGGCCGGGGCGGCACCCATATGTTCGAAGTCGACGAGCATGTGCGCACCGCCGTTTCCAGTGAAGCGCTCGGCGTGCTCCAACCCATCTTCCGCAAGGACGGCGGGACCGTGACAGCGGACAACGCCAGCGGGATCAACGACGCTGGCGCGGCCCTGGTGCTGGCCTCCGCCACCGCTGCCGAGACCTGTGGACTGACACCCCGCGCCCGGGTGGTCAGTTGGGGACATGCCGGTGTCGCCCCCGAGGTCATGGAACTGGGGCCGGTCGAAGCCGTGCCCATCGCCCTCAAGCGGGCCGGCTTGTCACTTGACGATATCGACGTGATCGAAGCGAACGAGGCTTTCGCCGCACAGGCTTGCGCGGTGACCAAATTGCTCGATTTGCCACCCGAAAAGGTCAATCCCAATGGCAGTGGCATTGGACTTGGGCACCCGGTCGGTGCAACCGGCGCCATCATCACCATCAAGGCGCTTTATGAACTCGAGCGCATTGGCGGGCGCTATGGCCTTGTGACCATGTGCATTGGCGGCGGACAGGGGATCGCGCTCGTGATCGAGCGATGGCCGGCCGGTGAGGCATGAGAGGCAAGCCATGAGCGAACCCGGCCGGATACGCAGACGTCGCAGTTCGCTGGATATCGGCAGGGCGGAACGCGCACTGGTCCAACTGGCCGCCATGCTGGCGCTGCTTGCAGGCTTTATCAATGCCGTTGGTTTTCTGGCTTTCGGTAATGTCTTCCTGGCATCGCCTGAGGCCAACACCACGGTGCTGGGCGTGAACCTTCCTGGTAGCGTGGCTATCGCGCAATTTGCCGCAGGCATGGTGGCCAGTTTCGTTGGAGGTGTCGTGCTTGCGACCCTGGTCGCACACGGCACGAGCCGTTACCGGCGCACGGTGACGCTCGTCTGCACCACGGTTGCCCTGACTGGCGCCTATCTTGTGTTCCGGTTGAATGTCGCGATCGTCCCGGCCATCCTCCTCGCCATGGCGATGGGTGCCGCCCATTGCCTGTTCGAGAAGGACGATCCCGACTTGCGGGAGGCCATGTCGCCCTCAACGCAGATCGTCCGGTTCGGGGAGGCATTGGCCGACGGACGACATGGCGTGAACCATCGCCAGCTTGGCCTGCATGCATCGTTTTGGCTGGCCTTCCTGATTGGCGGGCTTGCAGGCGCCGGCGCGTGGATGGCGTTCGACATTCGTTCCATTGCGTTGGCCGCCATCGTGGCTGGATTGCTGACAATGCGCACCTGGTTGATTGAACGCGATCTGTTCCGTGCCTGACGCACATTCCTGAGCAATGGAGAACCCGATGAGTGATGATGAATATGTCTACGATGAAGAATCCGGTGAATGGATGCCCGCATCCGAACTAGCGGAACGGCGCGCCACAGCGGACCGGGTCGAAGTCCGCGATGCCCTGGGCAACCTGCTTGCTGACGGCGACCAGGTCACGTTGATCAAGGACCTGGTCGTCAAGGGCGCGGGCCAGACTCTGAGGCGCGGGACGCTGATAAAGTCGATCCGTCTTACCGATGACCCGCAGGAAATCGACTGCCGATATGAAGGCATCAAAGGTTTGGTGCTTCGCGCGGAGTTTGTACGCAAGCGCAGCTGATTGGCGGATCCGGCATTTTCGGTTCCACCCGTTTTTCGGCGCAAAGGTGCTTGAGGAAGATCAAGGCATTTTGCTCGTCTCGGCGGCAGCATGAAAGATGATGTGAGGTTCGCAATGAGTACAACCAATATCCGTCAGCGTTTCTCTTCCCTGTCGATCACTCTGCACTGGCTCATGGTGCTGCTGATCTCGGCCGTTTATGCGGCCATTCTCCTGCGGGAGAACTATCCCAAGGGAACCGACATGCGTGAAGGGCTGAAATCCTGGCATTTCATGCTCGGGCTCGCTGTTCTGGCATTGGTCATCATCCGCTTGGTAGCGCGCCTTAGCCAGCGCAAGCCGCCAGTCACGCCGGAACCGTCAGCATGGCAGGCGCTTCTGGCCAACGCGACGCATCTTGCGCTCTATGCGTTCATGTTGGCGATGCCCTTGGCGGGCTGGGTTATTCTGAGCGCGTCGGGCAAGCCGATTCCATTCTTTGGCCTCGAACTGCCGGCTCTTGTCGGCCAGAGCAAGGCCTTGGCGGGACAGGTGAAGGATTGGCACGAGACCGTCGGGACCATCGGATATTTCCTGATCGGCTTCCATGCTCTTGCCGCTCTCTTCCATCATTACATCGTCAAGGACGATACCTTGCGCCGCATGCTGCCGGGCCGGCATTGATGTCGGCCTGTCGATCAGGCCGGATCCCGGTAATCCTCATTCTTCGTCAGCATTGCCCAGATGGTGCGCGCCAGCCATGAGTTTTCTGGGATCAACTTCTAGCCCAGCCAGTTCAGGCGCGACATCACCCCGATATGCATACACCAATCCACCTAGAGGAAACCCTGCGCGGATATACGCTGTTACTTACCGCCGCCCGGAGATTGGGGAACGGTGATGTCTATGCCGGGAATGGGATCACCGGCGCGCTTGGCTCCAGCACTCTTGATTTCCTTGCCCGTTTGCGGATTACGCCCGCCACCATGCGCCGCACTGCCCGGTTGATCGCTATGCTTGACAATGTCCGCCAGCGCCTTGCCTGCCTTGAACTTTGATTACGTTGCGGGATTATCCGTAGCATTCAAATCGGACCTCCCATCACCGTCATAGTCACCGGCCCCCTGATGCCCTTGCATGGCATCTGACCTTTTGCTGCCGCGCATGGACGTATTGTCTACCGCATCGGCGTGTGCCCCATGTCCATGCGCGCTTTGTGAGCATAAGATAGATAGCTCCCAATCAATACCAAGCCTGCAAAGGCAATCGCGAAAGGACGTGTGAAACTATTCGGGGATATAGGGAGTATGTTTTTCATAGCGTTCTCCCATATCGACTTTTCTGGCGGATCGCCGATCATTCTTTTAGAGAGGGCTGCTTAACCTCGTGTGTATGATGCGGATCGCCTACAAGCAACAGCGGGAAGGGGCATCGTGACCGAAGAGGTGAAGAAAGGTCGTGTCGGAAACCGGTTCGATGATTTCCTCAGCCGAACGCGGTGCTGGCGCACGCCAGCGGCGATGCTCGCGTCCATGGCTTCCAGCGGATATTCGCTGGAATTCCTGCCGGAAGCACAGTGCCGGATATCACCATAGGCTTTGGAAATGACTTATATAAACACCAAATAAACCTATAAGGCTTATATATAAGCCATATTCTTGACATTTGATCCCATTTTCGGCATCCTTGGATATAAAGGATGCAGCCATGCCGCGCGCAAAACACTCGACCATCGACCGGACCTATTCCCGCTATGGACGAGAAGCCATCGTCACGCTTGGACAGCTCATCCGGATAGGCCGGATCGAGCGGAAGCTGAGCATGGTCGAACTGGCCGAGCGTGTCGGCATTTCCCGCGACATGCTGCGCCGGATCGAAAACGGTGATCCGCGCTGCGAGATCGGCGCGGTGTTCGAGGCCGCGACGATTGTCGGCGTATCCTTGTTCGAAGAAGATAGGGGGCGTCTGGCCTCGCGCATGGCGGAGCAGGCCGAAAAACTCAGCCTGCTTCCCAAGAAGGTCCGCAAACCCAGGACCACGGCGGTGCGCGATGACTTCTGAACGCCGCCATGACGAGGCCTATGTCTGGATATGGTTGCCTGGCGCAGTAGAGCCAGTGGTCGCGGGTCTGTTGAGCCGCCAGCCGGACGGTCGTCTCGCCTTCAATTATGGCCAGAGCTATCTAGCCCGCAAGGACGCGGTTCCGATTTATGATCCCGAGCTTCCGCTCAAGGCCGGTATCCAGCCGCCGCATGACCGGATGCTGCTGCCAAGCTGCATCCGCGACGGCTCGCCCGATGCCTGGGGGCGGCGGGTCATCATCAACCGCATGCTCGGCACGAAGGGCAACGACGCAAACGCCGATCTCGACGAGCTGACCTATCTGCTGGAATCCGGTTCCGACCGGATCGGCGCGCTCGATTTCCAGTTCTCGCCGACCGACTATGTTCCGCGCGCACGGCAGAACGCGTCGCTCGAAGAACTGATGCAATCGGCGGAGCGGGTGGAAAAGGGCGTTCCACTTTCGCCCGATCTCGATCAGGCGCTCCAGCACGGCACGTCGCTGGGCGGCGCGCGCCCGAAGGCGCTGATCGACGCCAAGACCCGAAAATTCATCGCCAAATTTTCAGCGAGCAACGACCTTTACAATGTCGTGAAAGCGGAATTCATCGCCATGCGGATGGCCAGGCTGGTGGGCCTCGACGTGGCCCATGTCGAACTGACCGCGGGGCTCGGCAAGGACGTGCTGCTGATCGAACGCTTCGACCGGCAACAAGGCCCAAGGGGCTGGATGCGCCGCGCCATCGTCTCGACGCTGACCATGCTCGAACTCGACGAAACCGAAGCGCGCTATGCGAGCTATGAGGACTTGGCGGAGATCGTGCGCCATCGCTTCACCGGTCCCAAGGCGACGCTCGAAGAGTTGTTTGGCCGGATCGTGTTCAACATCCTCTCAGGCAATACCGACGATCATGCACGCAATCATGCCGCGTTCTGGGACGGCAAGTCGCTGACGCTGACGCCTGCTTATGACATCTGCCCGCAAGGCCGCAGCGGCGGCGAGGCATCGCAGGCCATGCTGATCGTTGGCGGCAAGCGGCTGAGCCAGCTCACCGTCTGCCTCGAAGCCGCGCCGAACTTCCTGCTGAGTCAGGATCGTGCGCGGAAGATCATGGACGACCAGATTGCCGCGATCCACGCGAACTGGGACGCTGTTTGCGACGAAGCCGGACTATCTCAGGTTGACCGCGCCCTCCTGTGGGGGCGGCAATTCCTCAACCCGTTTGCCTTGCAGGGCTTCGCCGAAAGTTGAGGCTCTTAATCACTTCCGTATCAGCGAATTGAAAGCGGTCGGTGGCAGTGGCAGCATTGACACTCAACCCATTGATTCAAAATCCGGAATAGTTCACTCTCCGAGCAGGACGTTGGTTTTTCTCGATAATGGATGCAACTTCCACATATCGAGGCCACTGGGTTCCTGGAACAGCCGCAAATCGAACTCGGGCAGGATCGCCAGCAAATGGTCGAAGATATCGGCCTGAATGCTTTCATATTCGGCCCAGGCGGTGGTGCTGGTGAAGCAGTAGACTTCCAGCGGCAGGCCTTGCGGTGTCGGCTGGAGCTGGCGCACCAGTTGCGTCATGTCTTGCGCAATCCGGGCATGAGCGCGCAGATAGGCAATCACATAAGCGCGGAACGTCCCGATATTGGTGACGCGCCGCGTGTTGACCGGATCGCGCCCGGCTTCGGCCAGCCGGGCATTCCATTGATCCAACTCCACCTGCTTGCGGTCGAGATAATCATCGATCAGCGCGAAGCGGCGCATCGTGGCCTGCTCCTCGGGCGTGAGGAAGCGGATACTGTTCTGGTCGATGAACAGCGACCGCTTGATCCGCCGGCCGCCCGATTCCGACATGCCGCGCCAATTCTTGTAGCTCTGCTCGATCAGCTTGTAGGTGGGGATAGTCGTTATCGTCTTGTCCCAATTCTGCACCTTCACCGTATGGAGTGCGATGTCGATCACATCGCCGTCGGCATTGAGCTGGGGCATCTCGATCCAGTCGCCTACGCGGAGCATGTCATTGGAAGTGAGCTGGACCGAAGCGACGAGCGAGAGGATGGTGTCCTTGAACACCAGCATCAGCACCGCCGCCATCGCGCCAAGACCGGAAAGCAGCAGCAGCGGCGACTGTTCCATGAGGACAGCGACGATCAGGATCGTGCAGGCCGCATAGAGAATGATCTTGAGGACCTGGACATAGCCCTTGATCGGACGGCTCGTCGCATCCGGACGGCGCTGGTAGAGTTCGTTGGCAAGATTGAGCGCCGCGCTGAGCGCCATGACGATCGTGAGAATGATGAAGGCGCTCACGACGTTGCGCGTGACCGTCGTCGCCGCCTCGGGAAGATTCGGCACCGCCGCGATGCCGCGCGACACGATGACGGCCGGGACGATATTGGCAAGACGCGCGGCGATCGCCACGAGCGTCGGGCTTTTATCGGGAAGAAGCCGCCGCGCGAGCTTCAGAATCCCCTTCTTCACGGCCAGATTGGCCACTGCGGCCAGGCCGACAAGCAGGCCAAGGCCGATCAGCGTTTCGAGCCAGGGCGGCAGGTCGGCGAGGAATGAGGAAAGAGCGAGTATCGGGCCGGCTTCGGTCATAAGCAGAATGATCATCACGCCCGCCGGAACGGTGCGAACTTTTCTCCAATGGCTGGGATGCGGGTCATTTATATGCTTGCCGGTCCCCCAGATGTCAAATCCCGGCATCGGGTTGAAAAATGGCATGTACGGGCTAATTCCTCGCAATCCACGGACAAATCGGCAGAATTCTTTGCTACGCAACGTTAATTGATGATGAGATGTCTATTGACCGAAGAAATTTATAATATTACTTAAAGTAAGTCAGTATTAAACTATATTTATACTATGAGCAACCCGCGCTCCTATTATTCTGTTCTTGGTGCGCTCAATTATATGATTCCCGATGCCGCCGAGCCGGTGATCCGCCAACTGCTCGATGCCCGCGATCGCCATCATGGCGACGCGAATACCGTTCTCATGGAACGACGCTACGGAAACTCACGTAGCGACACTGCGGGATCGAGCCCCCAATGTCACATGCCGTCTCGCTGTACTTCCCGGGGCGAGGCTGGATGAGAGGGCTGTCATGACGCGGAAAAGGCAAGGAAGGCGTGCGGCCTGTGGGGTTGCTGTTCGCGACACTTGCGTCCAGCATGGACGCTGGCGGGTAAACCACCGGGAAAGGAGAGGCACATAACGCGCATCCGCTCCATTTTCTGTCCGTCGTTCGTCCCGGTTCTGTTCGGTCTCTTGGCGGGCCTGCTACTTTTAGCGGGTCCGGGCCTGGCGCAACCTGCACGTACGGCCCCGGTACTGTCGTTGCAGGGCGCGATCGGCCCCGCGACTTCTGATTATATCGTTCGGGGGCTGGAACAGGCGGCCGCTGAGCGTGCGCCGCTGGTCGTCATCGAAATGGACACCCCAGGCGGTCTCGACAGCGCGATGCGCGACATCATCCGGGAGATATTGCGTTCGCCAGTGCCGGTAGTGACCTATGTCAGCCCGAGCGGCGGACGGGCCGCCAGCGCCGGGACCTACATCCTCTATGCCAGCCATGTCGCGGCGATGGCGCCGGGCACCAATCTCGGCGCGGCGACGCCCGTGCAGATCGGCGGTGGCGGCAATCCCCTGTCGTCGCCCCGCGACGGAGAAGAGAAGGATAAAGCGACCACACCCAAGGCGGAGGATGCGAGTCAGGCGAAGGCCCGCAACGACGCCATCGCCTATATCCGCTCGCTCGCCGAACTGAGAGGGCGCAACGCGGACTGGGCGGAAGCAGCCGTGCAAACCGCCGCCAGCTTGTCCGCGAATGCCGCGCGCGAGCAGAATGTCATCGATCTCGTCGCCCGCGACCGTGCCGATCTTCTCGCCCAGATCGACGGGCGCACGGTGGTCGCGGGGGAAAGCGAGATCAAGCTCGCGACCCGCGAACTCACGCTGGTCGATGCACCGCCGAACTGGCGCACGCGTTTTCTCGGTGCGATCACCGATCCCAACGTCGCCCTGATCCTGATGATGATCGGCGTCTATGGTCTGATGTTCGAGTTCATGAACCCCGGTGCGCTCTACCCCGGGACAATCGGCGCGATCTGCCTTCTCACCGGCCTTTATGCCTTTTCGGCCCTGCCGGTGAACTATGCCGGCGCTGCCCTCATCCTGCTCGGCATCGCCCTGATGGCGGCGGAAGCCTTCTCGCCATCCTTCGGGATATTGGGCATTGGCGGCCTGGTCGCGTTCATGCTTGGCGGCGCGATCCTGATCGACACCGACGTGCCACAGTTCCAGATCAGCTGGCCAGCCGTCGCAAGTGTGGCTTTCGCGAGCCTGGCACTGACGGTCGTCATCGCCCGCTTGGCGCTGGTCTCGCGGCGCAGGAAAATCGTCAGCGGCCGGGAAGAGCTGATCGGGGCCAGCGGAAGGGTGCTCGACTGGAACAACGGAACCGGTCATGTCTTCGTCCATAGCGAACGCTGGCAGGCCGCGGGCACCGCCGATCTTGCAGCAGGCATGCCCGTGCGTGTCACAGGGCTCGAGGGCCTGACGCTCGACGTCATACAGGCCGATACGGGTTTCGACAGTTCCATGGAAAACTAAGGAGAAGCAGGATGGATATGCTCGGCAGTCTGGCCTTCTACATACCAGCGTTCGTCCTCGCCCTCCTGTTCCTGACAGCGGCAATCAAGATCCTGCGCGAATATGAGCGCGGCGTCGTGTTCACGCTCGGCCGCTTCACGGCCGTCAAGGGCCCCGGCCTCATCCTGCTTGTTCCCTATGTCCAGCAGATGGTCCGGATGGATCTCAGAACGGTGGTGCTCGACGTGCCGACGCAGGACGTGATCTCACGCGACAATGTTTCGGTCCGGGTGAGCGCGGTGATCTATTTCCGCGTGATCGACCCCGAGCGGGCGACGATCCAGGTCGAGAACTTCATGCAGGCGACCAGCGAACTGGCCCAGACCACGCTGCGGTCGGTCCTCGGCAAGCATGAACTGGACGATATGCTGGCCGAGCGGGATAAGCTCAACGCCGACATCCAGAAGATCCTCGACGCGCAGACCGATGCCTGGGGGATCAAGGTCGCCAATGTCGAGATCAAGCATGTCGACATCGATGAATCGATGGTTCGGGCCATCGCGCGCCAGGCCGAAGCTGAACGCGAGCGGCGCGCCAAGATCATCAACGCCGAGGGCGAACAGCAGGCCGCGCAGAAGCTGCTCGAAGCCGCCGAAATCCTGGGCCTGAAACCGGAAGCGATGCAGCTTCGCTATCTCTCGACTCTCAACGTGATCGCCAACGAGCGCAGCTCGACGATTGTCTTCCCCTTCCCCATGGACCTCAAGGATTTCCTGAAATCGGTCCCGCGCGGCGGGCAGGAGGATTGAAATTCACGGTCGGTGCCGCGCTTCCCAGGGCGAGGTCACGATTAGCCGAAGGCCGTGCCAATTGAACGGCGAACCTTCGCGATTCTGTTGAAACAGGCTCCGCAAATTCAACCTGTGACCGGCCGACTCTGGATGAAGCCGATGCTGCGGCAGGCACGCCGCATCGCCGGCACTGTCCCGATGCGCGGCTGACGCTGGATAGCGCACCGCTCATCCATATCGCGGGAGCCGGGCGCGCATCCTTGCCAGCATCGTGCGACATAATCCTCCGATTATGATTGCTCAAATTCCGTGCAAGATGGCGGATGCGCTCTGCCACAGCATATAGGCGGCGACCACGAAGATCAGCAGGGCGAAGATCGTGTTGAGCGCACCCTTGTGGGCAGAGAGCCGTTGCGAGAGCGCGGCACCGACAAAGCCGCCGATCACGCCGCCGCCGATGAACGTCGCGGCAAGCAGCCAATCGACCAGGCCGGAAAAGGCGTAGTTGAGCGCGGCCGTGAGGCCGAAGGCGGTGACGGCAACCAGCGACGAGCCGACCGCATTGCGCATCGGCATCCCTGTCGAGGCCATAAGCCCGGGCACGATCAGGAAACCGCCGCCGATGCCAAAGAAACCCGAGAACAGACCCGTCGCGCCGCCATAGCCGATCACCTTGGGCGCGTTCTCGCGCTCGCACTGGACATCGGGATTGCCGGGATCGCCGCGGCTTTTCAGCATCAGCGCGCCGACGAGGATCATCAGCAGCGCGAACAGGAAGAGCAGCTTCTGCCCGTCGAACGCCTTGCCGAGCGTCGACCCGGCATAGGCGCCCACGACGCCTGCGGCCGCGAACATACCCGCGCAGCGCCATTTGATCGTGCGCTGGCGGGCATGGGGGACGAGGTTCGCGCCGGCATTGACGGCGACCGCGAGTGCGCTGGTCCCTATAGCGACATGAGGCGAGGCAACACCGACCAGATAGACCATGAGGGGGACGGCGAGGATTGACCCGCCGCCGCCCACGAGACCCAGGGTGAAGCCGACGAGCGAACCCGATCCGGCCCCCAGCAGATATTGGATGGGTTCGAGCGTCATAGCCTTACAGCGTGTTAACCGGAAGCTTCAGATAGCTGGTGCCGTTGCTCTCCGGCTCCGGCATATGGCCGCCGCGCATGTTGACCTGAATCGACGGCAGGATCAGCCGGGGCATGTCGAGAGTCGCGTCACGCGCCTCGCGCATGGCGACAAACTGGTCCTCGCTCACCCCGTCGCGCACATGGACGTTATGTTCGCGCTCCTCGCCCACCGACGTCTCCCAGGCATAAGTGTCGCGCCCAGGGGCCTTGTAATCGTGGCAGAGATGCACGCCCGTCTGATCGGGCAGCGAGAGCAGGCGCCGGATGGACCGATAGAGGGTGCGCGCATCACCACCGGGGAAATCGGCGCGCGCGGTGCCATAGTCAGGCATGAACAGCGTGTCGCCGATGAAGGCCGCGTCGCCGATCACATAGGCCATGTCGGCGGGTGTGTGGCCCGGAACATGCAGCGCGATCGCCTCGATCGACCCGACCTGGAAACGGTCACCGTCATCGAACAGGCGGTCGAACTGTGAGCCGTCGCGGGCGAAGCGCGTGCCCTCGTTGAAGATCTTGCCGAACACTTCCTGCACCGTGAGGATATGGCGACCGATCGCCAGCGTCCCACCCAGCTTTTCCTGCAGATAGGGCGCGGCCGAGAGATGGTCGGCATGGGCGTGCGTTTCGAGCAGCCATTCGACCTCCAGGCCTTCGCTCTGGATATAGTCGATCACCTTGTCGGCCGACGCGAAGGAAGTGCGCCCCGATGCCGGGTCGAAGTCGAGCACGCTGTCGATGATCGCGGCCCTGGCGGTCGCCGGATCGGAGATGACGTGGGTCACGGTGAACGTGTCCTCGTCGAAGAAACTGCGAATGACCGCGGGCCGCGCATCGCTCGCGGCCTCGACGATGCGGGTGGCTTCACGGATTTGCGGGTCGGTCATGGTCTTGTCCTTTCATTCGATAACCGGGTGTGCCGGCTCCGCGCTCAGGGGGAGAGGTGCTGCGCGGAGCCGGCCCGACCGGCTCAGAGTGCCTTCTTGCTGAAGTACCAGTCGGTGTAATCGTAGCCCTCGTCCTTGCGGGCCTTGGCGGCTTCAGCCGTGGCAGGCGGTGGCACGATCACCGGCTCACCGGGCTGCCAGTTTTCAGGCGTCGCGATCTTGTTGGCATCGGACGTCTGAAGCGCGGTGAGCAGGCGGACGAATTCATCGACCGAACGGCCGTTCGACATCGGGTAGTAGACCATCGCGCGGATGATACCCTCAGGATCGATGATGAAAGTGGCCCGAACCGCCGAGGTGTCCGAGGCGCCGGGATGGATCATGCCGAAGGCCTTTGCGACGTTCATCGACAGGTCGTCGATGATCGGAAACGGGATCTCGACCCCGAACTTCTCCTCGATACTGCGCATCCAGGCGATGTGCGAATGCACGGAGTCGATGGAGAGGCCCAGCAGTTCGCAGTTGAGCGCCTTGAAACGGTCCGCCGCCTTGGCGAAGCCCATGAACTCGGTCGTGCAGACCGGGGTGAAGTCCGCGGGGTGGGAAAAGAGGACGAGCCACTTGCCCTTGTAATCGTCGAGCGAGCGTTCGCCGTGGGTGGTTTTGGCCTTGAAGGCGGGCGCCGGTTCGTTGATCCGGGGCATGGAGGGGGCGGCCTGATCTGTCATTTTATCGTCTCCTGTACCTGAGTAGCCGACAGACATTGAATACATAATTCATTTAATCGTGAAAACACGATAAACTTAATTCCTCTGATCGGATTTTTCAATCTTTTCCAAATTTGGCGGCTAAGGCCGGATTCGCGGCGCGCCAGAGCGGGCGCGCAAACGCCCCAAAGCATCATTTAGGCTAAGTGTAAGGGTGATCGAGACCCGAATCAGGCGCTGGCAAGAGTCTGCCTGACCCATGCGACGAGTCGCCCGCGGTCCATAGCGCCGGCCTGCCGCGTAACCTCTCGGCCGCCCTTGAAGAGTATCAGCGTCGGGATCGACTGGATGCCGTAACGCCCGGCAATGCCCTGCTCGGCCTCTGTGTCGACCTTCAGCAACCGGACATGCGGCTCCAGCTCGGCGGCGGCGGCCTTGAACGCCGGCGCCATGGCGCGGCACGGCCCGCACCAACTCGCCCAGAAATCGACGAGTACAGGCAGGCTTCCGCGCCCGATGTGACGGTCGAATGCCGCCTGATCGACATCGACAGGCTGGCCCTGGAACAACGGCATCGAGCATCGTCCACAATTGGGCGCGGCACCGATCTTCGCACCGGGAACCCGGTTGATGCTCGCGCAAACCGGGCAAACCACCAGTTGGGAATCAGACATGCGGATGGCCCTCCTGTGAAACCGCAAGCACTGCTTAATCGTTTACCCGCATGATGTAACCGTGTAAAAAAGTCGGTTCAAGACTCGCCTCCCTTCAGGAGTAGGAAATTTGAATCCCAGCGCAAATGAGAATGGCGTGTGTTCGCCGGTCCAGATCGGCGATGCCGCACCCAATTTCCAGGCCCGCACGACCATGGGCGAAATGAGCCTGTCAGATTATCGTGGCCGATGGGTGTTGCTGTTCTCGCATCCCGCGGACTTCACCCCAGTCTGCACCAGTGAATTCGTCGCGCTCTCACGCGCCGGAGAGCGGTTCAAGGCGCTGAATTGCGCTCTGGTCGCGATCTCGGTCGACAGCCTCTATTCGCACCTCGGATGGATACGGGCGATCCATGAGCATTTCGGTGTCACGGTCGGTTTTCCGATCGTCGAAGATCCCTCGATGGTCATCGGCCACGCTTACGGGATGATCGCGGACGATGCGCCTGACTCCGCCACGCTGCGCGCGACCTTCTTCATCGACCCCGACGGCATCATCCGCGCCAAGCTCTGCTACCCGGCCACTATCGGCCGATCAGTGGAGGAGCTGCTGCGCGTCGTCGCCGCGCTGCAAAGGGTCGACAGCGACAATGTGGTCACGCCCGAAGGCTGGCGCCCCGGCGATGACGTGCTGCTTCCACCCTATCAGGATCAGGACTCCGCGCTCGATGCGGCAGGCGACGCCTGCTGGTTCCACCGGACGCAGCCCGACAAGCACAAAGAGGCAGGCAAGTGACCACCCCCACCGACACCGAACTCGATGCGATCACCGATGTCCTCAAGGCGCTCGCGCATGACGTGCGGCTGAAGCTCATGCGGACACTGCTCGAGAATGGCGAGAAATCGGTCGGTGAACTCGAAGCCATGACCGGCATCGGCCAACCGGGGCTGTCGCAGCAGCTTGGCATCCTGCGCAAGGCCGAGCTGGTGCAGACGCGGCGCGAAGCCAAGCTCGTCTTCTACAGCCTGGCGCCGGAGCCCCTGAAAAGCACCGCGACGCTACTCTGCGCTCTGTCGGGCATTTCGTCTCAAGCAACGCCACCTGAAACCAGGAACACGCATGCGCGCGCACGGGGATCGGCCGCGACCTTCGCCAGGATCTTGTGATCGCGCCTTTGACGACGCTTCGATGATAAGCACGCCCGCGTCGTCACACGCGAAGTTCGATGATGCGACCTTCGCCTCCAAGCGCCAGCAATGCCCGCCTGTGGCTGACGACGACAAGGCCGGTTCCCGTCTCACGCAGCCAGGTGTCGAGCCGGCGTGCAAGCCGCGTTTCCGTCACCATATCAAGCCCTTCGCTCGGCTCGTCGAGCAACAGCCAGGGCTTGCCTGCGAGAACGGCGCGGGCGATCGACAGCCGCTTGCATTGCCCGCCCGACAAACGCGCGCCGCCATCGCCGACCCAGTGATCCAGCCCATGCGGCATCGCGCGCACGTCGATCGCGAGGCAGGCCACTTCCAACGCCGCCCAAAGCTGATCGTCGCTGAGGCCGGGGCGCGCCACACGCAGATTGTCGCGGACGGTTCCCGACAGGAGCTGGGCATCCTGCGGCGATAGCGCGAACGCCGCCCGCACCGCTTCGGGCGGCAGCGCGCAAAGGGGCTGGCCGTCGAGGCGAATGCCGCAATCGGAATCAGCAGGACGAATCCCGGCGAGCGTTTCGAGAAGGCTGGTCTTGCCGCTGCCGGATTGCCCCGCAATCCCCAGGCGCTCGCCAGCCTCGAGCCGGACATGCACGCCATCGCGATCCAGAGCGATGGTCCGCCCGACCGGCCCGGACGCGATTTCTGCCGGGGCAGGCATCGAATATCGGCCCGCCATGTCGTCCAAACGCGCGAAGGCGGCCGTGACGAGCGCGCCTCGCGATACACCGCGCACATAGCCGGACATGGCCTCGATCGCACCCGCGGCCGCCAGCACGGCCAGCACCGTCATGGGCAAGGGAGCGTTGGAGATCGCGAGGACAGCACCCATCGCGAGACCCCCGCCAAGGGTTAGCCCCGCGTCGATGATCGCTTCCCCGCGTGCGAAACGGCGACGCGCGCTGTCCAGTTCGGCCGTCTCGATCGCCAGGCTTCGCTCGATCGCGGGGGCCAGATCATAGGCCAGGATTTCAGGCGAAGCCGACGTATAGTCGATCATGCTCGTCTTCAGTCGCGCCAGCGCCACCGCGTTGTCGGTCGCGGCGATCGCGAGCATTCGGGGAGCCGCCAGGTGCGCCCACGCGGCGAGGCCAGCGAGGAGCACCAGCAAGGCAAGGCTGGCCCAAGGGCTTGCGAGCCCTACAAGGGCAAGGCCGATCACCGCACCGGCAAGGGCGGCGGGGAGCGCCGGCTTGCGAACCAGGCTGTCTTCGAGCGCACCGATGTCCTGAACGAGCCGGGTCACGGTATCGCCCGCCGATACGGCCCGCACGTCGCGAACCGACAGGATGCGGTCGAACAGGCGCGCGCGGACTATCGCGAGCGCCATCAAGGCCGCGCGATGACCATAGAGCCGCTCCCCATAGCGCGCCGTCGTCCTTACGATCGCGAGCAGCCGGATCATCGCGCTCGGCAGGAGATAGTTGAAGCCCTGCGCGGCCAGCACACCGCCAAGGCCGGCGAGCGCCGCACCGGTGATGAACCATCCCGACAGGCCCAGCAGAAGGACCGCAGCGATCGTCGCGGCAGCAGCGAGCGCCCCCGCGATACGGAAAGCGCGGCGTTCGGGGCCGATGGCTTCGCGCAGCAGCCGGTCCATGTCCGCGCGGCTCATGCCAGCATCATTTCGTTGTCGGCAATCGCAGCCAGCTCGGTACTGTGCGTCACCATGAAGACTGTGCGCCCCTTCGCGGCCGACGCCAATATCCGGGCGATGTCAGCCGCTGACCTTGCATCGAGATCCGCCGTCGGCTCATCGAGCAGCCAGAGCGGCGCGTCCTTCAGCAGCACGCGCGCAATGCCAACGCGGCGGCGTTCGCCGCCCGACAGGCCCGAACCGCGATGGTCGAGCGGTAGCCCCAAGCCTTCCCCGCGCGCCGCGATCATCGGTCCAAGGCCGGCAGAACTTGCGGCTGCTTCAACCTCGGCGTCACCAGCCTCCGGGCGTGCAAGGCGGATATTGTCGGCGAGCGTTCCGGGGATGAACGCGACCGATTGCCCCGCCCAGCCTATATGGCCGGGAAGCTCGACGTCGGCCGCGTCTCGCTCGTCGATCAGAATCCGTCCCCTGCCGATCGGCGCCAGTCCCAGCAGCGCATGAAGCAGGCTCGATTTTCCGCTTCCGGTGGCCCCGCGCAGCGCGAAACTGGTGCCTGCGGCTACGTCCAGCGTGAACGGACCAATCGCCGTCTCGCCATAGTCGATGACCACGTCGTTGAAGCGTAGCGCGGGCGGACCTTCGAGCGGGTGCCGCGATCGCGATGGAGCAGCGGGCGCGATGGCTTCCAGGCGTTCGACGGCCGCCTCTCCAACCTGCTTGTCGTGATAGGCCGCAGCAAGCCGGCGCATGGGGAGATAGAATTCGGGCGCGAGAATAAGAACGAAAAGGGCTTGGCCCAGGGTCAGCTTCTCAGGGGCCGGGAAAGGCAGGATACCGAGCAGATTGAAGCCGCAATAGAGCGCGACCAGCGCCACCGACAGCGCCGCGAAGAATTCGATGATCGCGCTCGATACGAACGCGACCTTCAACACGTCGATTGTTCGCACCGCAACCTCGCGGGTAGCGTCGGCAAGGTGCCCTCCAATGCGATCCTGCGCGCCGAAGCCGACGATGACCGGCAAGGCCCGCACCCGGTCGACGAACAGGCCCGACAGGCGGCTGAGCGCGTCAAGCTGGCGCGCGGCGGCACGGGCGGCCGCCGTGCCCGCGAGCGCCATGCCCAAGGCAAAAGGCACGAGCGTCGCCAGCATGATCGCACCGACGACCCAGCTTGCGAAGGTGGCGGCAACCGCGATGACGAGGGGAGAGAGGACCGCTGCGCGGCGGAGTGGCTGGAAGCGGGCATGGAAACCGCCCAGATCCTCGATGCGGTCGACGGCATCGGCGACCGTTTCGCCCAGCATCCGGCGATCGCCCGGCGCCGCGACGAGGATGCAGGGATAGACGCGCTTTCGCCAGTTCGCCTTGGCGGCCACGGCCGCGGCTTCGCCGGCGTCGGTCGCACCGATCTGTATCGCGGCCCGAAGCAAGGCAGCGGCAATCAATCCGCCCACGGCGAGCAGCAGATTTCCAGGAGCGCCCCGCGCGGCTGCCACGACACCAGCAGCGAGCGCGGCAGCCATGAGAATGGCCGCGCCGCTATCCGCGGTCCAGAAAAGCGCCGCGCCCGGTCGATCAATTTGGTTGCTCATATACTCGCTTACGCGTAATGGCTAACCATAATCTTTTCAACCGACTCATGGCGACCATGCAAAGCCGGGCCGGAATGCAAGGAGTCTTGCCATGGACATGGCCGTGATCGAACTCTCCCGGCTGCAATTCGCGCTGACAGCACTCTACCACTTTCTCTTCGTTCCGTTGACCCTTGGCCTCTCCTTCATACTGGTCATCATGGAGAGCATCTATGTGATGACGGGCCGGGAGATATGGCGGACCGTCACGCGCTTCTGGGGCAAGCTGTTCGGCATCAACTTTGTGCTCGGCGTCGCCACCGGGATCACCATGGAATTCCAGTTCGGCACCAACTGGTCCTACTATTCGCACTATGTCGGCGACATCTTCGGGGCGCCGCTCGCCATCGAAGGGTTGATGGCCTTCTTCCTCGAAGCGACCTTCGTGGGTCTCATGTTTTTCGGATGGGACAAATTGTCCAGGGTCGGGCATCTGCTGACCACCTTCATGGTCGCGCTCGGCTCCAACCTCTCGGCGCTGTGGATTCTGGTCGCCAATGGCTGGATGCAGAACCCGGTCGGATCGCGCTTCAATCCCGCGACGATGCGCATGGAAGTCTCCGACTTCATGGCGGTTCTGTTCAACCCGATCGCGCAGGCGAAATTCGTGCATACGGTGAGCGCGGGCTACGTCTGCGCCTCGGTCTTCGTGCTCGGCGTCTCGGCCTGGTATCTGCTCAAGGGCAAGTGGACGGCGGTGGCGAAACGTAGCTTCACCGTGGCGGCCGCTTTCGGCCTTGCCTCCTCGCTGTCGGTCGTCGTGCTGGGCGACGAAAGTGGTTACGCGCTTACCGATAACCAGAAGATGAAACTCGCCTCGCTCGAAGCCATGTGGCACACTGAGTCGGCACCTGCAGGCATCGCCGTCATTGGCTTTCCGAGCGTCGCGGACCGCGAGACCTATTTCGAGGTCAAGATCCCCTATGTGCTCGGCCTCATCTCGACCCGCAGCCTGACGGGCGAAGTTTCCGGTATCTTCGAACTGGTGGCCAAGGCGCAGGACCGTATCGAACATGGCATCAAGGCCTATGACGCGGTGGAACGGCTGAAGCTCAACCAGAACGACCTGGCCGCGCGCGAGCAATTCGAGCGGAGCAAGGCCGATCTCGGTTACGCCCTGCTTCTTAAGCGTTTCGTCGCCGATCCGCGGGCTGCGACACCCGAGCAGATCGAGAAGGCCGCATGGTCGACCGTGCCCAACGTGCCGGTCATGTTCTGGGTTTTCCGCGTGATGGCGGGCCTCGGCTTCTTCTTTATCGCCTTCTTCGGCGCGGCGTTCTGGATGGCATCGGTGCGGCGCTTCGGTTGCGACAACCGCTTTTGCCGCACCTTCCTGCGCGCTGCGGTCTGGATCATTCCCTTGCCGTGGATCGCGATCGAATTTGGCTGGATTCTCGCTGAGGTCGGCCGCCAGCCCTGGGCGATCGAAGGGGTCTTGCCGACATTCCTTGCCGCATCGAGCCTGACCGTCGGGCAACTCTGGACAACGATCATCGGTTTCACATTACTCTACGGCGCTCTTGCGGTCATCGAAGTGCGACTCATGCTGGCGGCGATCCGCAAGGGGCCTGACGAGCATCGCGCGACCGCGCCGACGCCGGCGAGCCCCAACGGCTACGCGCCCATTCCCGCCGAATAAGGAGAACAGGTCATGGCACCTCCCATCGACTATGAAACGCTCCGGCTGATCTGGTGGCTCCTGATGGGTGTCCTCCTGATCGGCTTCACCCTGACCGACGGCTTCGACCTCGGCACCGCCGCGCTGCTGCCCTTCGTCGCGAAGACCGATGCCGAACGCCGCCTCGTCATCAACTCGATCGGCGCGACGTGGGAGGGGAACCAGGTCTGGTTCATCCTCGGCGGCGGCGCGATCTTCGCGGCCTGGCCGTTCGTCTATGCGGTCAGCTTCTCGGGCTTCTACCTCGCGATGTTCCTCGTTCTCGCCGCACTCATCCTGCGGCCCGTGGGCTTCAAATATCGCTCGAAGAAGCCCGACGCGGCATGGCGGAGCCGCTGGGATTGGGCGCTGTTCATCGGCGGCTTCGTGCCGGCGCTGGTATTCGGTGTCGCGGTCGGCAACGTGCTGACCGGCATCCCCTTCCGGCTCGATAGCGACCTGCGCTCCTTCTATGAGGGGAGCCTGCTCGGCCTGTTCCATCCTTTCTCGCTGGTCGCAGGGCTGCTCTCGGTCGCGATGATCGTCCTGCACGGCGCGAGTTGGCTCGCGATCAAGATCGAACGCGGCGCGGTTCACGATCGGGCCCGCACCTTCGGCCAGATCGCGGCGGGTGCGTCGATCCTGCTGTTCGCGCTCGGCGGCGTGATGATTGCGACCATGGGCTATGGCTTCCGCCTGACGCACGGCGCTGATCCGCTCGGCCCCTCCAACCCGCTGCTGTCCGGCACCGTCGCGGCGCCGGGAGCCTGGCTCGACAATTACGGGCGATATCCCTGGATGCTGATCGCACCGATCCTCGGTTTCGCGGGTCCGCTGCTGGCATGGATCGGTATCCGCAAGGGCCGGGAGGCGCTGGCGTTCGGTGGCTCGTCGATCGGGGCGGTGGGCATCATCTCGACCGTGGGCCTCTCGATGTTCCCGTTCATCCTGCCCAGCTCGATCGATCCGGCCTCCAGCCTGACCGTGTGGAACGCCTCGTCCAGCCATGTGACGCTGTTCATCATGCTGGCGGTGACGGCGGTGCTCCTGCCGCTCGTGCTGCTCTACACCGCCTGGGTCTACAAGGTGCTGTTCGGCCGCATCACGCTGCGGGACGTCGACACCAACCCCGACTATTACTGAAAGGGACGACTGCGATGTGGTATTTCAGCTGGGTTCTGGGTGTCGGCCTCGCCGTCAGTTTCGGCATCCTCAACGGCATGTGGCATGAGTTCCACTCTGATCCCGATGATGACCCGGCTGCCTGAAGGGCGATCTGGTGATTAGCGTCGGTCCCCTGGCGCTTGCGTTGGAGCGGCTGTTCGCGGTCCTTGGGATCGTCGTCTTCATAGCGGCGGCGAACTGGATCGGCCGTCGCCATGGTCCGGACAGCGATAAGGCCGCATGGCGCGCGCTGCTCGTCGGCCTCGTCGCGGCGCGCCTGGGCTTCGTAGCACAGAACTGGCCCGCTTTCGCGGTCGAACCCCTGAGCATCCTCTACGTCTGGCAAGGCGGTTTCTCGCCACTGATCGGCCTTGTGTCCGCCGCGATCGTGCTGGTCATATCATTACGACGATCGCGGGCGCTGCCGCCTCTGGGACTTGCGTTCATGGGCTGCGCCGGGGCTGCCCTCGCTGCCACCGCATTGTTCCTTGCCTCGGCGCAGCGACCTCTGCCGCAAGGCGTCGTTCTCCAGTCGCTCGATGGCGGAACAAGCTCCCTCGACGATCGCATGGGCAAGCCGTTTGTCATCAATCTCTGGGCGACGTGGTGTCCGCCGTGCCAGCGTGAAATGCCGATGATGGTTACAGAAGCGGCGCGCTCGCCCGTGCCGATCCTGCTTGTCAACCAGGGCGAGGACGCGGCGAAGGTGCGCGCATGGCTGGACGGCAAGCACCTTGGATCGACAGACATCCATCTGGACCCAAACAAGAACGCGGCGGCGGCGATCGGATCTGCGGGTCTCCCCGCGACGCTGTTCGTTGATAGCAAGGGCGTCATCCGCGTGCTGCATGTCGGCGAGATCTCACGTGCCGCCCTGCTCGCGGGATTACGGGGTCTGGAATAGAATTTTGATCAAGGAGAAGACCATGGCCACGGCAGAGCTGACGAAGATCCTGCTCGATGCGCTCGACGATGAGCGCAAGGCTGAGGCGACCTATGCGGCGGTGATCGACAGGTTCGGCCCGGTCCGGCCCTTCTCCAACATCATCGAGGCCGAACAGCGTCACGCTGCGGCGCTCGAACGCCAGCTCGCACGATTGGGAATTGATGTGCCGCCCAACCCGTGGGCCGGGAAAGTGACGGCGCCGGCCACGCTCGCACAGGCCTGCGAAAGCGCGGTCCGGGGCGAGATTGAGAACATCGCCCTTTATGACCGGCTGATTCCGATGATCGAAGATCCGGCGGCGCGCCAGGTGATGGAAAATCTGCAAGCCGCCTCGCGCGAACGTCACTTACCCGCCTTCAGGCGATGCCTCGAACGCGAGCGCGGCGGTGGTCGTGGGCGCGGGTGAATAGCTCCTCGCTGACTGCCCGTCACTGACGCCAGACCGCGCGATCAGGGAATGAGGATGCTGGAGGCGTCGACGCCGGTCGCACCCGTCTTTGTATCGACGGCCGTCACGGTGATGACATGCGCCCCGGCCTTGTCGACCGGCAAAGTGCCGGTGAAATAGCCGGTGCGACCGCCATAGGACAGGCTGACCTCGCCGGCGGGCTGACCATCGCGCTTCGCGCTGGCCCTGACATCGTAGCGCGCCGCATCCCAGATACCGCCCGGCTCGATCGGGCAACCGCACATCAAGGCGACATTGGCCGCGAGCCGAATGGCTGCCCCTGCAGTGCCGCGCTGGTGCGCAGCCGGCTCGACAAGATCAACCACGAGGCCAGGCAGCTCGAGCAACCAGCCATCGCCCTGCGTCGCGCCGCGCCCCGGCAAGACCCATCGCTGCGAGGTGACGCGCACCGCCGCCTGCGGCTGCGCGAGCGGGCCATAGGCTTCGACCTCGACCAGCCTCGGTTCGTCGATGTCGATCGTCGTCCTGAAAGCGGCGGCTGTTTCATCGGCAAGCGGTGCCCCGCGCGGGCCGCCTTTCATGATCCGGGCGGTGTCGCCGGTCGATCCCGCCGTGCGGCCGTGCGCCAGCACCTCTCCGCTGCGCACATCCCGCACGATGATCTCGGCTCCGCCCATCGACGTGCCAACGAACTTGCCACCCTCGCTGATGACGCGAATCACAAGATCGGTGGGTTCGGCCGCGGCCGCCACAGGAAGACCGGCAAGGATAAGCGCCGACAGGCGGACAAGAGCGCCTGATCTCATTGGGCCGTTTCTCCTTTCCGGATCGCGCGGGACAAGGCCGCCTCATCCCAGCGAATCGAAAAGGCCCCGCGAAGCTGGCCCGGCGCAAAGCCCGTCGCCTGATCCCCGGGATAATTCGCGCGGATCGCCGCCGTGACTTCGGGCGCGATATTCTCACCATGACAGGCAAGGCACATCGGCATGGTGGGGATGGCGCGCATATAGCGATATTGATCGCCTTCATACGCCGTCCAGCGCCGAGACTTGCCGTCCTCGCCCAAAGGCGCACTCGCCCAGCCTTCCATGACGCGCTGCTCGATTGCGTCGGCCTTTGCTGCCGGATTGCGGGCGCGCAGCGCCGTGCGCCTGACACTCGCACCGCTTTCCTCCGAGAGCTGCGCCGCGAGCGCCGGGGCGATGCTCGAACAGACGCCGATCGCCCCCTGCGGCCCTTCGGCGGCCATCGCGGCGGTAAGGGCGCTCAGCAACTCCTTCTGGAAGCGATCAGCCAGGATCTCGGAACGGGCCTGCGCTTCCCTGGCCATCATGGCCTGATCCGGGGCGACCTTGTCCGACGCGCAGGCTCCGAGCAGCAGCGCGGCCAGAAGCGGAAGGGAAACGCGAGCGATCATAGGTTCAGGAGCCTCCACCGGCAGGCCCGAAACGATCGCACAGCATGTCGATCAACTGGCGAACGCCATCGTCGGCCAGGCTGTAGTAGATGGTCGTGGCCTCGCGCCGGGTCTTGACCAGCCCACCTTCGCGCAGCTTGCCGAGATGCTGCGATACGCTGGACTGCGACTGACCGCACAGTTCCACCATGGCGTTCACGGAGAACTCGCCCTGGGTCAGCCGGCAAAGGATCAGCAGGCGCTGTTCATTGGCGAGCAGCTTCAACACGCTCGCTGCATGGGCGGCATGCCTGGCGAGTTCGGCAAAGGGGGCAGCAAGAGGCGTCATCTGGTCACGGGCTTCCCATCATCTCGGAGCACAATGTAAATGGCCGGAATAACCAGCACGGTCAGCAGCGTCGAGGACGCAAGGCCGAACAGCAACGAAATCGCCAGGCCCTGGAAGATCGGATCGGTCAGGATCACCGCCGCGCCGATCATCGCCGCGGCCGCCGTGAGGACGATCGGCTTGAACCGGATCGTGCCGGCTTCCAGCAGCACGTCGCGCAGGGATTTGTCAGGCGAAGCCGCATGCCTGATGAAATCGACCAGCAGGATCGAATTGCGCACGATGATCCCGGCCAGCGCGATGAACCCGATCATCGACGTCGCCGTGAACGGCGCGCGGAACAGCATGTGCCCGATGACGATACCGACGAGGGTCAGCGGCACCGGCGTCAGGATGACCAGCGGCAGGCGGAAGCTCCTGAACTGCGCGACGACGAGGATATAGATCCCCAGCAGGGCCACCATGAAGGCCCCGCCCATGTCGCGGAACGTGACCCAGGTGATCTCCCATTCACCGTCCCACAGCACGGACGACACGCTTTCGTCCTCGGGCTGACCGTTGAGGAGGATTTCCGGTTTCGTCAGCCCCTTGGCGGCCCAGTCATAGGCATCGACCGCGCGATTGACTTCGATCATGCCGTAGATCGGCGCCTCATAGGCTCCGGCAAGTTCGGCCGTCACCATGTCGGCATAGCGGCCGTCGCGACGGAAGATCGCGGGGCTGCCCGTCTCGGTGCGTGCTTCCACCACGGCGCCGAGGTCGATGAGCTGGCCACCCGGCGTCTGTCCGATGGGCGTGCTCGACAGGGCCTGCGTCCAGCTCCGGTCCTTCTGCTCAAGTGCGATCGTGATCGGGAGTGGCGTTCGGCCATCGCCGCGAGGCGCATAGCCAACCGTCTGGCTGCCCATCAGCATCCCGATGCTGTCAGCGACCTGCCGCTGTGACAGACCATAATAATCAAGCCGGTCGCGTTGCAGGTCGAGGCGGAGCTTGGGCCGAGCCGCGCCGAAGCTGTTGTCGACGTCGACGATGAAGGGGACGGATCGGAAGATCTTCTCAAGCTCCACAGCCGTCTTCTGCCGGGTTGCGGCGTCCGGGCCATAGACTTCGGCCAGCAGTGTCGCGAGCACCGGCGGTCCCGGCGGCGTCTCGACCACCTTGAGCGACGCACCGCCCGGCAGCGTGAGCGCCTTCAGCCGCTCACGCAGATCGAGCGCGATTTCGTGGCTGGAACGGTCGCGGTCGCCCTTGGGCAGCAGCGTCACCATCACGTCGCCCTGTTCGGGCTGCGAGCGCAGAAAATAATGGCGGACGAGGCCATTGAAGTTGAACGGCGCCGATGTGCCGACATAGGCCTCCATCGACGTCGCTTCGGGCAGACCGCGCACGATACCGGCTACATCCTCCAGCACGCGGCCCGTATTTTCGAGGGCAGTCCCTTCGGGCATGTCGACCACGACTTGGACCTCCGACTTGTTGTCGAAGGGCAGCAGCTTCACGGTGACGGCCTTGAAGTAGAACATCGAGCAGGCGACCAGCGTTGCCACGCCGACCCCGATCAGGAAGTTTCGGGCCGACTTGCGCGTGTCGATCACGCGATGCGCGACGCGCGCATAGAGCTGGCCGAGCTTGCCGCCGCTTTCGTCATGGCCATGCCCCGCCGCCAGCGTCTTGCGCGCGAAGCGGATCATCAGCCAAGGCGCGATCACGACCGCGACGAAGAAGGAAAAGATCATCGCCGCCGATGCGTTGACCGGGATCGGCGCCATATACGGCCCCATCAGGCCGGAGACGAACAGCATGGGGAGCAGCGCGGCGACCACGGTGAGCGTGGCGACGACGGTCGGATTGCCGACCTCGGCCACAGCCTCGATCGCGGCCTGCGTGCGCGTCCGTTCATCATCCATCGCCCAATGGCGGGCGATGTTCTCGATCATGACGATCGCGTCGTCCACGAGGATGCCGATGGAGAAGATCAGCGCGAACAGGCTGACGCGGTTGATCGTGTAGCCCATGAGGTTCGACGCGAACATGGTCAGCAGGATCGTCGTCGGGATGACCACGGCGGTCACGCCGGCCTCGCGCCAACCGATCGCGAAGCCGATCAGCACGACGATCGAGACGGTCGCCAGCGCGAGGTGGAACAGCAACTCGTTCGCCTTTTCGTTCGCCGTCTCGCCATAGTTGCGCGTGACCGCGACCGTGACGTCATCGGGGATCAGCTTGCCTTTCAGGCTTTCCACGCGCTCAAGAATGGCATCGGAGACGACCACGGCATTGGCCCCGGCACGCTTGGCGAACGCGATGCTGACAGCAGGCGCGCTATCCCACTTGCCGTTCTCCGCCCCATTGTCCGACTTTGCCCAGCGCCATGCGCGGGCCTGTTCCTCGCGCGGCCCCTGTGTGACGGCCGCGACGTCGCGAAGATAGACGGGCGCCCCGGCGGCCGACCGGACCGTCAATAGTCCCACTTCCTGTGCCGAAGACAAGGTGCGGCCCGCGGTCACCCCGACGGCCTTCCCATCCTCGCGGATATTGCCCAGCGGGAAGCTGCGGTTGGCCTGGCTCACCGCCTCGATCACGCTGCCCAGCGGAACGCCATATTGGCGCAGCTTCGCGGGGTCCGGCGCGATGCGGATTTCCTCGGGGCGTCCGCCAACGAGGAAGGTGATGCCGACATCATCGACCTTCGCGATCTCGGTGCGCAGCTTTGAGGCGAGCTCGTAGAGGCTGGCATCGTTCCACTGGCCCGCCGCTCCTGGCTTGGGTGTGAGGGTCAGCACGACCGTGGGGACATCGTTGATGCCGCGCACCGTCACCTTGGGATCGGGAATGCCAACCGGCTTCCTGTCCCAATTGGCGCGCAGCTTTTCCTCGATACGGATAGCGGCGTCCTCGGGATTCGACCCGACGAGGAAGCGCGCCGTCACCATCACCCCGTCGTCCTGTGCCTGGGTGTAGACGTGCTCCACGCCGTCGACGCTCTTGACGATGGTTTCGAGAGGGATGCCGACCAGCTCGGTCGCGTCAGCGGCGGAAAGGCCGGGCGCCATGACCTGAATATCCACCATCGGCACGCTGATCTGTGGCTCCTCCTCACGGGGAATCGCGAAGAGGGCCAGCAGGCCGACGGCGATCGCCGCGAGCAGGAACAGCGGCGTCAGGGGCGAGGCAATGGTGGCCTTGGTGAGGCGACCGGAAATGCCGAGGTTCATTGGCCGGTAGCCTTGGTGGGCGTGCGGGGCGCGAACAGCGTGTCGCCGGCGGACACGCCGCTCAGGATCTCGACCTTGGCGGGATCGGCTGTCAGTGCGATCTGCACCGGCACCATGCTGAGGCGCTTGCCCCCACCTCTTGTTTCAATGCTTACGATCTGAACCTGGTCCATGCCGTAGCGCGTGGTGACGAACGAGCGTGGCACGACCAGCGCCATGCGCGTGCCGATCTCGACCGATGCGCTCACGCGGCGACCGACGAATTGGGTGGTGAGGCCAGGCAGCGTCGCGTCAACGCGAACCTGGCCTCCGGTGACCGCGGGATAGATTTGCGTCACCTGCCCGACGCGCGACCCGTTGGAAATGTCATCGCTTGTGATTGTCACGCGCGCGCCGGGGTGGACCTGCCCTGCGACCGATTCCGGCAGCATCAGGCGCAGGACCGGGGGACCAGCCGTGACGGTCGCGATCGACATGCCCGGCGCAACCGGCGCGCCCGCCGGGATATCGGCCCGCAGCACGCGCCCGCTTGCCGGTGCGATCACCGCGCCTTGCCCGGCAACGCTTGCGCTCGCGCCCTGTTGGGCACGGGCGGCGGCAACCTGCGCGGCGGCCGCGCGCGCGCCGGCCACGGCCTGATCAAGCCGTGCCTGCGCATAGACGCCGTTATTGTAGAGATCGCGGATACGCGCGAGGTCCGCATTGGCGCGCGCGGCTTCGGCCTCTGCCGCGGCGACCTGCGCGCCATAGGCGCTGGTCTCATAGCCAGTCCGCGAGTCGACGATCATGCCGATCCGCTGACCCTTCTGCACCATGTCGCCCTCGGTAACCGACAGGGAGGTCAGGATGCCGGGAATGCGCGCGAGCACTTCGGCCTGGTCGCGCGTGGCGATTTCCGCGCCGACCGCCTTCATGGCGGGGATTTCGGTCACGGTGAGCCGCAGGGTGTCCCCGGCGGGCAGCGTCGCCGCCGCAGGATCGCGCTCCGGCTGCCTTCCGCATCCCGATAACGCCAGCGCAGCGCCCGCCAACCAGAGCCACTTGCCCATCCTGCTCACCCCTTTTGACCTGCTCTCAGCTGCCGACCACCGGCATTCCGGCATCCTTCCATGCGCCGATGCCGCCAGCGAGGTGGGTGTCGATCACGCTCTGCGCCGCCGCGCATTGGTCGAGCGCCTTGCCCGAACGCTTGCCGCCCGCGCATTGCAGCACGACGGTCCGACCCTCGGGATCAGGGATATTACGAGGTGAAAAGCCCGACAGCGGCAGGTTTATTGCGCCGGGAATATGCCCCGACCTGAACTCATCGACTTCGCGCACATCGATCAGCAGCGCCTTGCCGTCCTTCAGCATGGCGTCGAGCTCGGCGGGGCCGATCTCGCGGTGCGCGTCACGTTTCTTGAATTCAACCATGAGAATCCCTTTCAGTTTGTGGGTTGCATATAACGTGTAATGATTATATTAGTCAACGGCGTCGAGACAGGAAGGATCGCAGATGGGCAAGCCGTTGATCGTCGTGTTGGGTGCGGGACTGGGAGGCACCATCGCCTCCTACGAGATCAAGGACGCCGTAAAGGGCCGCGCCGAAGTGATGACTGTATCCGATACCGATACCTACAGCTTCATTCCTTCCAATCCGTGGGTCGCCGTGCGTTGGCGCGAGCCGGAAGCGATTCAGGTCCATCTTCCCCCGGTGTTCGCGAAAAAGAAGATCGGCTTCACCTCAGTGGGCGCCAAGCGGGTCCATGCGAGCGAAAAGCGACTCGAACTCAATGACGGAACATCAATCAATTACGATTATCTTGTAATCGCGACTGGCCCCGATTTGGCCTTCGACGAGATCGAAGGGCTGGGTCCACATGGCGGCCATACCGTCTCGGTCTGCCAGACGGCCCATGCCGCCGAGGCGGCCGATGCCTTCGACGCCTTCGTGGAAAATCCCGGCCCCATCATCGTCGGCGCAGTCCAGGGCGCGTCCTGCTACGGCCCGGCTTACGAATTCACGATGATCCTCGACACCGAACTGCGCCGCCGCAAGATCCGCGACAAGGTGCCGATGATCTATGTGACGCCCGAGCCCTATATCGGCCATCTCGGTCTCGACGGCGTTGGCGACACCAAGTCGCTGCTCGAGAGCGAGATGCGCGAGCGCCATATCAAATGGATTACCAATGCGCGCGTGACCAGGGTCGAACCAGGCCTGATGCATGTGGAAGAAGTGGGCGAGGACGGCGCGGTCACGAAAACGCACGATCTACCCTTTGCCTATTCGATGATGCTGCCCGCTTTTCGCGGCGTTCCCGCTGTCCGCGACATCGAAGGCCTCACCAACCCGCGCGGCTTCATCATCGTCGACAAGCACCAGCGCAATCCTGCCTTCCCGGAAATTTTCGCGCTCGGTGTGTGTGTCGCGATCCCGCCCACGGGCCCGACCCCGGTACCTGTGGGCGTGCCCAAGACCGGCTTCATGATCGAGAGCATGGTCACGGCGATCGCAGCCAATCTCGCGTCGATCCTTGAAGGCAAGGCGCCGACCGCCGAAGCGACATGGAACGCGGTCTGCCTCGCCGATTTCGGCGATAGCGGCGTAGCCTTCGTCGCCCAACCCCAGCTCCCACCGCGCAACGTCAACTGGGCGTCGGAAGGCAAATGGGTCCATTTGGCCAAGATCGGCTTCGAGAAATATTTCCTGCGCAAGATCCGCAAGGGCGAGAGCGAGCCTTTCTACGAAAAGCTGGCCATGCACGCGATGGGTATCCGCAAGCTGCGTTTCTGATTTTTGAGTGAAGGGGTGCACAAGATGACTCTCGATCGTGCCGTGATGGCGTTCGCCGGAAGTGTCGTGCTGCTGAGCGTCGTCCTCTCGCTCACCGTGCATCCCTGGTGGCTCGCGCTCACTGTTTTTGCCGGTCTCAATATGATCCAGGCGAGCTTCACCGGCTTCTGCCCCGCCGCGATGGTGTTCAAAGCGCTGGGCGTTCGTCCGGGGACCGCCTTCAAATGAGGCGATCCGCGCCGATCCCCTTGCCCCTGCTGGCCTGCCTGCTCGCGAGCGCCGCCGTGCCGGCGCAGGCGACGACGCTGGAAGAGGCGATCGCGGCCGCCATGACCCATGCGCCCGAGATCGAAGCGGCGCGCGCCGATGCCGATGCCGCCGATGCCCGGATCAAGGAAGCACGGGGCCAGGGTCTTCCCACCGCGACGCTCAGTGGAACGATCGGCTATGGCCGGCTCGATCCGCAGGGCTATTTCGGGCTTCCGGCGGCGAACGTCACCCCGCGCGCGGCACAGCTCACCATCGAACAGCCGCTATTCATGGGCGGCAGGGTCAGCGCAGGCGTCGCGCAGGCGAAAGCAGGCAGTGCGGCCGCGCACGCGGGCGAACACATCACGCGCAGCCAGATCATCGTCGCAACGGTCCAGGCCTATGGCGATGTGCTGACCACGCAGCGCATGGTCGCGCTCTACGAACAGATGGTCGGGCAGATGGAGGAGATCCAGCGTCAGGCCCGTCTTCGCTACAAAGCCGGGGAAAGTCCCAGCACCGATGTTGCGCAGGCTGCGGCGCGGCTCGCCGAAGCACAGGCTGCCCTTGAAGGCGCGCGGGGCCTTGCCGTCTCGGCCGACGCGCGATTTACGAACCTGACCGCCCTTGCGCCGCGGGACCTTCAACCCCTTCCGGCAAACCCCTCCCTGCCCGCCTCGCTCGATGAAGCGCTGAATAGTGCGCGGGCGAACAATCCGGCCCTCGCCCAGGCCGAAGCGGCACTGGAAGCCGCCCGTGCGGCTGCCCGCGGCGCGCGGGCCGAACGCTTGCCCACGGTTGGGGCCTTCGCCGAAGGTTCGACGATCCGGGATCAGTTCTTCCCTGATTATCGCGCCGATGGCGCCACGGTCGGCGTGCGGGCGCGCTGGCAGTTGTTCGCGGGTGGACGGGTCTCGGCAAAGATCACCGAGTCGGACAGCACGGTAAGAGCCGCCGACGCACGCGTTCGCGCCGCGCGATCCGCGGTCGATGAACAGACGATCAGTGTCTTTCAGGGCGTGCAGTCCGCCATGTTGGTCGAAACCGCCGCTGCCAGCCAAGCCCTTGCCGCCGCCCAGGCCCGCGACAGCGTTCGCCATGAGGTCCGTGTCGGCATGAAACCCCAGCTCGATCTGCTCGACGCGGAGCGGGAGGCAGCTGCGGCCGCCGTCAGCGAGGCCAGGGCGCAAAGTGATCGCATCGTAGCCGCCTACCGGCTGCTCGCCCTCATCGGGCGCTGAGCTTCAACAGGAGAGGGACACATGCACAAGGACTGGCCGAAAATGGCCGACGAATTGAACGTCGCCATCAAGGAAGTGCGGCTCGGCACACCCGAAGTGATGAAGGCCTTTTCCGCGATGGCGGCAGCTGCAACCCAGGCGGGAACGCTCGACGCCAAGACCAAGGAACTGATCGCGCTCGCCATCTCGGTCGCGATCCGCTGCGACGGCTGCGTGGCCTTCCATGCCAAGGCGGCGGTTAAGCAGGGCGCGACGCGCGACGAGGTCATGGAGACGATGGGCATGGCCCTCTACATGGGCGCCGGTCCCAGCCTCATGTATGCCGCGCAGGCTGTCGAAGCCTTCGATCAATTCTCAGATTAGCAATGTCCCATTCGGCACGGCTATCCCAGTAGAGATAGCGCGGCGTTCCTCCGGTCTCTACCTGCTGGCGAAACTGCCCGTCGCCGTGCTGCACAATACCCCCGCCGAAGGTGACGAACACCAGCTTCTTCTCGCCCTGCGTCTCCGCGAGTGACTGCATTTGCCGGGTGAAGATGTCTCCGCCGCAAGCCTGAAGCAAATTGATCGATCCGGAAATTTACGGATTTCCGATGATCGCCTGAGATGCTTGGTGTGCGCCTCAACAACCGATTGCCTCACATGCAGCAATGGGAAGATTAGGAGAAAGGGTCATGACGCCGCCGACGCCATCGAGCAGATCCAGTTCAAAATGGTTCTGGATTCTCGCACTCCTCGCGCTCTTCATCCTGACGATCGTCTGGTTTGCGAACCCTCTCGGCAAGGTCGAGCAGGCCCCGCCGCCCGAGACGGCCGCCCAGTCTACCGAATGGGCCCCCGCCCCCGACGGACCCGCTATCGATGTAAAACTGCCAGAAACGCCCATGAAAAACGTCGTAGCCGATCAGACGGAAGGTGCGGACAACTGAGCGCGCTGCCCTGCGAAGCAGCGCGCTCAGTGGACACACGTAGCCAATTATACCGATGGTCGCCATGACGAGCCGGAAATCATGCTCGATGCCATCGTGGATGCCTGTACTCAACCGAGCGAGGAAATGCCGGTCGGAGCAAAAGCGCACGCCTCCAACCTGTCACACCACCCCTTCCCCGATCTTACCGAGCGCCTGTCGATGAGCATCGCCGATCGAGGGAGGTCAAGAAGGCCGGCGCGCTGTCCGCAACGACCGGGAGCATCGATGAACCCATGCAAAAAAGCTGCGGCGTCGATAACGGGATTCGGCAACTGATGAAGGAGGAAGATGGGATCGGCCCCCCACTGCCGCTGACGTGGTGGTGAGAGCCAATCTGCCCCGGTCTATGTACCCGCCCTGGGCGAACAAGACTGATCCGGTCGAAACCAGACATCCCTATCAGGGGCATTTGTCACATTTTGTGGAATAGACATCCGGCTGCTCCCATATTCTGAGTTCGAACCCTCATTTCTAATTTCATTTGGACGGCGCTATAATTTCAGATGGACGCCAATCTTCTTTCATCGAAGCGTTAGCGCATGTTTCGGTAGACATGCTGCTACCCTGCCATTCCACCCAGCGCCTCCAGCACCGGTGCCGTGCTTTACGACCATGGCCAGACGATCGGTTTTGGAGATCATCTCGCCGCTCTACCCTTCTCCTGCCTCTGGGGATGAAGCCGCCATGCGTACTGCCATGCGGGCACTCGCTCCACTTTTGGTAGCGAGCCTAGCGCCGTAGCGCATCACCGTCCTGGGGTCGCGCCACCGGTAGGCCTGCATGATCGCGGGGAGACTCTCGCCAGCCGCAAAATTGTCCTGCGCCACGCCCACGCGGATCGAATGGCTCGACACCGCCGAAAGCCAGCGCTTGAGCTCGGCTTCGGACAGAGGACCGAGCAGCTTCTTGTCGAAGGCGGCCCTGATCAGCCGCTTGTAGATCAAGGTGATGCTGTTGGGATGGAGGCCGGCGCGCCCCACGCTTCGCACCGAACCGTCAAAATGGGTCTCCACCCTCCGGAACAGGGCACCGCGGTCGATATGGGAGGCATCTCGCCAGCGGGCGATCGCGTTCATTGTCGCGGGCGAAAGATAGGCCCAGGCCCCCTCCCCTTCCTGGTCGGTCTTGCTCGAAGGCACGAACAGCGCCCCTGCCCCATTCGTATCGGGTCCGTCGATATGGTCGACATGGATCGCGACGAGTTCCGAGCGGCGGCCCGCGCTGTCATAGGCCGTCCGCAGCAGCGCCTCGTCGCGCAGACCCAGCAGATCGCGCCGACAAGCCCGTAGCAGATGCGAAAGGCAGACCCCGGAGGCCGGGCTGTCGAAGTCCGAAATCTCGCCCTTGAACCGGATCGCCCTTGCCTGCCGCTGGCGAACGCCGAGCGACTTGCGCGCAGCCTTCTTCTCCAGCTTGACCAAGGGTGCCGCCGTGGGATCGTCGAGACCGGCCATGCGATAGGCCCAACCGACATTGACGATGTAGCGCTCGATCGTCGCCATGGCGCGAACCGCCTCGTCCGAGGCGTCGACGCCGGCCAGCGCGCGTATCCAGGCCGCCGCGAGTTCGGGCGTTGCCTGCACGGCCGGAATATGGCGCTTGCGGCACCAGGCGCCCCAAAGAGTCAGGTCCGAGCGAAAGGCGCGCCGCGTATTGGGCGACCAGCCCCGCAGCGCCGCATCGAGGAGGCCTTCGTCGATCGCCACGGTCGATCCGACCAAAGCCCGCACATCGCCGATCAACGCAGCGGCATCGCTCGCCAGCGCCGTCAGGCTGCCTTGCGAGGCCGATACCAGCGTCATGCGCCGAGCGTCCGCACCATATGGACGGCGACCATCCCATCGCCATGGTCGACCTCGCGCTCGCGCACATAGCCAAGCCGTTCGTAGAGCGCGATATTCGCGGTCATGAGCGCGTTGGTATAGAGGCGCGTACCTTCGAACCCCGCGGCGCGCGCGAGATCCTCGGCATGGCGCATCAGCCGCTGGCCCAAACCCTCACGCTGTCGATCTGGATCGACGGCGACATTGACGATCAGCAATTCCCTGCCTTCGGCGACCGTCTCGAGCAGCGCGATCAATTCGCCCTTGTGCACGAGCACATCGAAGCGATGCGCGCCGAAGGCCCGATCATAATCGGCGGCGAGCGGCTTGGGCGGTCGGGACGTGACGCCAAGCCAACGGGCATAGGCGCGTTGAACCAGTGCCCGGATCTCGGGCACGTCCTCCTTTACCGCGCGGCGCAACGTCGGTTCGCTCATGGTGCCGAGGCTTAGCGCGACGACATTTTATTGTATAGAGTGTTGATAACGATCCATTATCAACACTAGGCATCCGGGCATACTTTACTGAACTTTGCTTTCAGTTCACTATTGGGCATGGCTGACATGCCCTCGCCCGCCTCTTATGGCCCCGATTATACCCCACAAATGGCGGCAGCCATAGCGTCTTGCACCGCGTCCATTTCTCGCCTGGATGCCCGAATTTCCGTCAGTTCCGCCGCCTCGGCATGGAACCGGCGGGCTACCTGGTCAGGCTATGCGCGGGCGCTTGTGAACGGACAAAGAACACTGCATCCGACACCCCACGCCAATTCACCTGACCGACAAAATTCTCTGCACCGGCGTTATTTCCTGACACCCTTCAACATACGCGCCGCCGCGTTGGACGACGGAGCGAGCTTGCGGCCGTAGCGGAGTGCAGTGGCGGTCGAGGTCCATCGCAATGCCTGCGCGATCGGTCCCGCATCCTCGCCATTGGCGAACAGATCCTGGGTCAGGCCGACGCGCAACGAATGCGTGCTCAGCGCATCGATCGCATGGTCGAGATCGGCGCCCATGAGATCGACCAGGCCCTGGTCGGCTGCGGCGAGCGCCGTGCGCTTGATGATCAGCCGCATCGCCGCCGGCGTCAGCGCGCGCTCGCCAATTCCGTAGGTCACCGTGGCCGCGCGCGCAGGCCGCGCCGCCATGCGTTCCCGATCGACCCGGGCATGATAGGCCAGATCCTCGATCGCGAGCGCCCGGCGCGCTTCGCGGGGTTTGGTCCGGATCACCGCTACGCGGCGGAACAAGGCGCCCGCGCGGATTGATGCGGCCTCGCGCCAAAGAGCGACACGCCGCATCGTGTCGGGCGACAGCCACACCCAGGCCCCTTGCCCTTCCTGGTCGGTTTTCGAGTGGGGCACCTCGAGCAGCCCCGATCCATCCTCTTGCGCTTCCATCAATTCGACGGCGACGGCCACCAGCTCCGATACGCGCAAACCCGCATCATAGCCGAGCGACAGGATCGCCGCGTCGCGCAGGCCAGCGACGTCGCGCCCACACGCCTCGAGCAGCACCGACAGCGTGAACCCCCTGACGGCTTCCCGCCCGATCCCTTCGCCGAGCCGCAACGGGCCGGCCTGGCGCTGCCGGACTCCGGCCCGACGCCGCAGCCCACGCAGCGCATCGCGGACCACGACGGCACCGACGGGGCATGGAACGTCGAGAAGGTGATGGGCCACCGCCAGCGAGGACAGGCGCCGGGACACGGTCGCCGGCTTGAGCCGCCGCGCCTCGCAATAGTCAATATAGGCGACAAGCCGCGCTTCGTCGGCGGGCAGGCCGATCCCGCCGCGCTCGGCCGAGAAGCGCGCGTAGCAATCGAGATCGACCGCGAGCGCCTTGATGCTGGCGGGCGCCCGCGCCTCGATGCTCTTCTGGAAGTTGAGTTCGACCAGGCTGGCGCCTTCGCCTGTCAGCTCCTGAAGCAACTCGACGAGCTGGACCGCGCGATCTTGCGCGGCGCCCGACCGCCGCTGGGGCAGCGGCGCCTCGCCGGGTGCCAGGATCGTCACGATCTCCGCGGAAACCGAGCGCTTGGGCATGGGCAGGCGCTCTGTCTGTGCAGCGATCGACAGGACGGATTTGGCGCGCATACCGGGGGACTATAACCCCGATTTCGCCGAAGTCACTATCGATAACACTCTATTATCGATAGTGCAAAAAAGGGCGTGCTAGGGATGGTGCAGTTAAGGCAGTTTAGGTTACCCTTGCGACATGCCCGATTTTTGCGATCCATCGACCCGATTCCATCCGCTCCGATCGGACGAAGATGCGCCGATCGAAGACCTGATGACGGCAAGGGTGCGCGCGGCGCTCACCTGGGGCCAGCTGCAAGGCCGTTTAGCGCATGTGCCCGCGCAAGTTGCGCATCAATTCTGCGCCGCGCTCGCCCGCCTGCTCCTCGTCGAAGCGCTCACGGGTAGCGGCTTTTCCGGCGCGAACAGCTGGTTTTCCGCATGGTTTTCCGGCCTCCAGCCCGTGCCCGACGCCACCGCCCATGTCGCAGCCCCGCCCTCGCTGGTCGCCGACACGCTGCTCGCCGAGCTCTCGCTGTCGGCCTGGGCGCCGCTCGCCGACACGGCCATCCAAATCCGCGCCGCAGCGCATTTCCATCGCGGCGAGGGCGCCCCGCAAGGCGAGCGCGGCGATGCCCCCGCGTTCGCCGTAGCGGAAGCGGCGCGGCTCGCCGAGCCGCCCGCCGACGATCGCGCGGACGACTGGCCCCTCGCCGCGCTCGATCGCCTGCATCGGGCCGCGGCCGCCTCGCCGCATTTCGCGCCCACCGAGCGCAGCTACCAGCTGCTCCCCCTGCCCGCCGGGCCGGTCTCCTTCGAGCAGACGCGGACGGCCACGCCGCTGTGGGCGCTCGATCTCCTCGCCGGCGCCCTGATCGCGCGGAGCGCGCCAGCGACCAGGCCGCTGCCCCTGCCCGGAGCCGTGCGCGCCGAGGCGCTCAGACCCGAGCTCTGGTCCCGCGAGCGCGCCATTATCACGGCCGAGGCCGCCGGCGAAGCTGCGCAGCGGCTGAGCGACCAGCTCGATGCAGCCCATGCGAGCGTGCGCGAAGTGCATGAGGCGATGACCGTCCTGCGTTCGACCTCGCGCGCGCCGCTGCTCTACCGGCTGCTCGCGGGCTTCGGACCGCTGCGCCCGCTCCAGATCGAGAAGGCCCTTGGCGTTTCGAAAAACGGCGTGCGCGATCTCGTCGCCGCCCTCGTCAAAGCGGGCCTCGCCGAGCGGGCGGCGTACGAACATCACACGATCATCCGCGCCCTGCCCCGCGCGCGCCGTGCCACGCTGGCGGCCGAGGGTGAAAGCAGATCCGTTGAAACCAGCTCCGGCGCGACGTTCGCCGCGTTCGACGCGGCCATGGCCGATGTCGAGCGCGTGCTCGCCCGTATGGAGACGGCGCGCGAATGACCCCGGCAACACGGCAAGATAGGAAACCCCGGCAGAAACTTCAAATCGACGCGCCCGATACGGGACTCGCGCCGCCGTTTCAGGCCATGACCTGTCTTTGAACGATCAAAGGAAAGTTCGCGCAAAAGCCCCTGGGAGCGCAAAAAGGCGGTCTCGGATAGGAGGGGGCGCCCAGAGGCCGCCACCACGCCCTACGGGCCTCCTGAGGGCAAATTCGCGCGAAATGCCCAATGGGCGACCGTCGCCGTCCGGCTTTACCATCCGCGCCCATGACCCGGCAGATCGAGCAGGATGCGAAACCTGGGAGCGGCGAAGCAGGCGGCGAGCCGCGCCCGCCACAGATCGCCATTCGCGCTGCAAGCCGGCTCGGCGCAGCCGGCGGACATCGCCGCGCCCACCATCCCCGATGCTTGCAGGTAAAACAGCGCCTCCTGGAAACCACGGCGCTGCGCTGACATCGCCGCGCTCTCCGTCGCGGCGGCGTCTCGTACCGCGCGCGCCAGCGCCGCGCGGCGAGCCTTCAGCCCCTGCATCAAATGGGCACGGGGATAATTGCGCTTGGCCTGCTCGAGCTGCTCGCAGACCATGGTGAGCCGGCGACGCTCGCGGTCGAGCTGCCGCAGGCCGACCCTGGCGATCGCCTCCGCCAGATCCGATAATTGGGGTCCGACGCCGGAAGCCGCCTTTCGCGGCAGGCGTGCCGGCTGCGCATCGAAGCGGAAGATTTGCTCCCATCGCCCGGCTTTCAGCCCGTCACTGCTGTGGAGCGCCGCCAGCAGCAGATGACGCACCGGAGCGTAGTGGAAGCGGTTGCCGACCAGCGCCGCCCGGTACCGCTCCCAACCTACCCGGTCACCGGGGCGGGCGCCGCGGATTTGCTCCCGCGCAATCATCCCGTTCCACAGCACTCGGGTTTTGACGAAGGCAAACCGCGCCATTTGCGCGCGCGTGCGCGCGACCCGGGCCGCGAGCGCCCGCTCGGCGGCCTGCGTCCGCCCCAGGGCCCTGATCCCCGCAAGATCGGTCAGCAACAGCGCATGACGGTCGCAGAAGGTCGTCACGCGCAAGATCCAGCTCCGCTCGATCCGCCACGGCGCGCCGGACACCAGCCAGTCAAGCCAGCACTGGGCGCAGCCGATTGACCGCAGCGTCAGCGGCAACAGATCGCCGCGCCCACAGCCGACGAACGTCCTAGAAATCGCCTTCGCGGGCACCATCGTCGCCCACGCGAGCCGTTCTACCATCACCTGGCGGCGGTCCGGCACGCCAGCGACCGCCGGCGCCGGCGCGGCCAACCAAGCCGATGCGCGCGACGTGGCCGGTACGCGCGACGTGGCCGGTACGGGCGACACGGCCAGGTCGCGATCGGCGAGCGCCGCGTCGATGCCGAGATGGCGAAACAGCGCTTTGGGCGTGGTCTCATGACGCGCGGCCAGGCGGCGCAGCCAGGATTCGAAACATTCCTCGGGCAGCGGCCTCACCCGAAACGCCAGCGGCTCGATCTCCCGCCCGCTCATTCCGGGCTATAAGGCGTAAACAATTGCAGCGCCTCGGTGATATCGTCCTGGGTCACGAACCGGCGGTCATGCCGCCGCGCGACCTTTCCCGACCAGTGCAGGATGCGCTTGAAGTTCCCGGTGACCCCGCCGCTGGTCCGCCAGATGCGCTCGGCGAACGCGGGTTCGGCGAGATGGTCGGGCTCCTCCATCCCCATGCCGCGGGCCAGCGCGCGGATCAGGCGCTGCGCGGGCTCGCCCGGCTCCCATAACGGCAATTTGAGGATGATTGAGCGGTACGCCAGCTCGACATCGTCGGCGAAGATCTGCCGGGCGACATCGAGGCCCGCCACGACCAGCGGCACATTGCCCGCGCTCATCAGGAAGCGGAACGCATCGAGCGTATCGCGCCGCGCAACGCCGCTCGCGGTCAGGATCACATGGACATTGTCGATCGCGACCAGCCGCGTGCCCTGTTCGGCCAGCAGGTCGACGACCTTCAAATCGGCGGTTTTGTGCGTGTTCGTGCGGATCGGCCAGCCCTGTTTCCAGAGCAGGGCGAGGTTGATCTTGAGCGAGGTCGGACTCGAGGGAATGACCGTGCGCAGCACGGGCTGATAGCGCGCCTCGCCCCAATCGGCGGGCTCGGGAAAGGCTTCGGCAAGGCGGCGCTGCGCTTCGCGCAGGATCGAGGTTTTGCCCATGCCGGACTGTCCGGTGAGCACGATGCAGGTCGGGCGTTCCTCGGGATCGTCATGCGCGACATCGACGATCGTCTCGACCGCGTTCCGCGCTTCTTCGAAATCGATCCAGAAGGAGGGCGCCAGCGATGGCGCGGTCGCAGCGGCGCTCATGTCCGCTCCTGCAACCAGTCGTCTTCGCTGAGCTCGGCGACCGGTTTCCAGTCAATGGGCGGCTTTTCCGGCGCTTCGCCATACCGGAGGTCCGCGAGCGTCGTCCCCTCGCCTTCGCGGCGCTTTGCCTGGCGCCGCGCCGCCTTCGTGCGAACGCGGGCGCGGTGGATTTCCTGATTGGCGGCGGCCACCGCCCGCGCCGTCGCCGCGCGACCGCCATCGGCCTGGTAGGCCCGGCCTAGCGCCCGCACTCCTGCCCTGGCGGCCTCCCAATCCGCCTCCCAGACGTCGGGATAGTCGCCGACAACCGGCAATTCGACATAGCGGCCGTCGAGGTCGGCGTAGATATGCTGGATCGTCCGCTCATCCCAGCTGATCTCGACCCTTTGGCCGATCCTGGCGGCAAGCATCGGGTGCCAGTAATGGCGATATCTGATCTGGATACCCTTGGCATGGACCGTGAGCGACTTCGACGGCAGAAACTGGCGGAACAGTTCGCCCGCATCGACCGACACGGGCAGCAGCGGGCTGTGCTTCGCCGCCTCGCGCTCCCACATCTGGGCCGGACACAGGCCGCCCAGCGCGCTATGCGGCGCGTGATGATAGATCGCGATCTGGCACAGCAGCCAGCGCTCGAATTCCACAAGCGTCATCGCCGCGTCCGCCTCGGCATCATAGCCGTCGCGCGCCGCCACGTTCGATCCGGTCGCACCGGGCAAAAGCCGCAGTTTTCCAATCATCGTGCCGATCAGCCGCTCGATATGCCCGCCAAGATGGGCCGGCCCGGGCCTCCGCACATCGGGGCCAATCCCATTGCGGACGCAGGCGCGCCGGAAGGCTTCGGAGCGATGCGGTTTGGCCTGATCGGCATGCAAGCGCCGGAACAAACCGTGCATCGGATAGCTGACATCGACGCCCAGGTGGGCGAGGGCCGGCTCTTTGGGCAACACAGCGCTCGCAACCGCCCGTCCGCACCGGAATATCGAGGGGTCGCCGAAGCTGACATAGTAACCAAGAATGGACCGGGTCCAGATTTCGATGAGGAAGGTGATCCACGGTCTTCCGAGCTGTTCGCGCCGCAGACTATCGACCAGGATGACATCGCCCTTGGTGTGATCCATCTGAACCAGGTCGAGAAATCCCTCGCTTGCATATTCGCCGGGGTGCGGTTCATGGGCGCTCCGCGTCTTCGATCCCATCGTCGCTTTCGCCCAAACACGGCTCGGAATCTCAGCCAGAAGCCGCTCGATCGTCTTCTCGCTTGGGATCAGATCGGCGGGAAAGCGATGATCTCCGTTGTCCGCGTGCAACAGGCCCCAAATCTGCCGCGCCGCTTCCGCACGCGATGGCGGCACCATCTTGAGCGCAATTTCGTCGATCAACGTCTCGATGGCGGCCCTCACCTCGGGATCGATCCTGTGCGATCCAACAGCGGGTCCACGCGGTTTTGGAGCCAGCGTTTCCGCGACCGGATGCACCCGGAAGCGCGCGGCCAGTGTCCGTATCTGCCGCTCTTTAAGGCCGGTTGCCTCGGAAATCGCCTGAACCTGAGCCGCTGTCACCGGGCCGGAAAGCGATATATGTCGCCGGAAATGGGGGTAGAGAGCCAATCCCGCCTCAAGCGATTTGAGGCTCCGCCGGGGCGCTGGAGACGGCTTGCGCTCAATCACGGAACGGGCTCCCCAATGATTTTTGCTGTCCGCGAAATGTAGCTTATTTTGTCGAACACCGCGACGTGTATATTGCCCTAGACAGAATTACTCGCAGAGCATCCGATGTAATATATTGATATTACATGATATTATTGAAATGTAGCCTATTTTGTCGGCTGACAGCGCTGCAACTGCAATCGGCCGAGGTCGACGAAATCGACGTATTTTCCTGGGGTTGCGGGCTCCAGATCCCCGGCCGGCCGCTGCGCTCGACCACCCTCGACCTGTTCGACCGCTTCGATGCGTGGGCCGCGGCGCTCGCCGATCCCGACCCGCTCGCCTGGCGCGATACGCTGCCCACCGCCATCAGCGCGCCGGCGGTTGCCACGCAGCACCCTGCCCTCGTCCGCGCGCTCGATCAGGTCCGCCAACACGCGCTGGCGGATGGCGGCATCCTGCCCTGGCTCGGCCTGCCGTTCGCGCTACGCGATAGCGGCCTCTCCGCGAGCACCCTCCCCTGCCTCGCCGGCGGCGCCAAGGCGTTCCGGCTGAAGCGCAAACCCGACGCCGATGATTGGCTGGCGGTGTTGCGGGCGCTCGAACGATCGGCGCGCGAGGGTCTGGAACGGCTTCACGATCTGGAGAAATTTCATCGCAACGCCCAACGCGCGATCGTCGAAGCGTTCCGTCCGGGCGCCCTCCCCCGGCTGCTCGCGCTCACGCATCATCGCCCGCTGCTATCGCCCCAGGGAGTTGCCGATGCGCTGGCCCTCAGCGTCGCCGGAGCGAGCAAGCTGCTGGAGCGGGCCGTCGCCGCGGATCTTCTGGTCGAGATTACCCAGCGGCGCAGCTGGCGGCTGTTTCTGCCACCGGACCTTGCGGTCGAATTCGGTTATGCAGCACCGAAGCGCGGCCGTCCGGCGAAGGAGCCCCCTCCCCTGCCCGCGAGCCGCGACCTCACCGTGGCTTTCGATGCATTTGATCAGGAAATGGCCGCCATCGACAAGCTGCTTACAAGCGCGCGCGGGCCAAAGCTTTCGTCGCCATGACAGGTGTTGCGAATCAAATGCGAATTTGCGGTGGGAGCAAGTGGGGTTCACAATCATGTGCGCTCTGATTTTGATCACAAACTTGTGACAACTGGCCCAAAATACGGCCCAGCCAGACGCCCGCACAGAGCGATTTGACGCTATTCATGAGGCCGTGGATGCCAGAAGGCCCAAAAGCGCCTGGTAAGGCTCTGGCGGCGTTTTAGGACTATTTCTCGGTTTGTTCCGATTTTGAGGGGTGCGCTGGATATGAAGCACCCTGGCTTCGGCGGTATGTACCCTAACATTTCACAAGCTGATCGAACGAGGTGATGTCGCGTGAGCGCTACGCCAGCTGGATGCCCGTTCGATGGCAGACGTTCAGCATCGAGGTAGATCCAGGCTTCCAACAGGCCCTCGAGAGTTTGGACTTCGATCTGGGCTCGCCGACATTCGATTCTTTCGAAGGCGTCGAGGCAGACCCGGTGATGAGGTAGGTCAGGCGACAGGATGAGGTGAACCGGGATCTCGTCCGCCATCGTCCGCGGGAATCAAGGCAGGGTAGCCAAGATGATGGGACCAGCTTCGAGTGCGCATCGTCGAGTGTTGTCGCGCTGATTGATCGGGAGGCGGGCGATGCACGGTTCGGCAGCGGATGTTGAACGCCATCCTCTGGATGCTCTATGCTCGTGCGAGATCGGGCACTGGGCCTTGTCATTGTGTTCGGTGCTTGCCGATGGCGTCCCCTCCCCCTTCAATCTTTTCAAAGAAAGGGAGAAGCGCCGCAGGCGCCGTTAATTCCTTTAGAAATAAAGATAGAAAGTTAGGCTGTGGATGCGCCGGACGCGACTCATGGATTCATCACGAGTCGGGGAATTCAGCGCGTTCCCGTAATACCGTCTGACCGTTCCTGAAATACCCTGTGCGGTGTTCCCATTGGACCGTGATTCGGTTCCCAATGTACCGTGCGCCGTTCCTGAAATACCGTGTGGGCGGGTCATTGGAGATCGGGGCGGAAAGGGCGGTAAAACGCGTTTTACTCGATGCTACATCCCTGATTTCCCGGAGTTTTGAGCTTCCTGACGACACAGGCGGACACAGTTGATAGCCACTCTTGTAGCCGCGATCATGACACTCGGGCACTTGCTGGCCGGGAAATCGGCAAGGCCTCCCGACTCTCCCACGGTATATTAGGAACGAAGGGCCGATCGAGACAGGCGGCCAGCCTCTGGAGCGGAGTTTCGCTCTGGTTTGAACTTCAATGACTGGCTGCCGGGCGCTTGAAACGGCGGTCGCCGGGCCATCATCTCCGGGCCTGGCGAGGCGTGAATACACGTCGATGGCGCGGTACTTTGGGAACGGCCGCCTATTGGGCTCGGCCGTTTGATCTCGTCTGCCATGGCGGACCGAGGCGGCGGAGTTTTCCTCCGCACGGTATTTCAGGAACGCCTGATCGATTGCCGCGGAGCCGATCTCGATGAACGATCGCAGCGTTCCCCCCTTCCCTTCCCTCTCGTTCCAGGAAGCGCCGGCACGAGATTGACCCGCCATCTGCTTTATCCGGCTTATATCCTGGTTGCTTGGAAACGACGTGCGATGATCGAAAGGGTGTCCGCGTTCCTGATGTACCCGGCGCCGGTCAACTGGTGGGATGATCGATGCCCGAGCCTGGCCCGGAAGGACGTAACGGCTTGGCCAAGGTGGCTGTGACTTCGGCCCGCACAGCGTAATAGGCGAAAATAATGGCGGCAACGCCCGGCCGCTGAGCCCCGCGTCATGGCTGAGATCTCATATTCTATGGGATAGCGTCCCGGTAGGACGGGGTGCTCGGTGGGGAGGGGCCGCGCAACTGCCGGCCCTTGTCCGTCGGTACTTCAGGAACGCAAGAACTATGCGCAACTCGGGTAGCGGAAGGTTGTTCCTGAAAGGCCGCGCTGTTCGAAGCGGCGCTGTAGCGCGCTACAGCGCCGCGCGTTGCTTCGAACAGAATGTTGCGAAGATCTGCGTGATGTTCCTGGCGTCGTATGCGATTTCGCGCTGCCTCAGGAATGACCGAAAGTCGTCGGCGACCATGCCGTGGTCACGCTGCGGTTCGGGCAGGTTGGCCCGTGCGATGGCGCCAAAGGCGCTATGGGCGATATGTCCATATTCCGGGAAGGCGATCGGCGGTTCGTCGATCGCCTTGTCTTGTGCGGAAGGAGTAGCCCGGCCAGGCGTGGGTGCAGTCTGGACCAGGGCAGGGGAGGGGGCTCCGGGTTCGCTCGTGAGGTTGCGCCTGACCATGCGCAGGAACGGTTCGGCCTCTGCGCGCAATTCCAGTTCGAGCGCGTAACCCGGCAGCGCGTTTTCCCGGACGATCTTGGTCATCTCGAATTTGAAGCGACGATAGTCACCTTCCGCGCCCGATTTTTCGAACAGCGTCGGCATGGAGATCGCGAAGCCGTCCGTTCCGGCGCCGCCGGCGTGCTTGCGCGCAACCCGGTACAGCCAGCGTTCTCTCCCCCCGGTGAGCGAGAAATAGGCGGGATCGATCGCGAGGACGCCGCCTTCCATCAGCACGCCGTCGTAAAACCACTTGGCGAGGGTGATGCGCATACCTCGCACGTTGCCCGTGCGGTCCTTGAGCTGACTGTAGCTGTCGATCCAGGAGAAAGTGGTTTCGACAGCGTCGCCCGAGCGGATATTGGTCTTCACCGTGGTTGACTGCAGACGGTCAAGCGCATTGCCCAGCAAGTCATAGGCTCGGCCGCCGACCTCGCGTTTGAGTGTCCTGAGCATGTCGTAGGGCACGACGTTCAAGGTTTGCGGAATGTCGTTCGCACCGCGGCGCTTATGTTCGATGAGCACCGAGGCGCAGTAGATCAGGATGTCGAGATCGTAGATCGTGGCGAGGCCATATTCCGAGTTGGCCGAAACATGGACGGTAACTTTTCGGTCCGGACTGACATAGTCGATCGGCTTCAGGCGCTTGCGCTTGGACAGGGAAAAGAATGGGCGTTCCATCGTTTCGCGCTGGTCGCGAAGCGGCAGTGCCGTCAGTTGCGGCAGAAAGAGGTCTACTTGACCGTCTTCGCGGTAGTCCTGTGGCATCTCATGTCCTGCAACACGCGTAAAACGCGTTTTACTCCATCATAACGATTTGAAAATAAAAGATTTATTGTGGATTCTCATTATCGCGCAAATCTCGCGCTCTCGATGACCGGACGCAGTGCGTCCAGAATCTCATCGACCGATGCGCGGCCTTTTGGATTGATGTTGATCGTGATGCCCTTCGCCTTGGTATCGGCGAGAACTTGTCCGATCTCCTTGCCCGAAGCTGCCGTCAGAGCCGGCTTCGCCTTTGGCGAAGGCGCAGGCCTGGAAGGTGTCACGGCCGCGGCCAGGCGTTCGCAGACTTTGCTGCCCTCGATCTTTTCCGCGCCGGCGGCCAGCAGCTCTTTCTGCTCGGCGGCGATTATGGCCGCCTCACCGAGAATGGCGTCGCGATAGCGCTCATCCTTGATGAGCGGCGACAGGCGCATGCCGTGACGGACCTTCAGGTCGCCTGGTTCCGCAAATGCGCTCACCACCTCGTCGGGGAGTTCGGCGAGTTGCAGCAGATTGTGAAGATTCTGCTTGGGGATCGCCAGGCGCTCGGCCATCTGCGCCCTGACGCCATTATAATAGGCTTCCACCGCGTGCCGATAATTTCGGGCCCGCTCGAGATCGGTGACGTCCTCGCGCTCCCGGTTTTCCAGGTCCGCGAGACGGAAGGCGCCTTCGTCATCGAGCGTTTCGATCCGGGCTACGAGTTCGATCTCGCTATGGTTGTTCGCATGGAGCCAGGAGATCGAAAAATGACGACGTGTGCCGACGATCAGCTCATAGGGCTGTTCGGCATTGGGGGTTCGCCTGACGACCACCGGTTCGCGATTGGTTCCTTCCTCCCTGATCGATTCAATCAGGGAGGCGCAGCGGTCATAGCTAAGCGCCGCATAGTCGCGCGCATTGCCTGGCCAGATCGAGCATTCCGACGGCTTCAGGCGAATGGTGAGGCGCTTGACGGTGCGCGCGATCTCATCGAACGCAACCCCGCGCCGTTCGAGGAAGGACGGTGTCGCCGGTTCTTCGGCGGGCTTTTCTCGATCCGCGTGATCCCCGGCGACGGGACCATCGGCCGCGCGTGTCGGGGGCGGTGTCGTGCCGATGCTTTCGATGGCGTTCGCCAAGAGACTCCGCCGTCTGCCCCCCGCGCTGCTCATGCGGCCTCCGTCAACCGATCGGTGCCAAGCTGCGCCATCCGCGATGGCCACTGCTTGCAGATGTCTTTCTCTACCTCGCGGAAGACCATGTTGAGATTGTCGCGGCAGCGAACATAGGTCTGATGCGAGCCGTAGGGTTTGTTGATCTCGTAAATCGAAGACATCGAAAGTCCCGCATTCTTGATCTCTTCCGAGAGCAGAATCGGTGTCGAGAGCATTTGTCCGGCGTAGGTCTTCTCCATGACCTGGAGCATCTGCGCCTCGTTCGTGCGACTGGGCTGGAACATCGTGCAGACGACCCGAATGAAGCCATAGTCGATCGACGTGTCGAACTTGGAGACGAGATCCATCGCCTCGCGGCAGGTCTGCATGAAATGAATGGTCGACAGATAGTCGAGCTGCCGGGCAGGGACGGGGATCAACAGGCCATCGGCCGCAGTCAGCGTGTTCACGCCGAGAAACCCCATGGCCGGGGGAGGGTCGAGAATGACGACGTCATAGTCGTGACGAACTTCCTCCAGTCCGATCCGCAGCATGCGGAACGCGCCCGCGATCGCTGTCGGTCCTTCCTCGATCGTCGCGGTCAGTTCCCATTCGGTGTCCTGCAGGCCGAGGTTCGCCGGGCAGATGTCGATATTGGGCCAGGCTGTCTTCTGGATCGTCTTGCGCAGCGAATCCGCTTCGTCGATGCGCGGCGACAGGAAATTCGACAGCGTATGGGTCTCGTCGACCAAGGCCTCGAGATTGACGTCGAACATCACGCTCATCGAAGCCTGGGGATCGCAGTCCACGACAAGAACCCGGTAACCCCGCAGGGCAAGATAATCGGCAAGGTGCTTGCCCGTGGTCGATTTGCTGACACCGCCCTTGAAATTCTGCACGGCCACGACGACCGCTCGCTCGGACGGCAATTTGCCCATCTTGATACCGAGCGCTTCGCGAATCGCGATCAAATCCTCGACCGTGTAATATCTGCGCCCGTTGGCGGACGTCTTCGGCGCAGGAAGGCGTCCACGCGCTTCCGCCTTGGACAGGGCTTCGGGCGTCCTCCCCAGAAACTCCGCGGCGACCGAGGCCCCCATTGAAATATTGAGGGTTTTCCTGTCGGATGGATCTATCGCCGCTTGCCGCAGAACGGTTTTTGCATTCTCGCACGAGGTGATCATCGCATCGAGAATCTGACCCGACAGCATGGGCGTTGTCCCCCTTCTCAACCCAAATTGGCCTTGGTTCGTGAAAAAGGTCGAAAAAAGACCCCTTATCCCGGACAGCTATGCCAAAAGGATGGTGGTTAGTCAAATTGGTAGCAGCTGGCGCCATCATGCAAGGACAACGCTGCTCTCAGATGGAGAGTCCGGGATCATTCCGGGCGAACGGACAAGCTCCGGTTTCCATGCGAATCAAGTGATCGCCAGAATTGGCGGCAAGCATAGATCGGTCTTGTCGCCGCTTCGAGAATGGAACTCAAATTCCTTCCCGGCGGCATCCGAGTTGGCGGTGGTCCACGAATCGGACAGGGCCAGAACTGCCGCTGACGATGTTCTCCTGGCGCTCGAATAGGCGGCGACAAGGCCCACCGCCATCGAGGCATTCATTCCGCTCGCAGGAAATCCCATCCGCAAACCGGCCGTGCACCCCGGTGGCTATTCGCGCTTCCTCGATCCGCGCACGCAGCCCGGAGCACAGATGGACCGCGATCTGATGGCCGGGAGAAAGAGGGAGAGGGGCAGGGGCATGCAAGCAGGAGGAATGCCATGCCGCTTACAGCCCGACGACCATCCCAGGAACTCATCGATCTCGTAGGTGCTCTCGGTGGCACCTGGCATGGCCGCACCGCCATGTGCCTGTGCCCGGCGCATGCTGATAGCACACCAAGCCTCTCGATCCGTCAGGGCGATCGCGGTATTCTTGTCACTTGCTTTGCCGGTTGTGATCGCGAAGATGTCCTGCGCGAATTGCGCCGGATACCGATCCGGCAACACTACTCCTACCGGGACATGCCCGCGCGCGCTTCGGGCAATGCCGCACGGCTCTGGGAGGAGGGGCTTCCGATCCCGGGCACTCTCGCTGAGCGTTACCTGACGCTGCGGCATCTCGAGCCGCCTACCGATGATCTCCGATTTCATCCACGCTGTCCTTATCGTCCCAAGCCCTGGACCACGTTCCATCCCGCCTTGCTCGTGGCCGTGCGCGAAGGGCGGCGACTGACTGCCATCCAGCGCATCTTCCTCGACCGGGAAACCGGCAAGTACCGCATGAAGCTCATGCTGGGGCGGCCAGGGCAGGGGGCATGGCAAGGGGGAGGGCGGGCGGCTTCTTGCCTGGCGCTTGCCGAGGGCTTCGAAACCGCGCGGGCCTTCACCCTCATTCAAGGAGCTCCCTGCTGGGCGAGCTTGGGTGCACGGCGTCTCGATCAGATCCTGCTGCCGCAAGGTCTGACATCCTTGATCCTCGCCGTCGACAATGACGCCGAAGGTGAACTGGCGGCGGCACGCGCGGCGTTGCGATATGCTCGGCCCGGTCTTGAGATAACGTGGATGGCGCCGCGCGGCGTCAAAGACTGGGCGGAGGTATTGGAGGCGTCTATGGGATCATTGCGATGAACGAGGCCCGCAGGACGCATATCCGCTCGATCGCCCTGGACCGCGACGTGCGGTTCCTGCTGCATTTCACCCAAGCTGCGAATCTCACTGGGGTCGTGAAGCATGGCTTATGGCCGCGCCGCGATCTGGCAGCAGCCGATCATTTGGCATACGCCAGTGATTACGGCCGATTGGACGGAAACAAAGACGCCGTCTCTGTTTCGATTTTGTGCGTGAGCGAGCCGAGGTTCGCTGGCGGCGAAGAGGAGAGGCGAGACCTCGCACCCCATTTTCCCACCGACCGTGAAGCCGAAGTGCAAGTTTTTCAGCGGATCGAAGCCGACCACATTCCTGGTGCCATCGTCGGTCAACCGGGACTGGCGGAACCCGTGAGAGCTACTCTGAAATGGCTGTCCGGCCGACTGCGGCAGGTTGAATTTCAGGATTTCGGTCTGGTCTGAGGATAGAAGCGACTGCGGCGGTGGTCGATCGCATCCTCGCTACTGCTCCGATTCGAAGTTGCGGTTTTCGCGGCAATGCCAGAGGCGCAGTATGAAGATCGTTCCGGCCGCGATCTCGTAGCGCATCTCGTAGTTGCCGACGATGATCCGGCGGACCTCGCGCGGCTCATAGGCTTCCAGCTTCTCGCCGATCCTCGGATAATCGATCAGCCGATCCGGTGCGTGGGCGAGTTGCTGGACCACGCGCGCCGCCGCTTCGGGGGCGACCGGACCCAGATGCTCGTGCAGTCGCACAAGGTCCGACGACGCCTTGCTGGTCCACTGGATCTTCATTTGACCGGCGAGGGTAGCGGCTTGTCCGTCCCAAGGCTGTCGGCCCATGCCGTGATCGCCTGGTGGTCGATCACCCGTCCGGCATCGACATCCTCCAGGGCTTCGAGCGTCATCCGGTGACGCTCCTCCTCCTGATCGACCCAGGCGGCGAGCGCTTGCTTCACCACCCAGCCGCGCGAGCGTTCGAGTCGCGAGGCCATTGCTTCAACCTTTTCCGCGAGCCCCAGAGGGACATGCGCGGTCAATACCTTCGTCTCGGTCGCCATGTTTATCACCTGTTATCAGTCCGATTAAAATATAATCATACTGACGAGAAAACGCAAGTTGGGGAGCCGTGGAGTCGAGAACCGGGCGAAGGCGCTGGAGGCCGCGCTCCGCTATTTGCCGTCCTTCAAGGCGTCCTTGACCCGCTGCCGCATTTCCGCAGCCTCCGCCACGTCATGCGGCCTTAGATCGAAGCCGTCGGGCAATTGCCAGCGGCACCGATATTCGCTGGCGCGCATCGAATGGGACGAGGACAGGTGCCGCTGCAGGTTGCGTACACAAAGCGCCGAAAGAGTGTCGGAGCAGCGCGTTCCGGATTCGAACAGCCAGTCCAGGGCGGCTTGATCTGAAGGTCGCTCGGCTGTCTCAGGCCAGGGAGCATTCCGAGTGAAGGTCTTCGCCGACGACAGATCGGGCGATCGCCGCCAGATGGGGGTGATGGGTGAAGAACAGCACCTGCGTCGATCGCGCGAGTTCCGCCAGCACCCTGAAACCGGCCTCGGAACGCTCATCGTCGAAATTGACGAACAAGTCGTCCGCGAGGAAGGGCAGGCGAACACCGGCCGCGATGGATTGCTCGACAGCTGCGAGGCGAAGCGCGAGAAAGAGCTGGTCCGTGGTTCCCTCGCTCATCGCCCCGACGTCCACCACGGTCCTGCCATCGTCGCGCAACCCCAGGAGCCGTGAATTGGGTCCGTCGCTGTCGATCCGCAGCGCCGCATACCGCCCGATCGTCAGCCGGCGGAAGATCTCGCTTGCGCGCAGCAGCATGGGATCCTGATGGCGCTCGCGATATTGTTCAATCGCCCAGCGTAGCGTGACGGCCTCGGTTCGCTTCAGGATAAAATCTTCGGCAAGAACAGCGAGCTCGGCCCGGGCCTGCTCGGCATCCGAGGCCGCGTCGGCGGACGAGCCGCTTTGCGCCTCCAGACCGGCAAAGACTCTCCTGGCATCGCCGTGGGCGCTTGCGGCAGTGGCAACCTCATCGTTGAGCTGGGTCAGCTGCCCCGAGAGCGACTGGATTCGGACGGCCAGACCGTCAGCATCGACGTCTTCCAGGGACGCGACAAGCTCATCCAGTCCCTTGCCGTCGCCCGCCGCGACGATCGCGGCTTCCGCTTCGCTGACCGCGTGGCGCAGGGCGCGCGCTGCTCGCGAACGCTCGATGGCCGCACCCAGGCCCTGCAGGTCGGTAGCGCCCGTCTCCTCCAGAAGCGCGGTCAGCGAAGCCCAGGCCGCAGCATGCCGTGCGTCTTCGGCCGCCATCTCAGCGCTTCGGCCGGCAATGCTTTCCTCGAGTGCCTCCAGGACGCTTGCGGTCGAGCGCGCCGCCGAGAGCCGGGCCCGCATCCCTTCGAGTAGCGTCACTCCGCCGCCCGAGGCGGCAATCCCCAGCCTTTCGGTTAGGGCCGCAACGCTTTCGTCATGTTCACGCGCGTCTCTCGCTATGCCGTCGATGCGTGTCTGCAGGTCTCGCTGCGCGGCAATCGCGGCTCTGAGCTCGTCCAGGACGTCGAGAGTTGCCGGAGCGCTGGCTATGTCGAGATCGATGTCCGCTTCGACCAGCAGCGCGCGCCAGGCCTCCATCCGCGTCGCCATACTCTCATCGACACGCGTGCGGCGGCGCTGCAGACCTTCCGCATCCTGCCCGATTTGTACGAGTGCGGCCTCGTCGAGTCTGTGCTGCTCGGCGGCCGCCTCGCCGGCTTGCCGAATCCGTGTGGCGAAGGCGAGCAGCGGCAGGAGGTCTTCTCCCTTGGGCACCGACTCGTCTGCGAGGGCGGCGACCAGGCTGGCACGCAATTCATTGCGCCGCGCAACGATCGCCCTGGCATCGTCGTGGGCATCGATTGCCTCCTGATGTGCTGCTTCAGCCGTTTCCCGCTCGGACACCCAACCGAGGAACCGATTGGGCTCCAACGCCGGAAAGCCCGCCTCCGCCAACTTTCGTGCCCAGCCCGTCAGCGCGCTTTCGCGACGATCGCTTGCCGCCTGCGCGCGCGTGTCCGCCTGGTCAGCGGCCAGAAGGAGCCTGGTCCGGCGTTGACCCATGACCGTCAGACGGCTCGACTCGTCGGCGGCGGCGTAGCGGGCATCTCCGCGTTCATCTGCTCGAGCGACTGCCGTCTCATAAGCATCGACAGCTTCATCAGGGGAGGGGAGGGCCATGCCTTGCCGCATGTGCGCGCGCAGCGGTCGCCAGAACGCGTCGCGCTCGCTTCGAACCGCGGTGATCTCCTCGTCAGCCACCGCAGCGCCCGACGAGAGCTGCTCCATTTCGAGCGAGAGCGCCTCGGCCTCTTCGCGGGCGCGCGAAGCGGCGTCTGTTGCCCGCTGCAGATCGGTCTCGGCCTCGGCAAGGACGGATCGCACGTCTTCGATTTCGTGCCGTGCCAGTCTGGGAAGCGCGGCCAGGGCCGATGCGTCCCCGCTCCAGGGCGTGAGCCGAGCGAGCGCCACGTCCAGGCTGGCCGCGGCCCGGTCGGCTTTGCGCTGCGCCAGTTCGCAGCGCGCGTCCGCATCGGCCCCGAGGGTCCTGGCAAGGTCGATCGCCGTTACGATCGCGGTCAGATTTCCTGTTTGGGGGCGATCCGCAATCTTCCGCTCGATCGCGACACGCCTTTCAGCCAGGTCCTGCTCACTCTCGTCGATCTGCCGGAGCGCCGCGAGATCCTCGGCATGACCGAGCGCGATTTCGCGCAGTCTGGAACTTACGATCCGGGTGGGGGGATCGGAGGCGAGCGCGCCGGCTTCGGCGCGGAGCCGGGCGACAAGACCTCCCGATGCGGATCGCTCCTCGCTCAGACGCGCTAAGTCCTGTTGACCCTTTGTCACCGCGCCCGACGAAGCGATCAGCGCGTCGATTTCGGCGTCGTGGGCGAGGACCGACGGATCAGGAGAAAGCGCCTCGATCTGTGCCCGGGCTTCGTTCACCAGATTCTGCGCGGCGGCCCTTGCACGCGAAGCGGCCTCCATCTCGGCCATTGCCGCTTCGGCGGCGTGCTCGCGCTGCGGCCCGATATCAATCGTATCCATGTGGGCGGCAAGCGCCGCGAGATGGTCGCTGCGAAGACGGACGGCAGGCGCAATCCGGCGGATGCGCTCGAGGCGGCTGACCTCGGCAAGAACTTCGTCGCGCCGCCGCTGAACCTCTTCGAGCATCTGCTGGGCGTCCGCGACCGCGCCTTTGGCATCGAGCCAAGCCTTCGGCTTGAGGGCCTGGTCCCGGACTGCTCGGGTCTGCGCTTCGAAATCGCGTTGGGCCTGCGTGAAGCTCCGCCTCGCCGCGGCGCGTTGTCCCCAGATCGCATCGGCTTCGCTCTCGAGGCGAGCCAATTCGTCCGCAACACCCGTGAGCCCGGAGCCTGCGGCAAAGAGGGCTCGGCCCAGGTCGTTGCGGGCCTCGACCATGGCCCGCCCGCCCGCTCGCAGGCCATCCTGGTCGAGGCTGAAGGAGAGTGCGAATGTCTCGCGCGTCTGCCCCCGCAGCATGGCGAGCAGCATAGCTTCGTCGAGGAGACGATCCTCGGCATCGATCAGTGTCCCGGCCGTCCCCTTCTTGCGGCGACAAGCGAAGCTGTGCCCCTCGTCCTCGAGCACGGCCCCAACGCGCAGCAGGGCGTAGTCGTAGACGAAGTTGTAGGGAGACCGTGCCGGGAAACCGAACAACAGATCGGAGACCGCCGCAAGCGAGGTCGATTTTCCCGCTTCGTTGGCGCCGTACACCACGTGAAGATCGGGCTCGCCTTGGCGAAAGGAAAGCTCGCAATCCTCGAAACGACCATAACGCTCGAGTGACAGGGTGGCGAACCGCATCGCTCAGTCCCCCTTCGTCAAACGCGAGCGGAGCGCCTGGGCGGCGGTTCCGATGACCGCGTCCCACTTGCCGTCGCCGGCATAGCGGCGAAGGTCCGCTTCGTCGGCATCGGGGAGCAGGCTCTGCGCCGCGAGCAGGAAGGGCGCAAGGTCCGCGGCCAGCAGTTCGTGCAGTTGAGGATCGGTGGCGGCCCGATCGATCAAGGCAGCGAGATCGTCGCCGACAATCACCTCACCGGCGGCGGCGGGCTTCGTCACGAGCAGCTTCACTTTCTCGATGAAGAGATTGGGCGAGATCGAAGCGGCCACGGCGCGCGCGACGTCGCGCAGGTCCGCGGCGCTGTCGATGAGCGCGCCGGCGCTGTCGGTCTCGCCCGTCAGCACAAGCCGCGTAACGAGCGGCAATCCATCGCCGCCGTGCTGCCACGCTTCAAGAAGCGCCGAGCGCATGCGTTCCGCAATGCTATCGGCCGGCACGTCGGTACAGTCGATATCGACCGCGAGCCAGCGGATCACATCCAGATCCAATCGATCGATGGAGGAAACCTGACCATCCTCCACGGTGACGATCACCGCGCCCTTGGGGCCCGTCTCGCGGATCGTGCGACCCTGGATGTTGCCCGGGAAGACGACATGAGGCGCCTCGCACACGATCTCGTGTTGATGGACATGGCCGAGCGCCCAGTAGTCGTATTGCTTGGCTTTGAGATCATCCAGGCTGCAGGGCGCGTAATCGGCGTGGCCCTTCCGGCCTGCCAGCGCGGTGTGCAGCATCCCGATATTGAAGTGATGCTCCGCAGCGGCGGGATAGGACGGAACGAGATTGTCGGTGACAGCCGGTGTCGAGAAGCTCTGTCCGTGGACCGCGACCTGGAGCTCGGCAAGCAGATGGGTTTCCGGTCGGCGCGCGCTGAACAGGCGGACATTGGGCGGCCAGGGAATGCTGCGGGTGATGACGGAGGCGGCATCATGGTTGCCGGCGAGAAGGAACACCGGGATTTCGGCCCGATCCAGGCGGCCCATGGCGCGGGCGAAATAGAGGCCGGTGCTCATGTCCTTCCACTCACCGTCGAAGAGGTCGCCAGCGATCACGACGAAATCGACATCTTCGTCGATGGCGCGTTGTACCAGATTGTCGAAAGCCGCGCGGGTGGCTCCTCTTATGTCGTCCTCGGGCAGACCTTCATATCTCGACAGGCCATGGAGCGGGCTGTCGAGATGAATGTCGGCGGCATGCAGGAAACGAAAATCGCTCAAAACTCTTCCCCCCTCGAAAGCGGCGATATTCTCTGGGTCACCGCGATCCTCCGTTTGTGTAGTGCCCCATGGGAGAACACCCCCAACATGGCCGCAGAGCTATTGGCCATGCGTTCCGCACAGTCGCATGTATTGTAATCAGGGTTCCTCCGCCAGTTTCCCGACTCTTGCGAGGAAGAAACGCTCCCCCTCATAGCTCAAGTGATTTCATCTCGGCTGGCCGGTGCCTGTCGCCACCGACACTCCGGGATAATCCCAATTGCACGACGATGCGTGGATGGCGGATTCAGGAGATGTCATGACCCGCATCACGATTATCGATGGGCATCCCGACCCAAACGGGACCCGGTACGTTCATGCGCTTGCGGATGCCTATGCGGCGGGCGGCGAGGCGGCAGGCCATGAAGTGCGCCGGATCGAGATTGCAGAACTTGATTTCCCTATCTTGCGATCGGCCGGGGAGTGGCGGGACAATGCGCCCGCCGCCGCCATTCACAAGGCCCAGACAGACATTCGCTGGGCGAATCATGTGGTCATCCTTTACCCACTATGGCTCGGAGACGTTCCTGCCCTCCTCAAGGGTTTTCTCGAACAGGTCATGCGCCCCGGTTTTGCGATCGAGGAGGGTTCGGTCGGAGCGGCGGCCAAGCTTCTCACCGGTCGATCCGCGCGGATCATCGTGACGATGGGAATGCCCGCGCCCATCTATCGGCTCTTCTTCCGCGCCCATAGCCTCAAGAGCCTCGATCGCAACCTTCTGCGGTTCGTCGGAATTCACCCGGTGCGCTACTCGATTATCGGGAGCGTGGAAGGGCGCGCGTCGTCCGGGGAAAAATGGCTCCGAGCCGTCGCCCGGCTTGGGAACGCTGCTCGCTAGCATTGTCGGGTGAGCAGTGTGGTCAAGGCCTGGGTTCGCGTACCATCAGTACATCGGTATTCACCGCCGACAGCAACGCCTCGGCCTGACTGCCGATCGTCGCATGGGCAAAGCCGCTGCGGCCATGGGTGCCGAGGACCAGAAGGTGCGACTTCGTGCGTTCAAACTGGCGCATGATGACGCTGCCTGTCTCCCCTTCATCGACAATGGCTTCGATGCGGGAAGCCAATGACGCGAGTTCCTTCTGGGCAAGGAACGCCTCCATGCCCTCCTGGGCTTCGGTTCGCACATATTCCTTTACATCATCCGATTTCAGCCAGGCTTCGTACGGGACATGGAAGGCATGGACGACGGTGATGTCAGCTGCGGGAAAGAGCTGCGCGGCAGACAGAAGAGCCGCGCGTGAACAGTCTGAAAAATCGGTCGCGACGACGATCTGTTCATAAGGTCCCGTCGCGCGGCGCCGCACGACCAGAACCGGGGCTTGCGCATTGCGGACAATATGGTCGACAGCCGTGCCCAGCAGATAATCGCCGATGCTGTTGTAGCGCGCGACGCCGGTCACGATCAGATCGCTGCCGCGTTCCGCCGCTATTTGCGCCAGCATCTTGGGGGCAGACCCGGACCGCACGATCAGATTGGCGTCCTGCGCCGTGAGCGGCAATTCCGCACGCAGGCGCTCGACCGTCTCGGGCCCAGACGGTGCGCCTTGCCGCTCCAGGACGTGCGCTATCGTCAGTTTGCCGCCATGATCGCGTGCGATCTGCACTGCCCGGTCAAGCGGCCGATCACATCGTGCGGAGAAGTCGCTCGCCAACAACGTTTCGAAAGTCGCGGTCATGGTCTTTCCTTGAAGGCATATGAGAGATTGTGCGCGGACAGCTTTGGGTGAGACACCCGCCAATACCATAAGATAATCTACCTGCTCGGCGACAGTCTGCGCGATCAGGCACTGGGCCACAGCATTTTTCCCGCGTGACCACGCGCGGCCGCGCATCCGATCCAAAGGGAAGGGGGTGTGAAGGGCTGAGCTACCAGAAGGGTAGCCGCTCTGGAGACCCCTAAATGACCAACCTTTCTGATGCCGCGACGGCGGCTGAACGCCGCGCGACCACCCTCCTTGTCGAACGGCTCCGGTCCGTTGATCGCATTACCCGCGCGGATCTCAATGCCGCGATGGTCGCCGGATTTGGCGGCACCGATGCCGATGGCCTATGGACGCAGCGCGACAGTTTCAAGATTTTGGAGCATGCGCTCGCCCACCACCTCCAGTTCGGTCCCTATCCGCTGCGCTCACTCGCCGATGTCGGTGCGGCCTGCGACCTGCTCGACCGGCTGCCCACCCAGACGGTGCGCAGCGAGGAGCAGATCGAATGGCAGCAATTTTCGACACCCGTTGATCTCGCCGCGCTTGCTGTCGTCCTGGCGGCTATCGAGCCCGGAGATGTCATTCTGGAGCCGAGTGCCGGTAATGGACTTCTCATCGCCCATTGCCGGGATCATGCCGGTCTCCAGCTCAACGAATATGCCGCGCCGCGCCGCGCGCGCCTGAGACATGCCTTTCCCGATGCGGTGATCACCGGCCATGACGGGGCGACGATCAATTCCACGCTCGCAGACGCGCCGCGCCCCAGCATCGTCCTGATGAACCCGCCTTTCTCGCGCTCCGTGGGTCTCGGCGCCGACAGTCATGCCGCCGTCCGCCATCTCCAGGCGGCCCTGCGACGCTTGCAACCCGGTGGCAGGCTCGTTGCGGTCATGCCCGATTGGTTCGGCCCCAATGCACGCATGCGCGATCTTTTCGAGACAACGCTGCGTGATGTCAGCGTCCGGACGTCGGTCCGGCTCGAGAAATGCTATCTGAAGCACGGGACGTCAATCGCGGTCCGGCTCTTCGTCATCGACAAGGTCGGGGGCGGCGCCGTTCAGGCGACCATCCAGCGCGGATCGATCCGCGAATTGCTGGGAGCCCTGACCGTTCCCGAACGCAGCGCGATCACGACCGCGTTACCGCCGACGCCAAAGCGCTCCTCCAGCCTGTCCCTGTTCCGTGCGGTCAAGAGCACGCGGGCGGCGCCGAGGCCTTATCATGCGCCGGTTCGCAACAATATCCTGCCTGTCGGCTACACCGCGCTCGATGCGCCCGCGCCCTTGCTCGATCAGGTCGGCGTCTATCTGCCCTACAGGCCCAGTCGGATCGTGTTCGAAGCGGCCGGCGAGCATCCGACCGCGCTCGTGGAATCGGTGGCGATGGGATCGATCGCCGCGCCAATCCCCGACTATGTGCCTCACCTCCCGGAACGCACCGTTTCCGAGCGCCTGCTTTCCGCCTCGCAGCTCGAAACAGTTGTCTATGCGGGTCACGCCTGGTCCCAGTTTCTGCCCGGCCGGTTCACGCCGAGCAAGGAAGGTGTTGGTCTCGACGAAGCCGAAGGCGGCCGAGTCTATCGCAAGGGTTACTTCCTGGGAGACGGCACCGGTGCGGGAAAGGGGCGTCAGGTCGCGGCCTGCATTCTCGACAATTGGCTGCAGGGCCGGCGCCGCAACATCTGGGTCTCGAAGAACGAAACGCTGCTTGAGGATGCCCGGCGCGACTGGACCGCGCTCGGTGGCCTCGCGGCCGACATCCAGCCCCTTTCCAACTGGAAGATCGACCAGCCAATCGCGCTCGAGCAGGGCGTCCTGTTCGTCACCTATCCCACACTTCGCTCGGCGCGCGGCGATCACAGTCGCCTCAAGCAGATCATCGATTGGGCCGGCGACGATTTCGAAGGCGTTATCGGCTACGATGAAGCGCACGAGATGGGCGGCGTCGCGGGCGGCGAGGGGGCTCTCGGCCCGAAGGAGGGCTCGCAACAAGGCATTTGCGGGGTTCTCCTTCAGAACAACCTCCCCGGAGCCCGTGTGCTCTACGCTTCGGCGACCGGCGCATCGGACGTCAACAACCTGGCCTATGCTGTCAGGCTCGGCCTCTGGGGCCCGGAAACCGCCTTCACCAATCGCGAGCAGTTTATCACCGGTATTCGCAAGGGCGGGATCGCGGCGATGGAGCTCGTGGCGCGCGACCTCAAGGCGCTAGGTCTCTATACTGCCCGTGCGCTGAGCTTCGTGGGTGTCGAATATGAGATCCTGCGGCACGAACTGACGCCCGACCAGATCGCCATCTATGACAGCTATGCCGATGCCTGGGCGATCATTCATCGCAATATGGAACGCGCCCTTGAGTTGACATCGGTGGTCGACGGGTTGGAGAATGCGACGCTCAACAGTGGGGCCAAGGCCTCGGCGCGCTCGCGCTTCGAGTCCACGAAACAGCGATTCTTCGGTCAGCTGCTCCTTTCGATGAAGCTCCCGACGGTTATCGCTGCCATTCGCGCGCATGTCTCCGATGGCCAGTCCGTGGTGCTCCAGCTGGTGACGACGGCGGAATCCATTCTCAACCGGCGCCTTGGCGATCTCAATCCCGAGGAGCGCGCGGATCTCGAAATCGATCTCTCGCCGCGAGAATATATCATCGACTATCTCGAGCGTGCGTTCCCGACGCGGCAGATGCAGATCTTCAAAGACGACACCGGCACGCCGCGGTCACTGCCGATGACCGACGAGCACGGCAACCCCGTCTACAATCCGGAGGCCGAAGCGGCGCGGGCCGAGCTGATCGAAAAGCTCTGCGCGATGCCTCCCATCATGTCGGCGCTTGATGCGCTGCTCGAACATTTCGGGCACGAGACCGTCGCCGAAGTCACGGGCCGTACCAAGCGCCTGATCACCGCGAGCGATGGCAGGCAGAAACTGGAGAGCCGGTCGGCGCGCACGAGCCAGGCGGAGGCTGCCGCATTCCAGGCGGGGCGCAAGCGGATACTCGTCTTCTCCGATGCCGGCGGCACGGGGCGCAGCTATCATGCCTCGCTCGACGCGGCGAACCAGGAGCAGCGCGTCCATCTTCTTCTGGAACCCGGCTGGCGCGCGGATCGTGCGATCCAGGGGCTAGGACGGACGCACCGCACACATCAGGCGGCGACGCCGCTGTTCCGGCCGGTGACGACCGACTGCAAGGGCGAGTTGCGCTTCACCAGCACGATCGCGCGCCGCCTCGACAGCTTGGGGGCGCTCACGCGCGGCCAGCGCCAGACCGGCGGACAAGGACTGTTCGACCCCGCCGACAATCTCGAGAGCGAATATGCCTGCGCTGCTCTCCTGAGCTGGTTCGACCTGTTGGCGGCAGGCAAGCTTGCCAGCACCAGCCTCGACGAATTCCAGCACCGCACCGGTCTCGAGCTGGTCGACAAGGATGGCGTTCTCAAGGATGAAATGCCGCCTATACAGCGATGGCTCAACCGCATCCTCGCGCTACCGATCGCACTCCAGAACAGCATCTTCGACGAGTTCCTCGCCCTGATCGAGACCCGCGTCTCGGCGGCGCGCGATGCCGGGCGCCTCGATGTCGGGGTCGAAACGATCCTCGTCGATCGGGCGACACTCATTGATGATATCATATTGCGCACCGATCCGCTCACCGGCGCGACGTCGCACCTCCTCACCATCGAAATCGCGCGCCGCCGCAATCCGGTCACACTGGAGCGCATCCTGCGGATCGCCGATGGCGATGCCAGTGCCCGCTTCATGATCAATCGGAAGTCCGGCAAGTCCGCGCTCCGGACCCGGGCGCGGGCCCTGATGGAGGAGAAGGAAGGCACGCCGATCCCGCGTGTCGAGATGATGCGGCCGACGCGCAACGAATATATGCGCGAAGACGATCTTTATGAATCGTCCTGGGAGGAAGTGACACGCGAGACGTTCAGCACAACCTGGGCAGGCGAGGTGGAAGCGGCCCGCCAAGCCGTGGACAGCGAGACGATCCGGCTGGCCACCGGCCTGCTTCTGCCCATCTGGTCGGCGCTGCCGAGCGACCATCTTGCAGTCAACCGCATCGTCGATGGGGAAGGACGATCATGGTTGGGCCGCCTCGTCTTCGACGATCATGTTCCCCCACTCTTCGCCAGGCTCGGCATCGACCGCGCTGAGGCCCTACCGGCGGACGCTGTGGTCAAGGCGGTGACGGCAGGGCGGAGCATCGATGTCTCGCAACCGTTCCCCCTCACGATCAAGCGTTCGCTCGTCAACGGCTCGCCTCGCATCGAACTGGTCGGCTGTCCGCATGATCGCCTGCCGTGGCTCAAGTCGATCGGCTGCTTTACCGAAGTAATACAATATCGGACCCGTGTGTTCGTGCCGGTGCCATCGGCCGAGACAGTTTTGTCGGGCCTCTTCGAAGAGCCAAGTTGATGGCTCTTCGACGGTCCGGCGGCACGGCCTGTCAGTCGATCAAAGTCTTTGAGTTCTTCGGGTTTGACAGTGAACAACATCCCTCCTTTCTGACTGTCGTGCAGAGAGTTGAAAAGTAGGTTCATGAATGAAACGACCGAAGGTCAGGCCCCGCCGGCGTGAAGGGGTTCGATGTCCATACAGTGCCGCGCGCCCCGTCCCATGTTGCGATCGCTCGGTGCGCTGAAAAAATGTGCGCGGTTCACTGTGGTTGCCCAAAAGTTGGTCGAACCGGGGACTCGATTCTGCGATGGAATCTCCATGAGCAACAAATTCCCATTCGGGCCTGACAGCCCGTTGTATGAAGCCATGAAGCTGCAGCGCGAGCAGTCGGACCTTATCAAGCGGGCGATGGGCCCGAACTTTGCCCTGCCGAGCGCGATCAAGCCGCTGCCGAGCGTCTTCACGGCGCTGGACGCAGTCGAGAAGTCCGGTATCCTCAAGACCGCGGCGATGCTGAAGGGTACGCGCGTTAGCGACACGATAGCGGCAGCCGAGGCGCTGCGCATGAGTCGCGTCCCCGTGCTGAAGGACTTCGCCTCCACGAGCTGGTTGTTGCAGATCCAGAGGACCGCCATGGGGATTAACCGTGATCCCACCGGCATTCTGGCGGCACAAAAGCTGCTGATTGGCTCGACGATCGCGGACATGGTGAAGCTTGGCAGCATGTTCGAGGCGAACAGGGCGATAATCGGAAAGCTGATGGCTGGCTCGCAGGTCGGCGATCAGATCAAGGCGCTGAGCGAGCGCATGGCGCCCAGCCTTGGCATCCTGAAGGTCGCGGCGGAGCGAGCGCGCACGATCGACATGATGACCTTGCGCGCCACGGCCGAGGCTGTGGCGACGAGCAGCGCGGTCGTCATGGCCGAGCAGGTGATCGAGGCCCACCGCCTGATCGAAGCGATCGGCCACGCTGAAGATCCGGCACAGAGTGTCGACCTGCTGGCGGCATTCATGCAGCTGATAGGCGTGATCTTCTCGACGTTCGGCGATAACACACTGAAGGAGCTCCGCAATGTCGGTGCGATCGCGCTCATCGGCTTCATCATGACCGTCTATGGCATCTACAAGGAGGTCGTCCCTGCAGACCTGACGCCAGCAGAGCAGAAGGTCCATGCCGAGATGAAAGTCCAAGTCGAGACCCTGCAGGAGAAGATCGACAAGATCATCGCCGCCAATCAGAAGGCAGACGAAGCCTATGTCGCGAACCTCCCCCGCGCAGAGCTGAAGCGTGACGCGCCGATCCGTCGCGAGCCGCAGGGCAAGGCGCAGATACTGATGCGCGGCGATGCCGGCACCTTGCTTGCCGTGAAGGATAGCCGCGGTAAGTGGCGGCTCGTGGTCTATCGCGATCCGCTCACCGACCAGCTCTCCGAAGGCTGGGTCTTCGCGCCGGCAGTCGAGCTGCTGAACATACCGGAACAGTAACCTTCAACGACTGAAGGGCCGCGCGCAGGCGCCGCCCGGCGCGCTCAGAAGGAGTCGATATTCTCGGCGATGATTAATCGGCATAAGCAAGGCTTATTACGCCGAGCTGCAACGGGCCAGCCAGAGCAACCGGATCGATGACCGGCTGGGTTGGTTCGCCGGTATCGTGCTGGAGGCGCATGGGCGAACGATCGAGAGTATCCGTTTCTTGATCGAGAAGACGTTGATCCGCATGACGGCCTAATGGCCGGACGGCTTCGCTGGGGGGCTGAGCGCGCGCGACTATCGGCACGATCCCGGATGCCGCTTCGGCGACCGCCACGCGCGATCTGGCAGGGCTGGTCGAACTGAGCGCATTAAAGCGGGTCGGCGAGCGGCGATTGCGCGTTATCATCTGGCGATCGTCACCAGCGCCCGCGAAGCTGTTGGATGGCACCTTAAGGTGCGCGTCGTGTGCTCAGAGGTCATTCAGTGTATTTATTGCGTTGCAGATGCCAGCGAGTCGGGGAAACTTCTCGGGACCGGAGAAGTTCATAGATCCGAGGCACAATTGAAACCTTAGGGGGTAATGTGCAACGCTTCATCCTGCACGAAAACTTGAAGAAATTCAGGGCCTGCCTGGGCGCAGACGTTGCCGACACCGAGCGCAGCTATCTGCTGCAGCAGATCCGTTCAATTCAACGCGAGCTTGCATTGCTCAACGCCGCCGCACTTGGCGTGCAGAGATATCCTATTGAATTTGGCGCGCTATCATCATGTGATCGGAGCCTTTTTCAACGCCTGACGGAGACCTCTACCCAGCCTACGATGATCATCGATCCGAGGGCTGGTATGCGAATCCTCGACGTCAACGATGCGCATACTGCCATCACCTATACCGAGCGCAGCAGAGTGGCCGGAGAAAGGCTCTTTGACGTCTTTCCGGATAATCCGGATCTTGAGGATGCAACCGGCGTCGCAGGCTTGTTTGATTCCATCCGCATCGCGGCACAGGGACGGCGCCAGCATGCCATGAAAGCACAGCGCTATGACCTGCGGGGTTCCGATGGCCGGTTTCTCGAGCGCTATTGGCAGACGGTGTCCGTTCCGATCCTGAATGACGAAGCGCAGCTGGTGTGCATTCTGCATCAAGCACGAGATGTCACCGAAACAGTCGGCACTGCGGGTTTCGTTGGTCATTGACACCCTCTAATGACGTCTCATCGGCGGTCAGCGCCGCTCTCACAGGAGAAGTCCGTCACATTCAGATTGTGAAGCATCGCGTAGCGGTGACGACGTTTACCTCGAGATCGGGGGGAGGGCGTGTCCAAAGCGGCGAGGATAGCTTCGCGAGTGGTGCGCCATTGGTATTCCGAAACTCGGGGCGGTTTCAGCCCACAGTGAGTTTCATGATTTCATGATGGGTAACTCGGCAAGGCTGTTTCTCAGGCGCAGCATGTCCCATGGCAGATGTTCGGCGATGGCAAGGCCAACCATATCCACTGCCGCGCCGATCTCTTTCAACAGGCGCACCACCTGGTCCAGCTGCATACGGCCTTGCTCTATTCCATCGAAGGCCCCCTCCGGCATGCCCGGCCTGTTGAACAGCAGCGGAGAAAAATGAGCCGGATCGAGGACATCGAGGTCGAAATGTACCGCAAGATGCGTGATTCCCTCGGTCTCGATCCAGTCGAGGATTGGCCGGCTGCTGTCAGCAAGGACGGCTGGCGGGATATGCCGGATGCCCAGTTCCTTCAGGATCAGGTCTTCATCCGCGTTCCATCCCTGCATGCCGGCGATCATCACACGCCGGGCGTCCAGCTTGCGGGGCACTTCTGCCGTGAAAGCCTCGTCGCCCCGGCCAAGCAGCAGGGCAAGCACATGGGCATGGGCGTGCGAAAACTCGGCAGCGCTCATCACGTCGGGATGGGCATCGAGCCAGAGAACGCCCAGCTTTTCACCATATCTGCGGCTTAGATACGCCATCGGCGCAAGATCGACCAGGCAGTCGCCGCCAAGCGTCACGATCCGATCGGGCGCATGCCGCTCGATGGCTTCGCGCGCCGCTCTTGCTTGAGACAAGAGGGCGGCGCACCACTTGATGCCACGGCTAACCGGCGGGGAGCTTCCGTCCGGTTCCGGAACCGCCACGGTTTCCTCGGGGCCGTCATGCGGCGGGGCAAGCCAGCGCAACAATTCGGAACCAAAGCTATAGGCGGGTTCATCGCCACCCTGCCATTGCGGCATGTTCAAACGGAGCGTCGTGGAGGTCACCGCAGATCATATTCTTTCGAGGCCGGAAGAGAAGACAATGTAGGTTGTCCGGCGGAAAAAAGCCACGCCCACGGGGCGCCCCGGGGTTCGAGAGGGAAGGGGGAGTGATGCTGGTGTCCGGGCTGATCCGGATGCCAGAAGGAGTTCCTCCGATGACCACGACCGTTAAGCTCTCGAAGCTTACGCTTTCTCCCATCAATGTCCGCAGGCGGCCCGACGACCTGCTGGAAATACCGCAGATGGCCGCCGATCTCGAAGCTCGCGGCGTACTCCAGAACCTGCTCGTCACGCCTGTGAAAAAGCCGCGCGGCACTTTCGAGGTCTTCGATGGCGGTCGCCGCCTGCGCGGTCTGCTCATGCTCGCCGAGCGCGGCACCATCGACCCTGAAACCTACGATGTTCCCGTCAAGGTTCTCGTCGGCGACGAGGCGACCCTGTCCGAGACCTCGACCGCGGCCAACTTCCATCAGCTCAAGATGACGCCTGCCGAGGAATGCCGCGCGTTCCAGTATTTCATCGGTCTCAATAATGATATCGACGGTGTCGCCAAGCGCTTCGGCCTCACCCGTCGGTTCGTCGAGGGCCGCCTGCGGCTCGCGACCCTGGCCGAGCCCATCTTCGAGGCGCTGAGCGAAGGCACCATCACGCTGGACGTCGCCAAGGCCTATGCCTCGACCGAAAACCAGGAGAAGCAGCTTCTCGTCTGGAACAGCTACGGCACCAGCTATGCCAATGCCGACACTATCCGCCGCGTCATCGCCAACGAAACGATGAAGTCGACCGATCCGGTCGCGATCCTGGTCGGCGAGGACCGCTATGCCGAGGCTGGCGGCAAGATCGACCGCGACCTTTTCAGCGACAGCGGCGACAAGTGGGTGAACCCCGAGATCGCGCAGCGGCTCGCCGCGGACATCATGGAAGCGGAAGCCAAGCGGATCGGCGAGGAACTCGGTCTCGCCTGGATCCGGCCGATTGCGTCGAACTACACGCATAGCGCGGCGACCGGCCTCTACCGGGTGATCCTGCCGCAGCCTGATTTCACCGAGGCGCAGCTGGCCCGCCTCGATGCGATTGCACAGCGGCAGGAAGCCATCGCCGAGGAGATGGATGACGAGACCATCGATGAGGATGCCTACAAGGCGCTCGACCAGGAATATGATGCCCTGTCCGAGGAAGAACACGCGCTCCACAACATCCCGCCGGTGCTGCCTGACGAGATCAAGCCGCTCGTCGGCGCGTTTCTCAAGCTGACGCCCAGAGGCGAGATGGTCCTCGACACCGAATATTATAGCGAGGAACCGGTCAGCATCGGCGGCGCTGATGAAAACGGCGAGGACGACCACGGCGATGGTGCCGGCGGTGGCGGTTCGACCGGCCCGGGCGGCAGCTACACGCCGCCTGCTCCGCCGCCCGAAGCGATCGCCCCGGGCGGCAAGCCGCTCAGCGCCCGGCTCTACGATGAGCTGGCGATGCAGCGGCGCGACGTGCTCGCAGCGACCCTGCTCAGCCATCCGGCCCTGGCGCTCGACTATGCGCTCTTCGTCATGATTGACGATCGCGCCAGCACGTTCAGCGCCTATGGCTCGACCATTCGCGCTCGCTCGCCGCAGGATCCGGTGAGTGGCGACCAGCCGACGACCCGCGCGCGGGGCTATCTCGCCGAAGCCCATGACGGGCTCGATGCGAGTTGGCTGGAGCACAAGTCCGAGGTCGACCGGTTCGAGGCGTTCCGGGCGCTCGACGACGACAGCAAGGCGGCCTGGCTCGCCTACATCGTGGCGATGTCGCTCGAAGCGAAGGCGAGCTACCGCGCCGAGCAGTGTCCGCTCCACAACCGGTTGGCGACGATCATGGATGTCGATGTCGCAAGCTGGTGGCGGCCGACATCCGAGAACTTCTTCGACCGCATCAGCAAGGGCTCGATCCTGACGCTGCTCGCCGATGTCGGCGGCGCGGCGCTGACCGCGCGCCACGCGACGATGAAGAAGTCGGAGATCTCGGAATCGTGCGCGAAGCTCTTCGCGGGCGAAGCGATCGTCGAGCCCGAGGTCCGGGACGCGGCGCTTGCCTGGGTGCCCGACGCCATGCGCTTCCTCGACAAGACCGAGGCGGACGATCTCGAACCCGCCGAAGGCGATCCTGAAGAGCAGGCGATCGTCGAGCCCGAGGATGCCGAAGAGGTTGGCGTGGCTGGCGTCGACGAGACAGTGTCCGGTGCCTGCGAAATCGAAGCGGAATCGCCCGATCAGGACGCTCTCGCGGCCTGACGCCGCTTTCTCCTGGATGCCTTGCCGCCGGCGCGTGGTCCCGTGCCGGCGGCCTTTTCCCCTTCCGCACGGAGAAGCGCCATGTCCCTTGCGAAACGCACGAGCCGCGATGTCGCCGCCGAAATCACCGACCTCATCATCCGCAAGCTCGAGGAGGGTGTTCCGCCCTGGTCGAGGCCCTGGCGGCTGAACGGGGCGGGCGGACGCCCGCTGCGTCATTGCGGCACGCCGTATCAGGGCATCAATACGCTTTATCTCTGGGCGCTCGGCGATGCCCAGGGTTATCGTTCGCGTTACTGGATGACCTGGCGCCAGGCGGAAACGCTAGGCGGGCACGTCCGCAAGGGTCAAACCGGCGCGCTTTCGGTTTATTATTCCTCGTTCAAGAAGCGTGAGGAGCACCCCGAAACCGGCAAGCAAGTGGAGCGGAGCATCCGGTTCCTGCGCCATTACATCGTGTTCAACGCCGATCAGATCGACGGTCTTCCAGCCTATTTCTACCCCTCTGACGAACCGGAGCAGCCTCTGATCCCGTCCGAGCGGCAGGCGGCGATCGACGCCTTCTTCACGGGAATCCCTGCCGACGTTCGCCATGGCGGAAACCAAGCCTACTTCACACCGACCTTCGATCATATCCAGCTGCCGAACCGAACGGCCTTCCGCAGCATGGATCACTATGCGTCGACGCGTTGCCACGAGACGGTTCACTGGTCGGGCCATTCCAGCCGACTCGCACGGACCTTCGGCAAGCGCTTCGGCGACAAGGCCTATGCGTTCGAAGAACTGGTCGCGGAGATCGGGGCGGGGCTCTGCTGTGCTGACCTTGGTCTGCCCAACGTCCTCCATGACAGTCATGCGAGCTATGTGGCGCATTGGCTCGGTATCCTCCGCGGCGACAAGACCGCGATCATCCACGCTGCCGCCAAGGCTGAACAGGCTTTCGCGTATCTCAAAAGCTTCGGCGCGGCGAGCAAGGCGCAGCCGGCAGCCGACCGGATGCACGTCCATCGGGGCCACCCCCACGCCGAGGTTCAGTATTTCAGGCCGGTATCACAAAGCACCGTTGCCACGACGGCATCAGCCGTCAACCGCCCCGATGCCAGCAGCTTTGCCGCGGCGCAGACGTTCGCAGCGGCAGAATAGCCGACGTACAGGCCCTCGCGATGGGCCAGAGTACGCCGCCACTCTTCAGCTTCATCATCGCTGATGCCGACACTCATATCCATCAGCGACGGATCCCAGTGCGGCGGAACCGTGCCATAACCGATGCCCTGGAGTTTATGCCGGGCGTCGAGCACCGGTTCTCCGGCCAGCGGCCGCGCGTTCAGCGGTTCGACAGCGGCGCAGACCGTACCGGGATTGGCGCGCTTCAACGCCTTTGCAACGCCCACGAAGGTGCAGCCCGTGCCGACCGCTGCAACCCATCCGTCGACCGGGCCACCGAACTGCGCCAGGATCTCCGGGCCTGTCGTGGTCTCGTGCGCTGCGATCCCCTCTGCAGCGTTGAACTGATCGACGTAGAAACCGTCACGCGCCCGGGCGATCGCGCAAGCCGCCTGTGCGGCAGCATTGACATCGGAACCCGTCACCTGGCCCGGGCTTCCATCCACCTGGGCGATGAGCACCACTTCGGCGCCGAGTCCTTCGAGCATCTTCGCTCGCGCCGGACTGTTGCCTGCCGACATCGTGACGACGAGGGGATGGCCGAGCGCGGCGCATGCCACCGCCAGTCCGGCGCCCATGTTTCCGCTCGTCATTTCCACGACCGGCATTCCCGGCTTCAGCCGGCCATCCTCTCTTGCGGCAAGCAGGATCGCCTTGGCGGCACGGTCCTTCACACTTCCCCCGGGCAGCAGGAACTCGGCCTTGGCGATGATGCGACCAGGACCCGTGTAGATGCGATCCAGTGCGATCAAAGGCGTGCCGCCGATTATCTCAATGGCCGACGCGGCGAGCATGACTTCTCCGACAATGACGGGTGCGGAAGGTCACATCCGCACGACATGAAAATACTGCGACTTTGATACGCGGGCGTTCGCCTGCTGACCAGCGCTCGCGGCCCGACGATCCTCAAACCGGAAACGGCCAGCGGCCGGTTTCCTTCCTCAAGAAAGGACTCATCATGGGATGGCTCTTCATGCCCTTTACGTCGATGGGCGGCCACAAGACCGCCAAATCCTATCTCGACGCGCAGCTTACCTACGAAAACACGCTCGAGGACGGCACGAAACGCGGCCTCAGGGTGCTCGCGTCCTCCTGTCCGGGAAATCGGACCTATTACGCCGCAGCCCAGGAAATCGTGGACGGCATTGCCGGCAACGTTTTCGCGGTAGTGTGCCTGGTGCGCTGGAATCCACGCTCGCGCGATGGCCACCAGTTCGGGTACAAGGATATGACCGAAAATATGGGGCCATGCGAGGCCGACTGCCCCGCGGCGATCCTCGATCTGCTGAGCCCGACCGAGCATGAATATGCGCTCGATTGGCGCGCACGTTGCCGGGCGAACCTTGCGCACCGCGCGCGCAAACTCGCGGACGGGGATCGCATCCGGCTTCCCGAGCCGGTGACCTTCACCGACGGTAATGTCGCGCAGGAGTTCGTCGTCTGCAAGCGCGGCCGGAGGCTCGTGCTTCGCGATCCGCAGAATGGCTGCTTCTACCGGATCAGTCGCCTCATGACGCGCGCCTGGGTGGTCGTACCGGTCACCAAGATCCACAAGACGCTGTTTGCATGAGCGTCAATCCTCGAGGAGAAAGGGATCAGGTCATGACGACGGCCATCGACAGGCGTTGTCTGTCTCCCAAACGCCAGTTGCTCTGCAGCCGCGAGAATGCCCTGCGCGTCGCCAGCCGGATTTTCGATCATTCGCAGGGTAAGGTAAGCATCCTGCGCACTACCGATCCGCTGCAGCCTTTCCGCATCTCTACCGACCCTGCGTCGTCGGGCCTGATCGTCCTCGAGATGGTCGCCTGAAGCCCTCTCCATTCATGTCTTCCGGAGCAAAGCCCATCCGCATGCTGACCGCCGCTGCAACGCAGCCAGGCCCATGATCCCGCCGCTCGCGACCCATGGCAAGAGGGAAGGGGGATGAATGACGGTGTTCTCCAAGCTGGAAGGATCCGCCATGGACACTAACTTTTACATTACCGCGCGGTCTTCGAAATTCCCCCTCGACTACGCACACAGCAGGGAGGACGCAGCCGCGCTGCTCGCGCGTCACCGCGATCGCCATCCCGACGCTGTTGTCGAGTCCACCAACGCCTATTTCGAACGCACGCGCGCCGAAACATTGGCGTCATTTCCTCTCAGCCGGATCACGCAGCGTTTCTACGACGCTATGCTGGGCGTTCTCCCGCCACAATATATCAAGGGCGTTGCGGGCTTCTTTCTCTCCGAAGCGGCGACCCAGAACATCCACGCCCAGTTCATCGTGCATGGCGGCTGCACCTACGGTGGTTACGCGGACCTGGCGCGCGAATCCCGCAAGATCTGGACCATTGCCGACGTCCTTGAACTCGAAAGCCGGGCCGGCGCGCGCACCTTGACGTTCGACTGGTTTCCTGGGGACTGAACTTCGTGTTCGACGCAATGGAAAAGATCAGCGCCCTTTGTCATAGACATCGAATGTATCGTTTTCTGTGTTTCCTATTCCTTGTCTCCGCATGCGACGTCCGGGGTGCTCCCGTCAATGAGCCGGGGTTTACCGCATCCGCTCGCGCGCTCGATGGCGACACGATTGCAGCCGATTTCCGTCTCCTTGGTGTCGATGCGTTCGAGCGCCGTCAGCTCTGTGAACGGGCGCGGTCGTGCTGGGAATGTGGCAAGGCGGCTCAGGATCATGCCGCGCGGATTCTGGGCGAAGCCGACGCCCAAATCCGGCTCACCAACCGCTCGAGCTATGGTCGGCCGGTGGCGACTGTGACCGTGAAAGGCCGCGATCTCGGAGAGACGCTGATCCGCGCGGGTCTCGCCATTCCCCAACCCCAATTCCTGAAAACCGATCCGGCGCGTGCGAAGCAATATACCGAAGCCTTTGCCGCCGCGCAGCGAAACAAGGCTGGCGCGTTCGCTGGCCAGTGGATCGAGCCGGCTCGGTGGCGGCGCGGCGACCGCCTCGCTTGTGAGCGGTGATCTCCAAGGCTGGAGCGGCGTACCGCGCGGTCCCGTCAGGCAGTGAGGCCGGGATCGGCCCACCAGGAACGGCCTTGCCTGAAGTTCTCGGTTGAGGCGACGACAGGGCCATCCGGTTCGTCAGCTACATAAGGCGAGACCAGCGGACGTGCCCTGATTTTCCGGCGGTGGATGCTGCCCGCGACGCGGCCGCGCGCTTCGAGCAGCTCTTCGAGCCACATCAGATCGTCGAGCATCTCGACGATGCCGCGGCCAGCGAGGCAGAAATAGATGCAGCGCTGGAAATCGTCGCCTGCCGGATTGCTCAGGATGGACGCGAGCTTGCGCTTGCCGCCCGTCTCACCCTCATGGACCCAGGACATCGCCTCGCGCAGTTCGCGCACCGAATAATAGGCATCCTCGACATGCATACCGATCGCCGCATTGGCCAGCATGCGGCGGGTGGGGCGGTTTTGATCGTCAAGCGCGGCATCGCGCAGCGTCACATCGAGATCGAACGGTTCAAAATAGCGGGCGGCCTGCTCGGTCATTAAAAATCTCCCTTGAATGGAACATAACATGAACAATTATCCGGTCAAGTCACGCTCGATCGCTGTCATGGTGGGACTGCCGCACCTTGCTGATGGGGTGCTCCTGCGGCGCGCCCGACAGCTTCAGCAGCCCGTCCTGATTTCCGCCAATGCCCTGTCGCGCTGGTCGACGAAGCGAGGTTGGCGCGAATGGGCCGGCTGGACGACGCGGCCACTCATGAATGCGCATGGTCTTCGCAGCCTCAGCCTCGACAGCGCGGGGTTCAGCGCAATGGTCACCTATGGGCGCTATCCCTGGATGGTCGATGATTATGTCGGCCTGGCCGCAGCCTATCCATTCCGCTGGTGGGCAAGCCTCGACTATTGCGTCGAGCAGGAAGTGGCCAGCGATCGCAACGAGGTGCTCGACCGCATGTCCCGTACCATCCGGGCCAACATCGAATGCCGGCTGCGCGCTGAAGATGCCGGGATCGATGCGACCTTCATGCCGGTCATTCAGGGACGTCATCCCGGTGATTATGAACGCTGTGCAGTGGCGCTCGCGCATATGATCGAGCGCGCCGGGCTTGTCGGTGTCGGCAGCATGTGCCGGCGCCCTGTCCATGGCGCGGATGGACTGATCGCCGTCGTTGATCGTCTCGACCAGGTGCTGCCAAGGCAGACCCGTCTGCATCTCTTCGGCGTCAAGGGCGCCGCCATCCCCTATCTCACCGCCTTCGCCCATCGTATCGCCTCGATCGACAGCCAGGCCTATGGGGTCAGCGCGCGCATCGCCGCGCGACGTTGTGGTCAAGCCAAGACCGACCGCTTGGTGGCGGACCATATGACGCAGTGGTTGCACAGACAGCATGCTCGCCTTGATCGGCCTTCGCGACAGTTGCCGGTGCAACCTGAGGTGCCGCCACCTCCCGAACCGGCAGACCCCTGGGAGCGGGTGATCGCACAGGCGCGCCGCGAGATACGCGATCTCATCGAAACCGGCGATCTCGACCATGACGAGATGACGGCCCTGTGGACCGAGCAATGGGCAGCGGACATCTACGGCGCAGCATCAGCGGACTGAAGGTGAGGAGAGGGGGAACGGAGGTGTGAGCGGCCGAACCGCTCGAGACCCGGAGACTCTCATGAATTATGATCTCGCCTTCCGCTACAGTCAGGCTCTCGATCCCAGCGCGCTGATCACGATCGGCACGGCGCTGCATGCGATCCACGCCGCCATCACCGATTGCCGCAACGCCGGCATCGATCTCGAACGTGATCCGGCGGTTATTCTGCTTGCGCGCCATCTGGGGACGGTGTGCGAAACGCGTGCACCGGACGCGGATCTGCGGCGCGACTGCATCGCGCGGATCGCCGAGCTGCGGAACCGGCCGGTTCTGAAGACGCTCGCCTATCGCGGCGTTGCCCATGACGAGCCCGCCAAGCGCCTGTTTCATTCGGAGGGGCGCGCCGCCATGCGCCGCCTGGCCGACGCCCTCGCGCTCGACGAGGGCAGTTTCGATATCCGGTCCAACAAGGGTGGTCCCGCCGTGTCAGGCGAAGTGACGCTGCACGGCGAGGATGTCTGGGTGCAACTCTCGCTCGGCCTCTCCGGTCCCGATCGGGAAGTGTGCTTTCGCAAGGTGCAGGGCCGCGACGATCATCTTGGAGACCGTAATTGTTGGGCGTCAATCCGCGAACTTGTCGACCCGGGCCGCTTCGCCGCACGAATCCGGCGGGAGCTTCGCTTGTCCACATCGCAGCCCGTTGTTCCCCGTCTCGTCGCCTGAACGAAGGCGATCATGCGCATTCTTTTCGTCCGCGTCAGGATCGGCGTCCAGGAGTCGGGCTATTCCTATCGCCTCTATATACCTTTCACGGAAAGTTCGTTCGAACGGCAAGCGTTGATCTCGGTGCATTCCGATTTCGGGCGCGGGCTTGCGCGCGCGTATGCCAGTTGTGGGTGTGATCGAGAAACTGTCGGAGCGGTACGCTGTCCCCTCCGACCATCGCCGCCACGTCTCCTGGGATTCGCATCGAAGGAGACCGATGATGTCAGAGCCGTTTGACCCCGCTGACACCGACGCATGGATTGCCCATGGTCGAAGCCCGGTACAAGCAGCGGCGCTCGCTGATGCCTGGCGCCGCTTCCCGGACCTTGCGAACGATTCCCCACTCGATCAGCGCATGGCACGTATGCGCGAGCGTGTCACGGCACTGCGGCCGGTGATGGAAGCGATGGCGCACATGGTCGAGGCGGAACGACAGGCCCGCAATTTCGCCTTCACCGCAAGACGAGTCGCCGAGGGACGGGGGGATGATCGCGATCGTGCCATTCTGCGCGCGCGCGATCTCCATGGCCATGACTGGGATCGATCGGTCCGCTATGCCGATGGCTGGTATGCCGCGCATGCGGGCTGGGATCCCGAATGCCGCAAGCCTGGCCCACTCGATGCGGGCGCCGAAGCCTATGATCACGGCTTTTGCGATGGTGGCGGCAACCGCGATGACCTCTTCGACACCGCGCGCCGCGCCTTGATGGTGGATCGCACACCAACGTCTTCGGCCATTTTGCCCGCGCGGCCTCGTCCCAGCGAATGGCTCAAGCCGACTGACGTGCCGCGGCCGGCACGCTGGCATCGTCGCCTCCTCCTGATCGGTGCGCCCGAAGCCGGACTGGTCGCCGCGCCGGCAAAAACGGCCCTGCTTCGTCCGGCTCTCGATTCCTGCTCGGGCTGCGGGGAGGCGACCATCGTCGTCATTTCCGGAGCCGGTTTTCACCCTCTCGATAGGGCCGATACGGCGCTGCCCCTCGGTGGTCCCGAAGCACTGGAGGTACTCGCGTCCGATCGCGCACTCCAGGCCTGCTTGCGGGCGCTGCTCGGTGATCGCGACTTTGATGACATCCTTGTCGCTGCCCAAGGGTATTATCTGGCTTTGCTCGATGCACATGCTGCAGCGCTTCCGCTTTGCCGGACAATGGAACGAACGCGGAACACCGCGCTCCAGCAACGGACGCACTTTCGTATCTGGCTCGACCGTGGGTTTCTCGCGGGCCAGACGGTCGGGGCAGGCCACATTCGTTGGGGCAAGGCCGTCAATGGCCTGACGGGCCGGCTCGGAGAATTTACGGCCCGTTATGCCGGCAAGCTTCCCCCGCGCGGCCACCGCATCGTCATCGAAACCGCCGACGGTAAGCCTGCCGCGGGCTTCGTCACGGCGCGAGGCGAGCCATTGGCATGGGAAACCGTCATCGCAAATCGCGCCCGTCTGCGCAGCACGATGGCAGCGCGCCTGCGGGCATTCGGCGGTGCAACGCGGCTGGCATGGCCAAGGCCAGCAAACACGTCAATCCAGGGAAGGAACGATGATGAAAATCCGAAAGGTGACTATTGGCGTCACGCTGTTGATGCATGACAGCGATGAGGATCGCCTCTCGACCATGAGCCTCGCCCGTATCGGCGAGGAAATGGACTTCGGTGACATGGTTGGCGCCTTCGCCATCACATCCGCCGACGATGTCCCACCCCATGCCCTGCAGGCTGAACTCACCGCGCTCGGCAACGACGGCACCTTCTTTGACGACAGGATGGAGCACGCAGATGACTGACGGATCGTCCATGACGAAAGCATGCACAGTCGCCGCAGTGCTGTGCGAGTTGCTCGAGACCCACATGCAGGCATGCGACGTGGGAGGGCGGCCGTCAGGGGATCACCACCATCATATCGTCTCGGCTGTGCATGGAACCCGTGCTGACGTGGAAATCCTCTCCAGCTGTGAAAATGAAGACGGTGTCGAGATCGGGTTGACGCTCAATGATGGCGCCACCTTCCGGATACAGGTTGAGAGCCTGTCCGCATCTCCTGGTCAGGAATAGCCCCATGACCGAGGACGAATTCGATCAACTCGTTGATGATGCGACGCATGCAGTCAACAATCTAATCCCGGATCTCTATCTCGACGGCATGGGCGACACTGCCCATAGCGGTGTGCTTTACGCGATCAATGATGCCCTCAGCACTATATTGCGGGACGTCATCGAACCCCGCTGATGACTTCGGCCTCGATCGGGGCTGACGATGTCGGCCGTGCGCCAAGGCATCTGGGCCTGTCACCCGCGATCATTCCAATGCCTCAAAGGGAGATCAGCATGTCTGCGCCAACCCATTTCGTTCACGTCTATGCCACCGTGCGCGTCAAACTGGGCGTGACCGCACATGACCAGTTTGCAGCAATGAAGGAGGCAGATCGCCTTCTCTTTGCCAACGGTTTCGGTGTTCGTCTGATTCCGAGTGCTACAGGAGTGCTTGAAGCGGACTACGCCGAAGAAGTGTCCGGCTATCTTGTCGACGAAGCGGGCGACCACGAATACGACCGGAGCCGGACCTATGCTGCCGATGGTGCACCCATTTCGTAAAATATGTCACGCTGCGAGGCCTGACACTATCGAATTTGGGTAATGCTCGTCAGGCTTTCGTCAGACTTGTCGGCGATGTTCGCATGCGCCGAGCAAGGGGTTCTGCCTTCTTGTCCGAAATCAATCCCACAGCTGGGCCGATCGCTACAGGGCGAAGGGAACAATTGACGCAAGGGCCGGACAAGGATCGAAATGCGCAACCTGCGACTGACATTCTGGGGCCTGGCCGCCTTGGTCACCATGTTGTGGCTTCTTGCGGACCTGTCCATATTCCGGTCGTCCGGCTTTTTCGCGATCCGCAGCGCGGCGGTGCAGTATAGCGGCGCGCTGGCGATCGCCTGCATGAGCGTCGCGATGATGCTCGCCATCCGCCCCCGCTGGCCCGAACATGGGCTGGGCGGACTGGACAAGATGTATCGTCTCCACAAATGGCTCGGCATCGCGGCACTGGTCACGGCCATCGCGCACTGGCTGTGGGCGAAGGGTCCGAAATGGGCCGTGGGGTGGGGCTGGCTCGAACGACCGTCGCGTGGCCCGCAACCGCCCGCAAGCAATCCTGTCGAGGCCCTGTTCGCCAGTCTCCGCCACACGGCGGAGGGTCTGGGCGAGTGGGCCTTTTATGCCGTGGTTGCGCTGATCGCCGTCGCGCTCATCCAGCGCATTCCCTACCGCTTCTTCTATCGAACGCATCGGCTTCTGGCGCTGGCCTATCTCGTGCTGGTCTTTCATGCCGTGATCCTGACGACGTTCAGCTACTGGCTGTCTCCGTACGGCCTCACGCTGGCGGCGCTGCTTGCTTGCGGCACCGGGGCGGCGATCCTCATTCTGTCGCGCCGCGCAGGCCGGGACCGGCAGGTGCCGGGCAGGATTGCCGCCATCCACCATTATCCGGGCGTGCGGGCGCTCGAGACCATCGTCGACATGGGGGAGGGGTGGCCCGGCCACCGACCCGGCCAGTTCGCCTTTGCCGTGTCGGACCCGGCCGAAGGGCCGCATCCCTATACCATCGCGTCCGCCTGGCGCGAGGATGAGCGGCGGATCACCTTCATCACCAAGGGACTGGGGGATCATACGCGGCGCCTGCCCGAAAAACTCCATGTCGGCCAGGAGATCAGGATCGAGGGGCCTTATGGATGCTTCACATTCGACGATGATAGCGCCCGTCAGATCTGGATCGGTGGCGGGATCGGTATCACGCCGTTCATCGCCCGCATGAAGTATCTGGCCCAGAGTCCCGAAGGCGCGCGCGCGGAGATTGATCTCTTCCACTGCACGGCCGAAGTCGACGAGGAGGCTCTGGGCAAGCTGCAAGCGGATGCGGCGGCTGCCCATATTCGCCTGCATGTTCTGGTCGATGCACGCGATGGCCGCCTCGATGGCGAGCGAATACGCGCCGCCGTGCCGGAATGGCGGGAGGCGAGCCTCTGGTTTTGCGGCCCCCTTGGATTTGGTGAAACGCTGCGCCGGGACTTTGCCGCGCTGGGCTTTCCGGTAGCGAAACGTTTCCATCAGGAGCTGTTCGCGATGCGCTAAGTCAAGGCGATGTATGCGAAAAAATCCGACTTGTCACCTCGACATCAGCAGGACCGATTTCTAAAGACCGCTCCCGTGACCATGATCCGCTCCTTCCTTGCCCGGCATCGCTGGCTGGCCATCTGGCTGGCCGGGGCCGCGCTCATGCTGAAGGTGCTGGTGCCGGCCGGGTTCATGCCGACCGTCTCTTCGGGTACGATATTGGTCCAGCTCTGCTCGGGCCAGGGTCCGCAAACGGTCATGATGGAGCTTCCGGGCAGGTCCGGCGATCATGATCCCGCGGATCACAAGCAGGCCGACATGCCTTGCGCTTTCTCGGGTCTGTCGTCGCCGGCGCTCGCCGCCGCCGACCCGATCCTGCTGGCGCTCGCCATTGCCTTCATCCTGGCGATGGGCTTTCTTGGCCTATCTTTCGCCCTGCCCGGTGCCTCGCCATTTCTGCGGCCTCCGCCAATAGGACCGCCAACAGCCGCCTGATCCCTTTCGCCGTTCGTTTTCAACGGCGCGCGGACCGCCGCGCGCCCGGATCAGGATCCATCCATGTCTGTCATTTCCAAAGCCGCGAGCGCGGCTGCAATATTCTATGGCCTGTCGGCCGCGAGTGCCTTTGCGCAGGATACACAGGTTCTTCCGTCCATCGGGATCGATTCCGAGGATCGCCCTGCCGGTCCCGTGTCGTCCGAGATCCTTTTGCGTGACAAGGTCGCACCCCTGCAATCGGGAACAAGCGATACGGCGGCGCTGATCGGCCGCCTGCCGGGGGTCAGCAGCTTCGGCGCCGGTGGCTTTTCCAGCCTGCCGGTGATCCGGGGCCTCGAAAGCCAGCGGCTGACCATATTGGTCGACGGCGTGCCGATCGACATCGCCTGCACGAATGCGATGAACCCGCCTTTGTCCTACACCGATCCGCAGACGATCGACGCGATCAGCGTCATCACGGGCGTGACGCCGGTCAGCATGGGCGGTGACAGCATCGGCGGCGCGATTTCGGTGGAAACCCTGACACCGCGCTTCGCCAAGGCGGGCAAACGATTGCTGACGGGCGAACTGTCCACCTTCTACCGCAGTAACGGCGACGGCTTCGGCGGCGCACTTTCGATCACGGCGGCGAGCGACCGGCTCAGCCTCAGCTATGCCGGTTCCTTCACCCAGTCCGACAATTACAAGGGCGGCGGCCGTGACGGCACCGTCCGTTCGACTGAATACAAGAAGACGGACCATGCGCTGAGCCTGGCCGCGCAGACCGATATCGGGCTGTTCGAACTGAAGGGCGGCTACCATTTCTCGCCGTACGAGGGCTTTCCCAACCAGTATATGGACATGACATCCAACAAGAGTTGGTATCTGAACGGTCACTGGAAGGGCGCCTTCGACTGGGGCGATCTGGACCTGCGCGCCTTCTATCGCGACACCGATCATCGGATGAACTTCCTGGCGGACAAGGGCGGCACCGCGACCGGCGGCATGCCCATGAACACCGAGGTTCATAGCGCCGGCTATACGCTCAAGGGCGACATTATGCTGTCCAATCGCGACACGCTGCGTCTCGGGAGCGAATTCCACCACCAATGGCTCAATGATTACTGGCCGGCGGTCGCGGGCCACATGATGATGGGGCCCAACACCTATATCAATGTGAACGGCGCGAAGCGCGACCGGCTTGGCACCTTTGCCGATTGGGAGGCGAAGTGGACGCCGCAGCTCACCACGCTGGTCGGCGTGCGCAACGATCAGGTCTGGATGAACACCGGCGAGGTCCAGCCCTATTCCACCTCGATGATGAATATGGCCGACGCGATGGCGGCCACCGCGTTCAACGCCGCGGATCGCAAACGGCATGACAGCAACTGGAGCGCCACGGCCCTTGTCCGCTATGCGCCGAGCGATCAGGCGACGCTCGAATTGGGCTATGCGCGCAAGAGCCGTTCACCGGGCGTCTATGAGCGCTACAGCTGGGGACGCGGTTCGATGTCGAGCCGGATGATCGGCTGGTTCGGTGATGGCAACGGCTATGTCGGCGATCCCACCCTGAAGCCCGAAAGGGCTGATACGATAAGTGCCGCGGTCAGTCTGAAAGGCGCCGGCGCCAATGGCTGGACGCTCAGGATCGCACCCTATTACACGCGCGTCCATGATTATATCGATGTCGTGAAGCTGGCCGATTTCACCAATATGATGGGCACGCCGACGGGGTTCGTGCAGCTTCGGTTCGCCAACCGCGAAGCCGAGCTATATGGCGTCGATGTCTCGGGTTCGCTTGCGCTGTGGCAGTCGTCATCGGCCGGCACGGCGAAACTGACCGCAACGGCAAGCTGGTTGCGCGGGCGCAATCTGGACGACGGCGGGTCGCTCTACCATCAGATGCCGTTCAACGCGACGTTTGCGCTGGAGCATCGGCTCGGGGGCTGGGAGAGCGCGGTCGAACTGACGGTCGTGGCGGACAAGAACCGGGTCGACGCCACGCGCAACGAACCCCGAACGGACGACTATGCGCTCGTCAATCTTCGGACCGGCTATGCCTGGGGCAATTACCGGCTGGGCCTGGATGTCCAGAACCTGTTCGACAAGGGCTATGATCTGCCGCTGGGCGGCATGTCGCTCGGCGATTACAAGGCGACCGGCGACTTGCGGCCGGTGCCTGGTCGTGGCCGCTCCTTCAACATCGGCCTGACTGCGAAATTCTGAGGCATGGCCGCCAGTCCAGCATACCGGCTGGCCCAGGCGAGCGATACGAGGGCTTTCGGGTTCCTCGTGTCGCTTGCCCTGCATGCGGGTGTTCTTGCGGCCTATGGCCTGTGGAGCCACAGTCCGCGTCTAATCCCCGAAAGGCGGGAGGAACCCCGCACGGTCACGATCATGACGCTGCCTTCGCTCGAAACCGAACAGCCGTCTGCCCGCCGGCCGAAAGCCGCCCCCAGACCGGCAAATCAGCTGACGCCCCCCAGTACAACGCCAGCGACACGCGCGCGGCAAGGGCCGCAGGCGTCGCCCGACCGGCCTGCCTCCGATCAGGCTGCCTTGACGCTACCTGTCGCACCGTCGCCCTTGCCTGCCCGCATGAACGTCGACATGCCGCATCCCCAACCTGCTTCGCCGCAGGCTGCGTCATCAACGCTCAGCACTGCGCGTGCGGCCTATCTTCGGCGGTTGTGGGAATGGATTGCCGCCAGACGCCCGGCGGGCCTTCATCTTGAGGGTGAGGCGCTGATTAATTTTTCCATCGGTGCTGACGGCGCCTTGCGCGAGATCTCGCTCGCGCAATCCAGCGGCAATGCGCAGCTTGACCGGCTCGCCCTTCGCACGGTTCGCCTGGCGGCGCCCTTTCCGCGCCCGCCTGAAAGTCTCGGCGTGGGAACGCTCGATTGCGTCCTGCCTTTCCATTTCAATTAGCGCCGGAAATCACATTGCGTCAGGAGCTGGTCAGCAAATGCGGTCATGGTCTTGTGCCGACCCTTGGCTGGAGGACCCATGACCCGCTTGCACGCTCACCCCGAACGACATGCGGTATCACGTATCGGCTGGCTCCGCGCGGCGGTCCTTGGCGCCAATGACGGTATCGTTTCCACAGGAAGCCTCATTGTCGGCGTCGCCGCTTCGGGAACGGACCGATCAGGCATCCTCGTTGCCGGCATCGCGGCGCTTGTCGCCGGCGCCATGTCGATGGCCGCCGGCGAATATGTCTCGGTCAGCTCGCAGGCCGATACCGAGAAGGCGGACCTCGCCCGCGAAACGGCGGAACTGACAACGCAGCCCGGGCTCGAGCGGCAGGAACTGGCGGACATCTATATGGCGCGCGGCCTGGACCCCGATCTTGCGCTCAAGGTTGCCGACCAGCTCATGGCGGACGATGCGCTTGGGGCGCATGCCCGCGATGAGCTGGGAATTTCCGACATATCCACGGCGCGGCCGTTGCAGGCGGCATTCACATCCGCCGCGACGTTCAGCGCCGGGGCGATCATGCCGCTGGCGGTGGTTGCCGCCGCGCCGGGACAGCAATTGATACCGCTCGTCGTCGCCGTTTCGCTTCTGTGCCTCGTGCTGCTCGGGGCGCTTGGCGCGAAGGCGGGCGGGGCCCCTGTCATGCGGTCGATCGTCCGCGTCACGTTCTGGGGCGCCCTGGCGATGGCGTTGACGGCAGGCGTGGGCAGCCTGTTCGGAGCGGCTGTCTGACGTGATCGCTGCCCCGCGTTCGTCAGCGCGCCGTCAGCAATCTCTCTTATGGCCAAAGGCCAAGGAGACAAATGATGCTCATGGCAAAAACGAGCTACAGTGATAGTTTCAGGGTTTGGGATGCCCCGCTCAGGCTTTTCCACTGGCTGCTGGTCGCGGCGATCACGATTGCCTTTTTGTCCTCGGAAGGAGACAGCGGAATCGCGGACTGGCACATGGCGGCAGGCTGGACCGCCGCTGTCCTGCTTGTCTTTCGTCTTGTCTGGGGGTTTATCGGCGGCGAGCATGCGCGTTTTGCCAATTTCGTGCGACCGTCACGCCTTCTGTCCCACGTCCGGGAACTTGTGACGGGTCATCCACAACGCACGATCGGGCACAATCCGCTGGGGGCGCTCGCTGTTCTGGCCATGCTCATTGCAACCGGCGCGGTGCTGTGGACCGGCATCCAGGTCGACGCGGGGCAGGCCGACGAGGATCTTCATGAGGCGATTGCCTATGGCCTGCTGGCGCTCATCGGCGTTCATGTCGCAGCGGTGGTCCTGATGTCCGTCTTCACCCGCGAAAATCTCGCGCGCGCCATGGTTACTGGCCGCAAGAGCGTCGCTCTGCACCCTGGCGCCCACGATGCCCGTCGGCCGGCCGTCGTCGCGGTGCTGCTGGCCGTCCTGGTGATCGGGATGACGGTGTTTGGCATCCTGCGCTACGATTCCGCGGCGTTCAGTGCGCAGTCGCACGGCGAGGCAAAGCAAGGGCATGAAATCGAAGGTGGAACAGCCGTTCAAGGCGAGGATAATGACCGGGATTGAGACGGCCTCTTTCGATCCCCGCGCGGGACTGGTCAGATTGCAGGGCGGGAATTGAGGCGGGATCGTGCTAGGAAAGCCGGCATAGATGCGCGTTCTTGTCATAGAGGATAATGACCGGCTGGCGAAGCTGGTTGCGGACGGCCTTCAGCGCCGGGGCTTTTCGTGCGACATCGCCACGACCCTGTCCGATGCGGACAGCGCACTGGGTGGCGCGGTCTATGACGCGATCATACTCGATCTCGGCCTGCCGGACGGCGATGGCGTCGCCTGGCTGGCGAACCGTCGCCAGTATCGGCAAATGCCGCCCGCGATCATCCAGACCGCGCGCGGCGCGCTGGAGGACCGGGTCACGGGGCTTGACGCCGGCGCCGACGATTATGTCGTCAAGCCTGTCGAGATCGATGAACTGGCCGCGCGCATTCGCGCGTTGCTCCGCCGCCCCGGCCCGCGCGCGCAACCTGTGCTGGAAGCGGGCTGCCTGCGGTTCGACACGGCGGCGCGCACGGCGCACTGCGGGGACTACGCCATCGATCTGTCCCGCAGGGAGGCCGACCTCCTGGAATTGCTGCTACGGCGGGCGGGAACCGTCGTCCGCCGCGAGACGATCGAGGATGCGCTCTACAATTTCAACGAGCCGGTGACGCCCAATGCCGTGGAAGCGGCGGTCTCCCGCTTGCGCCGGAAGCTGGACGAGGCTGGTGCCACTGGCGCGCTCCACACCATCCGCGGCGTCGGCTATATGCTGAAGGATGTCGCGGCGTGACCTATCGGCGCTCCGTGTCGCGCAAACTTGCGCGAGGGCTTGCTCTCGTCGGCCTTGTCGGCACCATCTTGTTGCTTGCAGCGGTCGTCTTTTTCTACAGCCTGACATTCGACGATCTGACGGCGCAGGACGCGCTGATCAAGGCCGTGCGCGAGATGCTGGAGCATGTCGCGCTTCCACTGGTCGTGCTGATGGTGCCCGTCGCCTTCGTCGTGCGGCGCGTGATCCGACAGGCTTTTGGCTCCCTTGAGGAAGCCGCAACCGCGATCGAGGCCGCGCGTGGGCACGAACGCGGCTTTCGCATAGACACGTCCCATCTGCCGGCCGAAGCCCTGCCGTTCACGGATGCCGTCAATGATCTGCTCGGCCGGCTTGACGACGCCGCCATGCGCCAGGAAGCCTTTGCCGCCGATGTCGCGCATGAACTGCGCACGCCGCTCGCGGTGCTGTCGCTCGAATTCGACCGGCTCGATCATGACGACGCCGCGCGCCTCAAGAACGATGTCGCCGGGATGCGCCGCCTGGTCGACCAGCTCATGCTGCTAGCCCAGGTTGATGCCACAGCTGCCGCACAATTCCCGCTGGAATCCGTGTCCCTTGTCGAGATTGCGCGCGATGTCGTCAGCCTTCTTGCCCCGGCCATCATCGCGGAAGGGAAAGCCATCACGCTCGATGTGGGCAGCGGGATCCCAATGGCGCGGGGCCGGCGTGAAGCAATCGCGGCCGCCTTGCGGAACCTTATCGAGAATGCTGTCCGGGTGACGCCGTTGGGAGGCACGGTGAATATACGGGTTGGCCCGGATCCGGTGATTGCGGTGGGCGATGGCGGAGAGGGCCTTTCACCCGAACGCCTTCGCGAACTTGTGCGGCGGCACAGCCGGGCGGACCATGCCAGCACCAACGGCGCCGGGCTTGGCCTGGCGATCGTCGACCGGATCATGGCGGCGCACGGCGGACGGCTGACCACCGATCCCGCCGTGCGGGAATTGTCCCTGCATTTCCCCGGCGCCTGAAGCGCCGAGCATTGCGCCCCGTCAGGGTCTCGTCAGTTTCGCGCACTAGGCGAAGCCCATGTCGAAGCGGAACTATGTCCTTGCCGGCCTTGCCGTCATCGCGCTCGTGTTGGGGATCTGGTGGCTTGCCGGGTCCGGCACGGCGCCCGAACCCGCCCCTTCATTCCCCGAAGCCGGAAAAGCGGCGCCGGGCGTTCTGCCCGTTGATCGCAAACAGGCCGCTCAGCTTGGTATCCGCGTGGCGCCCGCCATCGCCGCGACAGAGGCGCCCATCGCTGTCATTCCCGCGGTGATCCAGCCGCCCGCCAATGCGCGCGTGGCCGTGGCCGCGACCTTTCCCGGCGTGGTTATGCGGACGCTGGTGGTCGAAGGCGATACCGTCCGGCAGGGCCAGTCGCTCGCGGTCATTTCCAGCCGCGATGTGTTGACGATGGGGGGGGACCTCACGCGGGCCAATGCGCGGGCAGGCGTTGCCCGGTCGAATGCCGCTCGCCTTTCGCAGCTTGCCCGCGAAGGTATCATCGCTGGCGCGCGGGCCGATGAAGCCCATGCCCTGGCGGCCGAAGCGGGCGCGGATGTTTCTGAAAAGGCGCGCATCCTGAAAATGGTCAACGGTTCGGGCGTGAGCGGCACCTATACGCTGACCGCGCCGATCGCCGGGCGTGTGACCGCCGCCAGCATCCAGACGGGCACTCCGGTGGACGGAACCACCGCGCCTTATGTGATCGACGCCGCCAACCGCTATGAGCTTGTCGGCCAGTTGCCCGAACGGCTCGTCGGTGCGGTCCGGCCCGGCATGAGCATATTGATCGAACCCGACATCGCCGGGCGCGTCACGGCCGTGGGATCGACGATAGACCCCGCCACCCGTTCCGCCATGCTCAAGGCCGAGATTCCCGCCGGGCCAGGTATCATCGCCGGCCGCGCGACCAGCCTGTCGCTGTCCGGCCCGGCGCCGGCCGGTGCCGTCAGCGTGCCTTCCGGCGCGATCGCCATGATCGGGGACAAGACCATCGTCTTCGTCGCCACTGGCGGCGGATATGCGATCCGCGACGTGATGACGAGCGGCGCCGGGGGCGGTTCCATCGGGGGACAGACCGTGCTGCTTTCGGGCGTCAGGCCGGGCGAGCAGGTGGTCATTTCCGGCACGAGCGCGCTCAAGGCGCTCGCTCTGTCGCGATAGGTCCGGGCGATGTTGCGTTCGCTGGTCGCCGCCTCGCTGTCCTGGCGTCTGCTCGTCATCGCGCTGGCGCTGGCCATTGCCGGGCTGGGCACCTGGGCCTTTATGACGCTGCCCGTCGATGCCTATCCGAACATCGCCCAGACCCAGGTGAAGATCATCCTCAAGGCTCCGGGCATGACGCCCGAGGAGGTGGAAAGCCGCGTCATCACGCCGATCGAGATGGAAATGCTCGGCATTCCCGATCAGGCCATCCTGCGCTCCACCGCGAAATATGCCATCGCCGACATCACCATAGATTTTGTCGACGGCACCGACATCTATTGGGCGCGCCAGCAGGTGGCCGAGCGGCTGTCCAATGTGATGACCGATCTGCCCGCGTCGGTCAGCGGCGGCCTTGCGCCCATCTCCACCCCGCTTTCGGACATTTACATGTTCACCATCGAGGGGCCGCTCTCGCTGCAGCAGAAGCGCGAACTGCTGGACTGGACCATCCGCCCCGCGCTCCGCACCGTGCCCGGCGTCGCCGATGTGAACGCGCTGGGCGGCTTTGTGCGAACCTTCGAAGTCAGGCCCGATCCCGTTGCGCTTGCGGCGGCAGGCCTCTCCATCGCGGACATCGAGACGGCGATCGAAAGCGGCAACCGCAACGATGGCGCGGGACGCCTGAAAAGCGGCGAGGAAGCCCTGATCGTGCGTGCGGTGGGGGCGATCCGGTCGGTCGAGGATCTCCAGCAACTGGTCATTGTGAGCCGCGGCGACCGCATCGTTCGGCTCGGCGAGCTGGCGACGGTCGGCATCGGCAGCCTCACACGTTATGGCGCGGTCAGCAAGAATGGCCAGGCGGAGGCTGTTCAAGGACTGGTGATCGCCTTGCGCGGCGCCGATGCGCGGCAGGTGGTCGATGGTGTCCGCGCCCGCCTCGCGGAAATCGAAAGCACCTTGCCCGCCGGCACCCATGTCGATGTTTTCTACGATCGGTCCGATCTGATCGCGCGCGCCGTCGGCACGGTCGAGAAAGCCCTGCTCGAAGCGGCCGTGCTTGTCGTCGTGCTGCTCATCCTGTTCCTGGGTGACTGGCGGGCGGCGGCGATTGTCGCTGCTACCCTCCCGATGGCGGCGCTCATCACTTTCCTTTTCATGCAGGGCATGGGCCTGTCCGCCAATCTCATGAGCCTTGGGGGCCTCGCTATCGCCATCGGCCTGCTGGTCGACGGGTCGATCGTGGTGGTGGAAAATATCGTCGAACGGCTCGGCCGGGCGCATGAGGAGGGAACCCCGCGCCTCAACCTCGTCTATCAGGCGGCAAGCGAAGTCATCGTGCCGGTCTCGGCCGGGATCGCCATCATTGCGCTGGTCTTCCTGCCGCTGCTGTCATTGCAGGGGCTTGAAGGCAAATTGTTCGCGCCGGTTGCGCTCACCATCGTCTTCGCGCTCGCCGGTTCGCTGCTGCTCGCGCTCACCCTGGTTCCCGTGCTCGCATCCTTTGGCCTTAAAAACGGCCATCATGGCGAGCCGTGGTTGATGCGCCAGCTTGGCCCTCGCTACCGGGGGCTTCTCGACGGCGCCTTCGCACGCAAGCGGCTGGTCTACGGGCTGTCGGCGGCGGGGCTCGTCATCGCCGGCATCGCCTATGGCGCGGTCGGCAAGACCTTCATGCCGACGATGGATGAAGGGTCGATCATCGTCCAGCTCACCAAGCTGCCCTCCATCGATCTCGACCAGTCGGTCGAGGGCGACATGGCCGCGCAGCGCGCGCTGATGCGCGTGCCGGAAGTGCAGGACGTGATCGCGCGCGTCGGATCGGACGAAATCGGCCTCGATCCGATGAGCCCCAATGAGACCGACAGCTTCGTCCGCCTGAAGCCGCGCTCCGAATGGCGCGGCGACAAGAATCTCATCGTCGAGGATATGCGCAAGGCGATGGCAGGCCTGCCCGGCATCGAGCCGAGCTTCACCCAGCCGATCGAAATGCGCGTTTCCGAAATGCTGACCGGCGCACGCGGCGACCTTGCCGTCAAGATTTTCGGGCCGGATCTGGCGACGCTGGGCGAACTGGCCGATCAGGTGCAGCAGATATTATCGAACGTCGATGGCGCCTCCGAAGTGCTGACCGTCGCCAATGATCGCGTCGATTATCTCCAGCTCGACATCGACCGCGCCGCCGCCGGTCGCTTCGGCATGCCGGTCGATCGGATACAGGATGCGCTGCGCGCGCAGGTCGAAGGCGCCCATGTCGGCATCGTCGCCGACGGCCAGAAACGCGTGCCGATCGTCATTCGCGGCGATGAGACGCTGCGCGCCGATCCCGCCCGCTTTGCCGATCTGCAATTGCATACGCCGACCGGCATAGTCGCCCGGGTCAGCGACATGGCGCGGATCGAGCGGACCGAGGGGCCGGTCAAGCTCGACCATGAGAACGGGTCGCGCTTCGCGCTGGTGCAGGCGTTCGTTTCCGGGCGCGATCTGGTCGGCTATGTCGACGAGGCGCGCGCCGAGGTCGGCGCGAAGGTCAAACTGCCCGCCGGCTACAGCATCGTCTGGGGCGGGCAGTTCGAAAACCAGCAGCGCGCCTCGGCCCGGCTGGCGGTCGTGATCCCGATCGCACTGCTGCTGATCTTCTTCGTGCTGCTGGCAACGCTGCGTTCGATGCGCGCCTCGGTGCTCATCCTTGTCAACATCCCCTTCGCCATGGTCGGCGGGATCGTCTCGCTCTGGGCTTCGGGAGAATATCTGTCGGTTCCCGCCTCGGTGGGCTTTATCGCCCTGCTCGGCATCGCGGTGCTCAACGGGCTGGTCATGGTCACCTATTTCCGCCAGCTCCGCGCCGATGGGCGGAGCATGGCCGAAACGGTGCGCCTCGGCGCCGAACGGCGCCTGCGTCCCGTCCTGATGACCGCCAGCATCACGGCGTTCGGCCTGGTGCCGCTGCTGTTCGCGGCCGGCCCGGGATCGGAGATCCAGCGCCCCCTCGCCATCGTCGTGATCGGCGGCCTGATCACCTCCACCCTGCTGACGCTCATTCTGCTGCCGATCCTGTTCGAGCGTTTCGGCGAAAGCGCGGGAGAAACCGACAATGGCTGACATCCTGCTGACTTTCCATTGCGCCTCGCATGACGCTGATAGCGTGACCGACGCACTCCGCGCCGCCTGCGACGCGCCGATCCATATCGCCGAACAGGCGGTGCGCGGCTGGGACTTCGGCGACGCCAGCACGGCGGAACGGGTGTCGGGCCTGTTACGCCGCAGCGCGCTGGAACTGATTGTCGATGAGGATGCCCTTGGGACACTGGTTAACGCGGTCACCCAATCGAAGCGGTCGCTGCCGGTGCGCTGGCACGTAGTCCCGGTGTCAGCCCGGGGGAGGATCGCATGAGATCGTCGCTTTTCTTGGGGGCGCTTGTCGCGTTGCTCACGCCCGCTGGGGTCCTTGCCCAGCGCGCCGATTTGCCGCCGAGCGAAAAGGTTGCCGAAGCGCTGGACAATCATCCGGCCGTGGCGGCTGCGCGGGCACGGGTGGACGCGGCCCGCGCCGAACGCGACATGCTGGCGAAGGGGACCCATGAAATTGCCGTTACCGGCAGCTATGTTCGCCGCAGCGTGGACAGGGAAGGCGGCTATGACGAGTTCGACGCCACGATCGCCCGTCCGTTCCGTCTGCCGGGCAAGGCGGCGCTCGATCGCGAGGCGGGCGCCCTGGGCATAGAGGTCGCGGAAAACCGGATGGAGGATGCCCGGCATCAGACGGCTTTGCTGCTCTCCGGCTATTGGAACGACTGGCTGGTCGCCGGCGCGCTGTATCGCAACGACCTCGATACGGTGCGCTGGCTGGAAAAGGAGCTGTCCGCGCTGCGCCGGCGCGTGGCGCTGCGCGATGCGGCGGCGCTCGATGTTGATCAGGCCATGGCGGCAATGGCTCAGGCCCAGGCCCAGGCCGCGAACTCGCTCGCGGCGCGCGAGCAGGCGCGCGTGGCGCTGGCCGCGAATTTTCCAGAGATACCGCTGCCCACCGAACCGCCGGAAACCTCCGTCGCGATGGTGCCGCCACAGAAGCTTGCGGCGATGCGGGATCTGGTGATCGAACGCAGCCATGAAATCCGCGCCGCCGAGCGCGAGGCGCAGCGGCTGGCGGTCGTCGCGCGGCGCGTTCGCGCGGATCGGATCGCCGATCCATCCTTCGGCGTCCGCCTGTTCAGCGAACGCAGTGGCATGGAACAGGGCGCGGGGCTGGTGATGTCGATGCCGCTGGGCGGCGGCCACCGGCGCGCGGCGGCGGATCGGGCTTCCGCGGAAGGCAATGCCGCGCAGCTTGAGCATATGTCCGTCCAGCGGACGGTGAGGGCCATCGCCGATGCCGATCTGTCCAGCGCCACCTTGCGGCTGGAAGCGTGGAAAAACACGGACCTGTCAGCGCAAAGCGCCGCCAACGCGCTGGCCCGAACCGAACGTGGCTACCAGCTCGGCCAGATCGACCTTGCCGACCTGCTCTATGCCCGCCGTCAGGCGGGTGAAGCGCGCCGGTCGGAGATCATGGCGCGATCGGAAGCGGCCCGCGCCCTGCTCAAGCTGGAAATCGACTCACATAGCCTGTGGGTGGTTCACGATGAGGATGGCGGTTGACGCCAGGTCACGCGCGGGCGCTCACCAGCCAGGCTTTCGCGCCCATGCGAACACCTTCATCATCGCAATTGCGCTCGAACAGTTGGACGAGGCTGCGGTGAACGGCCACGCGCGTGTCATTCCCGCTCGCCCGGACGAGATCGCCGACCTGCATGCCGTCGAGCACGAAGCGGGTGGCGCTCTCGGGATCGCTGCCGGGACCACCGACGCGCTGATCCCCGGTCCAGGCGTCGAACGATATGTTGGAGAATCCGGCACTTCGCAGAAGATCGGTCACATAGTCCTGCTCGCCCAGCGCGAAGGGGCCGGGCTCGCGCGGCTGCGGCGTCGGCAGGTCGATATGCCGGCGGATCGCGGCCATGACATTGCGCTGCCACGGATTGTCGGCGATCGGCGCCCACACCGCGATGTCGAGCCTTCCACTAGCACGTAGCATTCGGCGCAGATTGGCGAATGCGGCATAGGGATCGGGAAAGAACATCGTGCCGAAGCGGGAGTGGAGCCGGTCGAACGGCGCTTCTTCAGGCATGGCCGTTGCGGCGTCGCCTTGTTCGAAGCGGATGTTGGCAAGACCGGCGTGCCGTGCCCGCTCGCTGGCGGCCGCTACCAGTTCGGGCGATATGTCGAGGCCGAGCGCCAATCCCGTGTTGCCGATCCGTTCGGCGATCCGCCTCGTCGTCCAGCCGCCGCCGCAGCCGATATCGACCACCTTCTCCCCGGCAACATGGGCCGCTCGCGCGAGCAGTGCTTCGCCGATCGGTTCGATCATGCTCTCGAAACGGTCGAGCTGGGCAAGCCAGCGTGTGCCCGCTTCCCCCGCCCAGTCGTGCGCGACCGGTTCCTTGCTGTTCCCGTCAGCGTCATTCATTGCCCTTCTCCCACTGTGGCACCAATTGAAACGTGTTTGGGAGTCGGCGTATCGGACAAGTCCCAGCCCCCACCGATCGCCTTGTACAACGCCACCAGTTGCACCGCCGTTGTGGCATGCGCGCGGGCACAGGCCGTTTCAGCTTCGTGCAGGAGGCGCTCGGCCGCAAGCAGTTCAATCCGCGCGATATCGCCGGCCGCAAAACGGGCCTCGGCGTGGCTGAAACTCCGGCGTGAAGCCTCGAGCGCCGTTTGACGACGCGCGAGCGCATCGCGTCCGGCGTCATAGTCGCTCAAGGCGCGCTCCGCGTCGCCCAATGCGGCCAGGACGGCCTGTTCATAGCCCAGCGCGGCCTGCCGCTGAACGGCCTCCCGCGCGCGTATCTCCGCGCGCACGCGGCCGCCGTCGAACAGGCGCCAGGAAATGAGCGGCAGGATCGAGTAGCGGGTGCTGGAGGCGCCGAACCAGTCGCCCGTGCTAAGCGCCTGAAATCCGCCGCCCGCTGCTATGGAGAGCCTGGGAAACAGTTCGGCGGTCGCCACGCCGAGATCGGCGGTGCTGGCGGCGAGGCGCCGTTCGGCAGCCAGAACATCGGGGCGGCGACGCAATATGTCGGCACGTTCCCCCACGGGCAGCGCCGGCAGCATGAGAGACGACGCGGCGGCATCGAGCAGCTTGAGTTCACGTTCCGGCGGTGAGCCGAGCAGGACACCAAGGCCGAGCACTGCCCCGCGCTGCCGCGCCTCTATGCCCGGCAGCAGGGCGTTGGCGGCGGCCCAGCGTTCATGGGCTGCGTCCACGTCGGCACCGGCAACATCGCCGAGCGCAGCGCGACCGCGCATGAGTTCCAGCGTCTGGTGCAGCGTCGCGACCGTCGCCCGCTGCGCGCGCAATTCTTCTCTGGCGCCGGTTGCCTCAAACCATGCGCGTGCGACCTCGGCCGCGATGCGCATGCGCACGCCCTGCGCTTCGGCTTCAGTCACCTGCAAGTGGGCGTTGGCGCCTTCCAGCGCCCGCCGGTTGGCGCCGAACAGGTCGAGTTCCCAGGCCGCGTCGAAGCCGGCATCGTAGATCGTCTGAGACGCATCAAGGCCGGGAATGGACCCAACGGGCAGCGGGCCGTTCTCGCTTTGCCGACGCTGGTTCACACTGGCGCCAGCAGAAACCGTGGGCAGTTGCCGGCCAGCGGCGCGGTCTCGCAGCGCGCGGGCCTCGTCGATCCGCGCGGCGGCCTGCCGGATATCCAGATTTTGCGCCAGCGCGGTATCGACCAGCCTCTCCAGTTCGGGGTCACCCAGGGCCTTCCACCAGCGGGTAAGGCCGGTTGGCGCGGAGTCTGCCGCGACCGGCCGGGTCCAGCCGCTGCCGGTATCAACGGACGGTGGCGCGCGATAGTCGGGGCCGACGACACAGGCCGTCAACGAGGTGCAGCCGACTATCACCGCCGCAAGGTGCGGCCACCGATGGGGGATGCGTATCATTGCAGACGTCCTCGAACGAAGATGGTGGCCATAGTGAGCGACACCAGGGCGATCAGCGCCAATGGCCAGAGGCTGGCAATTATGTCGCCCGGCGCCATGGCTTTGAGAAAGCTGCCTTCGACGATGATCAGGAAATGGGTGAGCGGAATTGCCTGCGCCAGCCATTGCAGCAGCATGGGCATGTTCTCGACCGGCGTGGCAAAGCCCGACATGAGGACGGATGGCACGCCGATGGCGAAGGCGCCGAGGATGGCCTGCTGCTGGGTCGCGCTGATCGCCGAAATCATCAGGCCGATGCCCACCACCGACAGGATGAACAGGACCAGGCTGACAAACAGCAGCGCGAACGACCCGTTGAACGGAATCCGGAACGGTCCCGCGGCGGCCGCCATCATCAGAAGTCCGAGCATGGTACCGATGACCAGCGCCGGCAAGGATTTGGACAGGATGATTTCCGGCGTGGAGGTTGGCGACACCAGCAACTGGTCGAACGTTCCCAGTTCGCGCTCACGGGCGATCGACAGCGAGGTTATGAGCAGCGCGCTGAAGAACGCCAGGATGCCGGAGAGGCCGGGCACGATGAACCAGCGATACGTCAGATTGGGATTGAACCAGTTGCGCACCGCCACCGGCGTCGCAGGACCTGTGCCGGGGTTGGCCTCCGCGCCGACTTCGGCGGCGATGGCGGAGAGATAACTGGCGGTGATCTGCCCCGAATTGCTGCGCCGGCCGTCGATCAGCATCTGAACGCGGCCGCTGTCTCCGGCAGCGATTGCGCGCGAAAAGTCCGGCTGGATATCGAGCGCCGCGATCACCTTGCCCCGGTCGATCAGGCGTCCCAGTTCCTGACCGTCGGTCACGCGATAGACCTGCGTAATGAAGTCGGCCCGATCGAGCCGCGTGATCAGTTCATGCGACCAGCGGCCCGCATCCTGATTGTGCACGGCAATATCGACATTGCGCACTTCGAGCGTCGCGGCGAAGGCGAACACCAGCAGTTGCAGCAGCGGCGGCATGAACACCACCATGCGGCTGCGCGGATCGCGCAGGATGCTCAGCACTTCCTTGATGAACTGCGCCCGCAGCCGGGTGAAGGAGAGATAACCATTGTGCCGCGTCATGGCTCGTCACTCCAGATTCTTGCGCGTGGCGCGCTTGGCCAGGAGGAAAAACAGGACGCCGATGGCGCCCATCGCCAGCAGGTTCGGCACGAAGACCGCCCAGATGTCTCCGGCCAGAAAGACGGTTTTCAGCGAAGAGACGAAATAACGCGCCGGTATCGCCCAGGTGATGGCCCGGATCGGCGCGGGCATCGCGTCGATCTCATAGAGAAAGCCCGACAGCATGAAGGCCGGCAGAAAGCCGGAGAACAAGGCGATCTGCGCGGCCAGAAACTGATTGCGGGTGACAGACGAAATCAGCAGCCCCTGGCCCAGCGCCGGCACCATGAAGGTGGCCGAAAGCAGCAGGAGCGCCGCCAGCGATCCGCGCAGCGGCACGCCGAACACGAAGACCGCCAGCGCGGTCGCACCGAGCGTGGCCAGCATGCCGAGCGCAAAATAGGGCAGGAGCTTGCCGATCAGGATTTCGGCGACCGATGCGGGGGTGGAGAGCACTGCTTCCATCGTGCCGCGTTCCCATTCGCGCGCGACCACCAGCGCGGTCAGCATGGTGCCGATGATGGTCATGACAATGGCGATCGCGCCGGGCACCAGCGCGCGGCGGCTTTCCAGTTCGGCGTTGAACCAGTAGCGCGGCTCCATCGTGACGGCGGGGCGTGGCGTCTCGCCCTCAAGCCCGCCCCGCCAGGTCTGCACCACGCCCTGCGCATAATTGGTGACATAATTCGCCGTATTTGGCTGCGAACCGTCGGCGATGATCTGCACCAGAGGTCGCGCGCCGCGATCAGCCAGGCGCTGCTCGAAATCCTGCGGGATCACCACAAAGCCGCGCAAATCGCCTGAGACGACCCGTTCCGCGACCTCGCGCCGGTCATGGGCGAAGGTGACGTCCAGATAGCGGGTGCCGGCGAAGGCGGCCGCCAATGATTGTGCCGAAGCGGACTGCGATTCCTGCACGACGCCGATGCGCACCGCGCGCACGTCGAGCGACACCGCATAGGAAAACAGCAGCAGCAGCACGACCGGAAGGGCGAAGGCGATCAGCAGCGTGGACGGATCGCGCATCGCCTGCAGGCTTTCCTTGAACACCAGCGCCCAAAGGCGCTTCGGATCGAAGCGGCGCATGGCTTGAAGGTCCGTTCGCGATTCGCCCGCGCCGTTCATGCGGCAACTCCGCTGCGGGCTTTGTCAGCGCGGTCCTCGGCTTCGACCAGATGAATGAAGGCGTCTTCCATGGTCGGGTCCGGACGGAGATCGCTTACCGCGCTGCGTTTGAGGGCGTCCGGCGTGTCGAGCGCGATCAGCCGGGCGCGATAGAGCATCGCCACCCGGTCGCAATATTCCGCCTCGTCCATGAAGTGGGTGGTGACCATCACCGTCACCCCCTTGCGAGCAAGCCCGTTGATATGCGTCCAGAATTCGCGCCTTGTGATGGGATCGACGCCCGAAGTCGGTTCATCCAGGAACAGCACGGGCGGGCGGTGCATCACCGCGCAGGCCAGCGCCAGACGCTGCCTGACCCCGAGCGGCAGCGAATCCGGCGCCGCCGACAACCAGGGTTGCAGCCCGAAGATGTCGATCATCTCGTCGATCCGCGCCTGCCGCGCGGCGCCTTTCAGGCCATAGACGCCCGCGGAGAACTCCAGGTTCTGCCGCACGGACAGCAGGCCATAGAGCGAGAATTTTTGCGCCATATAGCCAAGCTGGCCTTTGGCAGCACCGGTCGCCCGGCGCAGGTCCAGCCCCACCACCTGCGCTTCGCCGCTGGTGGGTTTGAGCAGGCCGCACAGCATCTTGAAGGTGGTCGATTTGCCGGCGCCGTTCGGCCCGAGCAGACCGAATATCTCGCCCTTGCGGACCTCGAAGCTCACCATGTCGGTGGCGGTGAAATCGCCGAAACGCTTGGTCAGATCGCGGCAGGAGACGGCAACGTCTGAAGCCAGTTCGACCGGCGGCATCCCTTCGGCAAGCGCCGATGTGCCGCCCGGACCGCCGCCCAGAAGATCAATGAAAGCATCCTCGAAGCGGGCAGGCACCGCTTTCAGTTGCGCGCCGACCCGATCGGCGAGCGCGCTAATTTGCTCGGTTCCCGCATCGGCGCGCAGCACCACGCGGACGCCGGCGCCCTGGATCACCCCGTCGCCGACACTGTCCAGGCTGAGCACTTCGGCTAGCATGGCCCGCCGCCGCTCGCCGACCTGTTCCAGCCGAAAGCTCCGGCTTGTAAGGCGCGCGGTCAGCTCTCCGGGCGGTCCGTCATAGGCGAGCTGCCCTTCGTTGAGCAGCAGCACATTGTCGCAGCGTTCGGCTTCGTCGAGATAGGCAGTCGACCAGACCACGGCCATCCCTTCGTCGGTCAGCGCCTGCACCATGCGCCACAGGTCCTGACGGCTGACCGGATCGACGCCGACGCCCGGTTCGTCGAGCAGCAGGACGGCAGGCCGGGCCATCAACGCGCAGGCGAGGCCCAGCTTCTGCTTCATGCCGCCGGAGAGCTTGCCCGCCAGGCGTCCGGTAAAAGGGGCAAGGCGCGTGAAGTCGAGCAATTGGGCAAACAGGTCGGCGTGCCCATCGGCATCCATGCCGCGCAGCTGTGCATAGAGGCGCATATTCTCCATGACCGACAGGTCTTCGTAGAGCCCGAAGCGTTGCGGCATGTAGCCTGTCGCAACATGGACGGCGTCATTGTCGTCCGCCACATCGAAGCCCGCTACCGTGGCGTGGCCGCTGTTCGGCACCAGCAGTCCTGTCAGGATACGCATCAGGGTGGTCTTGCCCGCGCCGTCCGGCCCGACCAGCCCGGTCAGTCGGCCATAGCTTATCTGCGCGCTGAGATCCTGTAACGCAGGCGCACTGCCGAAATGCTTGCTCAACCTGTCGATGACGACCGCGACATCGCCATTTTGCTCCTGTGGCGCGGTGGCGGGCGGCACGTCAGCGGCCTTTGGCGCGCGCGCCGGTGGCTTGTCCGGCTTCGACCTCGATCGTTACCGGCATGCCCTGACGCAGCGCAGCATCGGCATTGGTGACCACGATCCGCAGGCGATAGACCAGATCCGTGCGCAGATCGGTGGTTTCTACCGTTTTTGGCGTGAACTCCGCCCGCGGTGATATGAACCCGATCTGGCCTTGATAGGTCTTGTCGGACGAGTCGCTGCGAACGCGCACCCGCATTCCGGGCGCGATGCGCCCCAGATCCGGTTCGCCGACATAGGCGCGGACATAAACCGGTGCATCAAGGCTGAGGCTATAGACCGGGCTTTGGCTGACAACCATGCTGCCGGGTTCGCGCACCCGTGCGATGATTGTGCCGGTGCTGGGTGCAAGCAGAACCGTGTCGGCAAGAGCGGTGGCGGCTTGAGCCCGTGCTGCCTGTGCGGCGGCGAGGCGGGCTTGCCCCGCCGCGATGTCTTCCTTGCGGAAGCCTTCGGCGGCTTGCGAATGCGCGGCCCGGGCCGCCTTGACACTGGCGGCGGCCTGATCGCGCGCAGTGCGCGCGGCATCGACCGTCTTTTGACTGGCGGCTCCCGACGCGAGCAACTGGCTCTGACGGTCGAAATTCCGCTCCGTGTCCCTGGCGACGGCCAGGGCCTGATTGAGGGCCTCCTGCGCCTGCGCAATCTCCTGCGGCCGCAGCCCGCGGCGCAGTTTGTCGAGGTCTGCCTGTGCGACCGCTACGGCGGCGTCGGCGGCCGCGAGCGCTTCCTCGAACGGCTGCGCGTCGAGAGTCGCCATATGTGCGCCCGGCTCGACATGATCGCCTTCATCGAACGGCATCTGCGTGACGCGGCCGGACTGGCGGAAGGCCAATTGCACCTCCCGGATGTCGACATTGCCGTACAGGGTGAGTGCGTCACCGTCGCGGCTGCCCCGCTGCATCCACAACCATCCGGCACCGATGATTGCGATGACGGCGGCAATAATCAGGATCCGCTTTGTTGTGCCGGACAGGCGGATGTTCTTCATGATGATGCTCCGACGCCGCGCAGATAGATGGCGAACACGCCGGGCGCATCGCGGCGGATGCGAGTCACATCGCCCGCCAGCATGGATTGCATGACCAGGCCCTGGACCGTGCCGATAAACAGGGTGGCCGCGGCTTCCGGATCGAGGTCCGCATGCAGTTCGCCCCGTGTCTTTCCGGCGTCGAGCAGGGTATGCAGCCGTTCGCCATAATGGCGGATCAGGGTCTGGGCCATGCGTTTGGGAAGCGTCTCGCCCGGTCGCTGCAACTCCCCGAACAGCATTCTCGGCACGCCCGGGTGATCAGACACGAAATCGATATGCGTCATGAAAACCGCCTCAAGCGCGGCAGCCGGAGAGGCGGCTTCTTCGATCGCCTTGTCCACGCGGGCGAGCAACCGCTCGGTCACCCAGGACATGACCGCCTGCAGGATGGCGTCCTTGGTCGGGAAGTGGCGGAAGAGCGCGCCCTGGGTCAGACCCATCCGTTGGGCGATGGCCGTCGTGGTGATGTCGCTCGGGTTCTGTTCCGCAGCCAGGTCGACCACCGCCTCCACGGTCGCCGCCCGTCGCTCGTCAGCGGGAAGATGTTTGGACCGCCCGTTCATAGCTTGCGCCTTCAAAAGATAGTAATCTATTACTATCTATCTGTCATGAGCGTCTGGCGCAAGATGGTTCCGCCTGGATCGAGGCTGTCGGCCCATCCGCATGAGTGCATCATGGTCACTCAGACCATCGGCCATCTCCATAGTGGTATATGATTCTATACTTCTCGAAATGTAGATTGACCGCGCAGGCGCCTACTATTATTCGATGAGTTTGGAAGGATGGAATCGACCATGAAGGAGTTCAATCCGCAGGACTCGGCCGTCGAGGCGCTTGGCGCGCTGGCGCATGACACGCGCCTGTCTGTCTTTCGTATGTTGGTGAAGGCAGGGCCCGATGGACTGATCGCCGGCGCCATCGCGCAGGCCGCCAATGTGCCTCCGTCCACCATGTCGCATCATCTGGGTATTCTTGAACGGGCGGGACTCGTGGAGTCCGAGCGGGAAAGCCGGCTCATCCACTATCGCGCCGATTATGAGGGGATGCGCCGGCTGCTGGCCTTCCTGATGGAGGACTGCTGCCAGGGCGTCCCTGAAATGTGCGCCGATCTGTTCGGCGAGCTCGACTGCAAGGCCTGAGGTTACTCCCATGTCCGACACGATCGGCCCCGGCAAGACCTACAACGTGCTCTTCCTGTGCACCGGTAACAGCGCCCGCTCGATCCTGGGCGAAGCCATCATGAACAAGCTGGGGGAAGGGCGTTTCCGCGCCTGGAGCGCCGGCAGCCAGCCCAGGGGCGAAGTCCATCCGATGGCGCTCTCGGTTTTGAACGGGCTTGGGTTCGACACAGCGGGCATGCGTTTGAAAAGCTGGGACGAGTTCGCCGTGCCGGACGCGCCGCAATTCGATTTCATCTTCACCGTCTGCGATAACGCCGCAGGCGAAACATGTCCCGTGTGGATCGGCCATCCGATGACGGCGCACTGGGGCATCGAGGATCCGGCCGCCGTCGAAGGCGATGATCAGCGTGAGGCTTTCATGCAGGCCCTGCGCTACTTGCAGAACCGCATTTCGCTGTTCCTCGCGCTCCCGCTCGCCAGCCTCGACGAGATGGCGATGCGGCGCAAACTCAGGGAAATCGGCCAGAGCGAGGGCGCCAGCGTCAGGGCAGGAGCATGCGAATGACCCACCCGGAGACGCCTGTCGACATCGTCATCTACCACAATCCTGAATGCGGAACCTCGCGCAATGCGCTGGCCATGATCCGCAATGCCGGCATCGAACCGCATGTCATCGAGTACCTCAAGACTCTGCCTTCGCGTGCCTTGCTGGCAAGCCTCATCGTCCGCGCCAGCGTCACCCCGCGCGCCCTGCTGCGCGAGAAGGGCACGCCCTTTGCCGAACTGGGACTCGACAATCCGGATCTCACTGATGCGCAGTTGATCGATGCGATGATGGAACATCCGATCCTCATCAATCGGCCGCTGGTCGTCTCGCCGCTGGGCGTGAAGCTTTGCCGTCCGTCCGAGGAGGTCCTCGACCTCCTACCGGCTGACCAGCGCAGCGCCTTCGCCAAGGAAGACGGCGAACAGGTGATCGATGCCGCCGGCAGGCGTGTCACCGGTTGAACGAGGGATCAAGATGACCGCACAGCCCAGGCGTGAACGCCTGTCGTTTCTCGATCGGTATCTCACCCTGTGGATTTTCCTCGCCATGGCGCTCGGCGTGGGTCTGGGATCGACCTTCGAAGGATTGCCAAGGGCGATCGACAGCCTGTCCTGGGGGACCACCAACCTGCCCATCGCCATCGGCCTGATCCTGATGATGTATCCGCCGCTCGCGCGGGTGCGCTATGAGGAACTGCCGCGCGTGTTCGAAGACAAGCGGGTGCTGGCGATCTCGCTGATCCAGAACTGGATCATCGGCCCGGTGCTGATGTTTGCGCTCGCCGTCATCTTCCTCAGCGACAAGCCGGAATATATGACAGGCCTGATCCTCATCGGCCTCGCCCGTTGCATTGCCATGGTCATCGTCTGGAACCATCTCGCCAAGGGCGACAACCAGTATGTGGCTGCGCTGGTCGCGTTCAATTCAATCTTTCAGATCCTGTTCTTCAGCGTTTACGCCTGGTTCTTCCTCGCCTTTTTGCCGCCGCTGCTCGGGCTGGAGGGCAGCGTTATCCATGTCAGCTTCTGGACCATCGCCGAGGCGGTGCTGATCTATCTCGGCATTCCCTTTCTGGCTGGATTTCTCACCCGCAAATGGCTCGTTCAAGCCAGAGGCAATGAATGGTATGAAACCTGCTTTCTGCCCAGGATCGGCCCGATCACGCTCGTCGCGCTGCTGTTCACTATCGTCGCCATGTTCAGCCTCAAGGGCAATGAGATCGTGACACTGCCGGGTGACATACTGCGGATCGCCATCCCGCTCACCATCTACTTCGTGGTTCAATTCAGCATCAGCTTCTTCATGGGCAAGCTGATCGAGAGCGACTATCCGCGCACGACGGCGGTGGCGTTCACGGCCGCGGGCAACAATTTCGAGCTGGCGATTGCGGTCGCCATCGCCGCCTTTGGACTGGCCTCGCCGGTCGCCTTCGCTGCGGTGATCGGGCCGCTGGTCGAGGTTCCGGTGCTGATCCTGCTGGTCAACGCCGCCTTCTGGTTCGGGCGGCGCTGGTTCCCCGACAGCGTGCCGGCGGAGGTCCGGGCATGAACGAGACGAACCACAGCCGATTGCGGACGCTTGCCGATCCCGACCGTCTTCCAGCGCTCAAGCCCGACTATGTTCATCGGCGTCCAGCCCTGGGCCTGGGGGATCTCAATCCGCCGCCGCGCATCCTGCTGCTCTACGGATCCTTGCGCGAACGGTCCTATTCGCGGCTTGTGGTGGAAGAGGCGGCGCGTCTGCTCCAGTTCTTCGGCTGCGAAACGCGGATCTTCGATCCCTCTGATTTGCCGATGCCCGATCAGGTCCAGGATGACGATCATCCGGCGGTTCACGAACTGCGGGCGCATGCGCTCTGGTCCGAGGGCCAGGTCTGGTGCAGCCCGGAACGGCACGGCCAGATCACCGGGATCATGAAATCGCAGATCGATCACCTGCCGCTGGCTTTGAAGGGCATGCGCCCGACGCAGGGTCGCGCCCTTGCCGTCATGCAGGTCTCCGCAGGTTCACAATCGTTCAACAGCGTGAACAGCTTGCGCGTCCTCGGCCGCTGGATGCGGATGTTCACCATCCCCAACCAGTCGAGCGTCGCCAAAGCCTTCACCGAGTTCGACGAGGCCGGGCGGATGAAGCCGTCGAGCTATTACGACCGGATCGTCGACGTGATGGAGGAACTGGTGCGTTTCACTGTCCTGCTCCGCCCGCATGTCGATCAACTGGTCGATCGCTATTCGGAGCGGGTCGAAACGGATCGACCGGTCATTGCTCCGGCGGAAATCCTCGCCTCGATCGATGGGACTCTGGTTCCGCCACGACAGAAGGCATGATGCCCAATGGCCCCGCGCGTCTCGGTATCCAGAACGAACTGGCAGACATTTATGGCCGTTTGAGTGCCTTCGACTGACCGGGTCTGGACGAGGGCGTGACGGCTTGCTGCTATGCCGAGTCCGAAAGGAGCTGGATCGCCGGTGCCCAGGATGGGGCGTGGGCGGCTTTCTACATCAGCGGCGATGCGACGGATTACGGGAATGGTTCGAGGCTGAGCGCACTTTTCCGCAAAACCCCGCCGATGACGTCTGTTGTTCGCCGGCGGTGCCAATAGCGAAATCAGGCTGCCACGACTGATGGCGCGCAACAGTATCTCATGGACGTGGATCGATGCCGGAGCCGTCCAGGTGAGAGGGGAGTGGGAAGGAGTGATCGAGCCAAAGCTCTGCTCAAGCCCATTTGGATATCCCCATGCGCGATCTCACCTCAATCCCGGCCGAGGCCGGCCCCAGCCCCGCGCGCCCGCTCGATTATATTCGCGTCGATGCGCCGCAACCCGTCGTCCTGGCCTATGGCATCGGTGTCGACAGCACCGCGCTTCTTCTCGAACTTGAAAGCCGGGGCACGCCGCCTGACCTCGTGATCACGGGGGATCCCGGCGTCGAGAAACCGGAAACTTATGCCTATCAGAAGATGATCGCCGCCTGGATGGCGGCGCGAGGAATTCCCTATGTGACGGTGCGCTACACACCGCGCCGCTTCAAGCATTGGCCGCCCTATTTCGATCTGCTGTCCAACGTTCTGACGAACGCCACCTTGCCGAGCATTTCGCTGGGGCGCCATTCGTGCTCGCTCAAATGGAAGGTCGCCCCGCAGGACGCCTTTCTCAAGCAGTGGGAACCGGCCAAGGAGGCCTGGGCGCGCGGGCAGAAGGTCGTTCGCCTTATCGGTTACGACGCATCGCCGGCTGACACGCGGCGCTATACCCATGCCTCGACCATCACGAGCGATCTTTTCGAATGCCGCTACCCTCTGCGCGATTGGGGCTGGGATCGCGCGGCCTGCATCGCCCGGATCGAAGCCGCTCAGCTTCCCGTCCCGCCAAAATCGAGCTGCTTCATCTGCGGGGCGATGAAGCCGGACGAAGTTCGCGCCCTTCCGTCCTGGTGCCTGCGCCTCATTGTGCTGGTCGAGGCGAGAGCGGCCCCGCGTCTCAGGACCGTCGAGGGCCTGTGGCGCCGCTCGACGCGCACGCGGCCCGGGCGCATGACCGATTTCATCCGCGCCGAAGAGTTGCTGCCGGCCGCCGACATCGACGCGATCATCCACGACGCGCCTGCCGACCTCATCCGGTTCCAGGATGTGGCGGCCCATGTCCCGCTCCCCGACCGTCCGGCCATGGCGGAGTGGCTCGAGCAGTTCAACGCCGGCCTGAAGGAGGCAGCATGACCACCTCCGTTACAGAACAGATCGCCCGTTTGAACGACCGTTGCCGCCAGGGTTTCGATCCGACCGCTCGCCTTGTCGTGACCCGCGCCTGCCTCGCTCGTCTCGCAGGCGAAGAAGACGCGGTTCGTGAAATCATTGCCCAGGCTGAACTCCTCGCCGCCGTCCGCCGGTATGACTTTGGCCCCGGCGACGGCCCGGAACGAGACTTCGGCGCCTTCGATCTTCGGGGCGAACGCATCTTCTTCAAGATCGACTATTATGATCCCGCCCTCGAATTCGGATCGGAAGATCCAGCGGACGCATCGCTCACGCGGCGCGTGCTCACGATCATGCTCGCCGAGGATTATTGAGGGCTTCGATCGCGCCCTTCGGCGGTCCGGGAAAAGGGGAGGGGGACTGCAGGCGGAGAATTTCCACTTGTCGAGGAGCCCCAGATGTCCCTTCCCGCCACGATCAACAGCCAGGTCGATCCTGCCGCCGTCACCAGAGTCACCCGCCTCTTCAATAACACGCTCGGCGATATTCTCTCCGAGCTTATCCAGAACGCACGCCGGGCGGGTGCGAGCGCGGTCGACCTCAAGGTCTTCGACGCCGATGGGACTGCGTTTCTCGCCATTGCCGACGATGGCGCCGGGATCGAGGATCCATCGGTCATTCTCGCCCTCGGTCGGTCGGGTTGGGGTGACGAGATCGCGCGGCGGGAGGATCCTGCCGGCATGGGCGTGTTCAGCCTTGCCGGTCGCGATGTCGAGATTCGCTCCTGCCCGCGCTCGACTGGCGAGGGCTGGTCGATCCGCATCGCTTCAGGCGATTGGGAGTCCGGCGCGCCCATCGCCGTTGCGCCCTGCACCCACCCGTTCGGAACCGAGATCCGGGTGCCGATTGACGCGCAATGGCTCAAGTCACTCGAGACTATTGCACAAAGCGCCGCGCGTTATTGCCCGCTTCCGGTTCGGCTCGACGGCCAGGATCTGCTCCGCGAGGACTGGCTGAAGGGCGCAGAGACGGTCGTCGAGCAGGACGGCGTCCGCATCGGCATCTATCGCAACTATCTTCACCGGCATTTCAGCCCGAGCATCAACTTCCATGGCGTGACTGTCGCGTCGCTCCTTCCGACGGTCGCGGAAAAGGATCGCCACTGGGCGGCCAAGATCGACATCGTCGATGCTCCGGAATTGCAGCTCGTACTCCCGGCCCGCAAGGAGATGGTCGAGAATGGCGCGCTGCAGAGCCTGCGCGCGGCGATCCGCCTCGCCATCTACCGGCATATCCAGGCGCTCGGCAGTCATCGTCTGGCCTTCGCGGACTGGCGAGAGGCGGCCGATCTCGATGTTCAGCTTCCCGAGGCACGGGGTGAGCTATTCTCATGGACGCCGGCGGTCGCCGACTACAATAGCGGGTCCGGTCGCCAGCACCTGACCTCGACGGACGATCTCGTCCTGATCGATGATTTTGGGCCACCGCTCGAGCAGTGCGCTGCATTCGCGCTCTCGAAGGACGGCCGCTATGAGGGACGGCTCGCCGAATCCGACGAGGTGATGGTGGGCTATGGCTGGTATGACCGGCTTCCCCGGATCACTGATCTCCGCTTCGAGATCGACAAGGGGGGCGAGACGCTTGTGCTCGGTGGGTCGGACCTTCCCGGTATCGACAGCGGCACGGTCGAGCGACTGGATCTCGTGCTGACGATTTCCGGCCCCGCCCCTGAAACGCTTCATATACCGGCGCCTGTCGCCATCGAATATGACGATGGCCTCTTCTGGAGCTTCGAGGAGGCTAATATTCTCCTGGCGGCACCCACGGCCGTCACGCCTGCCGAACTGGTCGATCTGCTCGACGGCGCCTGCTTTTGCGCCAGCGACGATCGCGAGGCTGATAGCTGGGATACGCAGCACGATCGTTTCCTGCTCGATGCGCAGGAAATGGCGACCCGTCTCCTTCTGGGCGATGAAGCGGCCCTGCTCGAGCGCCTGCGCGCCGTCCTCGCCTACCGGACCCAATGGTTCGTTCCGGAAGGCTCCCGGTTCGTCGCCGTTATCGGACGCGAGGCCATGGATCTGCGGATCGAGCGGGTTTCGGCGAGCAGCTGATCTGCTGCCCGACGATTGGCGTCGGGGGTGGGGTTGATCAGGCCGGGACCAGGCGGGGGCTGTTCGGATCGAT